>DATJYF010000158.1:0-13441 GCA_035499715.1 Opitutaceae bacterium | reverse complement strand
CCAAGATCTACCGCGAATACGAGCGGGCCTTCGGCAACATGACCGGACTGTCGATGACCTTGCAGCCGGTGGACCCGTGGAAGCTGCCGCACCACGGCAAACGGCATGAGAATCATTTTTGCGCCCTGATTTCGCGCTGGGGACGCGCCTGCGCCTCCTGCCTGCAGGTCCAGGCCCACCTTTGCGAAAAGGCCTCGGTGGAAGCGCAGATGATCGCCTGCCCGACCGGCCTGTGCGAGATCGCCGTGCCGGTGCGGTTGAGCGGCCGGCTGATCGGGTTTCTCCAGACCGGACAGCTCTTCCGCCGGAAGCCGGGACCGCGCCAGTTCGCACGCACGGTCCGGCTCATGGCCAAGTGGGGCGTGGACCTGCCGGCGCCGGTGCTGAAAAAGGCCTATTACTCGAGCCGGCAGCTGTCCCATGACCAGCAGGAATCGCTGATCAAGCTGCTCACCATTTTTGCCCAGCACCTCGCCATGTTGAGCAACCAGGTCTTCATTGAGCGCGAAAACGCCGAGCCGCCCAGCATCACCCGCGCCCGCGAGTACATCCAGGAATACCATGCCGAGGAGCTCTCGCTCGGCCGCGTGGCCAAGGCGGTCAACATGAGCCCCTTTCATTTCTGCAAGGTCTTCAAGAAGACGACCGGCATCAACTTCACCGATTACGTCTCCCGTGTCCGCATCGAAAAATCGAAAAACCTCCTGATCAATCCCCACCTCCGCGTGAGCGAAATCGCCTTCGCCGTCGGCTTCCAGTCCCTGACGCACTTCAACCGCGTCTTCCGCAAACTGCTCGGTCAGTCGCCCAGCGATTACCGCGCGCAATCCACCGCGCAATGGAACCCCGGCGCCAAGCCGCCCCCGCCGGTGCCCGGCTCGACTCCGCTGCCGGCCGCGGCGGCAAAACCGGCCGCGGCAAAAAACGACGAACAATTGCCAAGGACAGTGAAGTCCGGCGGAGCCGTTGGCGGTAATGTTTCAGGACCAAAACCCTCGGATAACTAAAACCAGGTATTTACAATGGTCGCTCCCTCTCAAAAAACCTCCGTCAGCTCCTCTGACAAACATTCCGAGTCGGGCCCCGGCTCCGCCTCGAAGCCGCCGGCCTTCAAGACCATCGATGGCAACGAAGCCGCCGCCGACGTCGCCTACCGGCTGAATGAGCTGATCGCAATCTATCCGATCACGCCGTCCTCAACCATGGCCGAACTGGCCGACGAATGGGCGGCGGCCGGCCGGCCGAATCTGTGGGGCGAAATCCCCCGTGTGGTCGAGATGCAATCCGAGGGCGGCGTGGCCGGCGCCGTGCACGGCGGCCTGCTCGGCGGCGCGCTCACCACCACCTTCACCGCTTCGCAAGGCTTGCTACTGATGATTCCCAATCTGTACAAGATCGCCGGCGAGCTCCTGCCTTTCACCCTGCACGTGAGCGCCCGCGCCCTGGCCGCGCAGGCGCTTTCGATTTTCGGCGACCACCAGGACGTGATGGCCTGCCGCGCCACCGGCTGCGCGCTGCTCTGCAGCAACTCCGCCCAGGAGGCGCACGACCTCGCGCTCGTCGCCCATGCCGCCAGCTACCGCTCGCGCGTGCCTTTCATCCATTTCTTTGACGGCTTCCGCACCTCGCACGAAGTGTCAAAGCTCGCCCTGCTTTCCGACGACACGCTGCGCGCCGTCATCAACGAAGCCGACATCGCCGCCTTCCGCGCCCGGGCCATGACGCCCGACCGGCCGACGCTCCGCGGCACGGCCCAGAATCCCGACGTATATTTCCAGGGCCGCGAAGCGGTCAACCGCTTCTACCAGCAGACGGCCGGAGCGGTGCAGGCGGTGATGGACAAATTCGCCGCCGTGACCGGGCGAAGCTATCATCTTTTCGACTACCACGGGCACCCGGAGGCCGAGCGGGTGGTCGTGGCCATGGGCAGCAGCGTGGAACCCCTTTCCGAAACCGTAGACTGGTTGGTGGCGCGCGGCGAAAAGGTCGGCGTGATCGCCGTGCGCCTCTTCCTGCCCTTCGACGTCACGGCCTTCCACGCCGCCCTGCCGAAGACCGCCAAGATCATCGCCACCCTCGACCGCACCAAGGAGCCGGGCTCGCTCGGCGAGCCGCTTTATCTCAGCGTCGTCGGCGCACTGGCCCAGAACGGATCGGCCGGCTCGCCGCGCGTCATCGGCGGGCGCTACGGCCTGGGCTCGAAGGAATTCACGCCCGGCATGGCCCGCGGCGTCTTCGCGCATCTGGCGGCGAAAGCCCCGCATCACGGCTTCACCGTCGGCATCAATGACGACGTCACCGGCACCTCGCTGCCCTACGATGCCGACTTCGACCTCGAGGCCGCGGACGTGCGGCGCTGCGTGTTCGTCGGCCTCGGCGCGGACGGCACCGTCGGCGCGAACAAAAACTCGATCAAGATCATCGGCGAGCAAACCGACAACTTCGCCCAGGGCTACTTCGTCTACGACTCGAAGAAGTCGGGCTCGATGACCGTGTCGCACCTGCGGTTCGGACCGCGGCCGATCCGCGCGCCCTATCTCATCCGCCAGGCCGGCTTCGTCGCCTGCAGCCAGTTCAGTTTCGTCGGCACCGCCGACGTGCTCGGCTACGCCGCGCCCGGCGCCACCGTGCTGCTCAACTCGCCCTACTCCGCCGAGGAAACCTGGAAAAAACTCCCGCGCGACTGGCAGCAGACGCTGGTCGAGAAAAAACTCCGCCTCTTCGTCATCGACGCGACCCAGGTGGCGCAGACCTGCGGCATGGGGCGGCGCACCAACACCGTGCTCCAGACCTGTTTCTTCGCGCTCTCCGGCGTGCTCCCGCCCGAGGAGGCCATCAAGCAGATCAAGAAGGCGATCGACAAGACCTACGGCAAAAAAGGCGAGCAGATCGTGAAAATGAATTACGCCGCGGTGGACGCCGCGCTCGCCGGCCTGCGCGAAGTGAAGATTCCCACCGCACCCGACGCGACCGCGGCCGCGACTGTTGCGCGCACGTTCGAGCACGCGCCGGAGTTCGTGCAAAAAGTCACTGCGCGGCTCCTCGCCAACCAGGGCGATCTCATGCCGGTCAGCGCCATGCCGCTCGACGGCTGCTGGCCCACCGGCACCTCGCGCTTTGAAAAGCGCAACATCGCTCTGGAAGTGCCGGCCTGGGACCCGGCCGTGTGCATCCAGTGCAACAAATGCGTGCTGGTCTGCCCCCACGCCGTGATTCGCGCGAAGTTTTTCGATCCCGCCGAGCTCAAGCGCGCGCCGGAAGGCTTCCTCTCCGCGCCTTTCCGTTCCAACGAGTTTCCCGGCCAGCGCTACACCCTGCAGGTCGCGCCCGAGGATTGTACCGGCTGCTCCATCTGCGTCCAGGTCTGTCCGGCCAAGGACAAGACCAATCCGCGCCACAAGGCCATCGACATGGTGCCGCAGCCGCCCCGCCTCGCCGCCGACCGCAAGAATTGGGAATTCTTCCTCCAGCTCCCCGATCCGGACCGCACCAAGCTCGATCCGTCGACGGTCAAAAATTCCCAGTTTTTGACGCCGCTGATGGAATTCTCCGGCGCCTGCGCCGGCTGCGGCGAAACGCCCTATCTCAAGCTGCTGACCCAGCTTTTCGGCGACCGGATGATCATCGCCAACGCCACCGGCTGCTCCTCGATCTACGGCGGGAATCTGCCGACCACGCCCTATTGCGCCGATCGCGCCGGCCGCGGCCCCGCCTGGGCCAACTCGCTCTTCGAGGATAACGCCGAGTTCGGCCTCGGCCTCCACCTCGCCGTGGAACAGCGCGCCCACACGGCGCGCGAACTGCTCGCGCGCCTCGCGCCCAAAGTGGGCGCCGATTTTGCCGGCGCCCTGCTCGAAGCCGACCAGGGCACCGAAACCGGCATTGCGCTGCAGCGCGAACGCGTGGCCGCGCTGCGCCAGGCGCTCCGGCCCCTGCCCGATCCCGACGCCCGCCGGCTCGAAGCGCTCGCCGACGACCTCGTCAAGAAAACCGTCTGGATCGTCGGCGGCGACGGCTGGGCCTATGACATCGGCTACGGCGGCCTTGATCACGTGCTCGCCTCCGGAGCCAACGTCAAGGTGCTCGTCCTCGATACCGAGGTTTATTCCAACACCGGCGGCCAGTCCTCCAAGTCCACCCCGCTCGGCGCGGTCGCGAAGTTCGCCGCCGGCGGAAAAGCCATGGCCAAGAAGGACCTCGCCCTGATGGCGATGCAATACGGCCACGTCTACGTTGCGCACGTCGCCTTCGGCGCCAAGGACAGCCAGACCATCGCCGCGCTGCGCGAGGCCGAATCATACAACGGCCCGGCCCTGATCATCGCCTACGCCCACTGCATCGCCCACGGTTTCCCGCTGCACCTCGGCACCGAGCAGCAGAAGCTCGCGGTCGACAGCGGCTACTGGATGCTCTTCCGTTACGATCCCCGCCTCGCCGAAAGGGGCGAACCCGCCCTCCGGCTCGATTCCGGCGCGCCGAAAGGCGACCTCGCCAAATTCACCGCCAACGAGACGCGCTTCGGCATCCTCCGCAACGTCGCGCCCGAACGCGCCGCCGAACTGGCCAAACGCGCCCAGGCGTATGTGCACCGCCACTACGCGCTCTACCGCCATCTTGCGGCCCTCGCCGGCGACGGCCAGGCCGCTCCCACGCCTGCGCCTGCGCCCGCCGCCCCACCCCCATGAAACTCACCACCACCTACCTCGGGCTGAAGCTCAACAATCCGCTTGTGGTTGGAGCCTCCCCCTTCTGCGACGACGTCCACGTCGCCCGCGAGCTGCAGGATGCGGGCGCCTCCGCCCTGGTCATGCGCTCGCTCTTCGAGGAACAGATCGACGTCGAGCAGCGCGCCCTGACCAGCCACATCGAAACGCCGGCCGAGAGCTACGCCGAGGCCACCTCCTATTTCCCGAATTTTTCCGAATACCAGTTCAGCCCCGACCAATATCTCCGCCAGATCGACCGGCTGCGGAAATCGCTCTCCATTCCGGTCATCGCCTCGCTCAACGGCTGCTGGCCGGGCGGCTGGATCGAATATGCCCGCCGCTTCGAAGGCGCCGGCGCCGATGGAATCGAGCTCAACCTCTATCAGCTCGCCACCGACCCCAAGGTGTCCGCCGAGGAAGTCGAGGCTGACATGCTCAAGACCGTGCAGCTGGTGGTGAATTCGGTGCGCATTCCCGTGGCGGTGAAACTTTCGCCCTTTCACACCTCGCCGGTGCACTTCGCGCTGGAACTGGAACGCGTCGGCGCGGCCGGCGTCGTCCTTTTCAATCGGTTTTACCAGCCGGACTTCGACATTACGGAACTGGAGGTGAACCGGCATCTGCGCCTGTCGGATCCGACCGAGCTGCTGTTGCGTCTGCGCTGGCTGGCGATCATTTCGCCGCACCTGCGCGGCTCGCTGGCCGCGAGCGGCGGCGTGCATTCCGCGGACGACGTGGTCAAGGCGCTGCTCGCCGGCGCTCACGCCGTCCAGCTGGTGTCGGCGCTGCTCAAACTCGGGCCCCACTTCATCACGATTCTTCTCAAGGGACTGCAACAGTGGCTGAGCGAGCACGACTACCAAAGCGTCGAAGACCTGCGCGGCGTTCTGAATCTGCGCCGCTGCCCCGATCCGCTGGCCTTCGAGCGTGCCAACTACATCCGCATTCTTCAAAGCTGGCGCGTGTAGCGCACGGCTCGCTGATGATTTGCCTTGAAGGGCAAATTGTTTTCACATGGCGCCTGTTTATGAGCCCGCCGCAGCCCAGGCTGGATGATCTGCGCATCGAGCGCAGCGATAAGCCGGATTCTCCCCGGGGAGTCCTGCCGGTGGTTCTCATTGCCGCGGCGCTGGCCATGGCCGCGGCGGTGACGTGGTGGTTGACCCGGAGCAAGCCCGCCGCCGTGCGCACCGCGGTGGCCCACGAGGCCGCCGGCTCCGGCGGCGCCGACCGCACGGTGCTGAACGCTTCCGGCTACGTCACGGCCCGACGCGAGGCGACAGTTTCCTCCAAGGTGATGGGCAAGGTCACGGAAGTTCTGGTCGAGGAAGGCATGAAAGTGAGCGCCGGACAGATCGTCGCGCGGCTTGACGACACCAACGCCAGGGCCAGCCTGCTGCTCGCGCAGGCGCAATTGGACTCGGCCAAGACCGCGCTGGAGGAAACCGGCGTGCGCCTGAAGGAGGCGGAGCAGGATCTGGAGCGCCAGACGGCACTGAAAAAAAACGGGGTGGCGCCCCAGGCCGACTTTGATCATGCCCAAGCCGCCGCCCTCGCCTACCGCGCCCGCCTCGAGCAGCAGCAGGCCGAGGTCGCGGTGGCCGACCGCACCGTCGGCGTCTGGCAGCAGCAGCTCGAGGACATGGTCATCCGTGCGCCCTTCGCCGGCATCATCACGTCTAAGGACGCGCAGCCCGGCGAAATGATTTCCCCCATGTCGTCCGGCGGCTTCACCCGCACCGGCATCTGCACGCTCGTCGACATGGAATCGCTCGAAATTGAAATCGACGTCAACGAAAGCTACATCAACCGCGTCACGCCCGGTCAGCCGGCCGAGGCGACGCTCGACGCCTATCCCGACTGGAAGATTCCCTGCAAGGTCATCGCCATCATTCCGACGGCCGACCGCGACAAATCCACCGTGAAAGTGCGGGTGGGCTTCGACCAGCTCGATCCGCGCATTTTGCCGGAAATGAGCACGAAGGTGGCTTTTCGCGAAACGGCCGGTTCGGCGCCGGCTGGACCGGCCGGCGTGCTCGTGCCCAAGTCAGCGCTGCGCGAGCAGGACGGACGCGACGTCGTGCTGGTCGTGCAGGGCGGACACGTCGAGCGCCGCGCCGTGACCGCCGCCGGTTCCGAAGCGGATGAAATTCTCATCCGCGCCGGTCTGGCCGCCGGCGAAAAGGTGGTGGTGGACGGGCCGAAGGATTTGGCGGATGGAGCCGCCGTAAAGGAGAACGAACCATGAGCGGACAAACCCAAGTCAACGGCGCGCTGGTCAACGTGGCGGCGGTGGAAAAAATTTTCCGCCGCGGCGCGGAGGATATCCATGTGCTGCGCGATCTGAATCTCCAGGTTCCGGGCGGCGAATTCCTCGCCCTGATGGGGCCGTCCGGCTCGGGCAAAAGCACGCTGCTGAACCTGATCGGCGGGCTCGACCGGCCGACGAACGGAACCGTGAGCATCGCCGGCGAGCGCCTGGACGCGCTGCCGGACCGCCGGCTGGCCGCCTGGCGCGCGCGGCATGTCGGCTTCGTGTTCCAGCTTTATAATCTGCTGCCCGTGCTCACGGCCGAACGCAACGTGGAGCTGCCGCTGCTCCTCACCCACCTTTCCAGGGCCGAACGCCAGAAACATGTGGCGGCCGCGCTGGCGGCGGTCGGCCTGTCTCATCGCGCGAAGCATTACCCGCGGCAGCTTTCCGGCGGCGAACAGCAACGCGTGGGCATCGCCCGCGGCATCGTCACCGATCCGACGCTCCTGCTCTGCGACGAGCCGACCGGCGACCTCGACCGCAAGGCCGGCGACGAGATCCTTGATCTCCTCCAGGCGCTCAACCGCGCGCACGGCAAGACCATCATCATGGTGACCCACGACCCGCACGCCTCGGCGCGCGCCTCGCGCACCGTTTACCTGAACAAGGGTCAGCTCAGCGCCGAGCCCGTGAAATGACCGGCACGGCTCCACCCGAATCCAGGCGCGTCCGGCCATGAAATTTCTGCACCTCATCTGGAGCAACCTGAAGCGGAAAAAGCTGCGGACGATCCTGACCCTGCTCTCGATCGTCGTCGCCTTCATCCTCTTCGGTTTTCTTTCCGCGATCAAACAGGCGCTCACCGGCGGCATCGACGTGGCCGGCGCCAACCGGCTGATCGTGCGCCACAAGGTTTCGATCATCCAGCTGCTGCCCGAAAGTTATGAGCAGCGGATGAAGCGGATTCCCGGCGTCGCGGCGGCGGTCCACCAGACCTGGTTCGGAGGAATCTATCAGGACCCGAAGAATTTCTTCATGCAGTGCCCCGTCGTGCCGGAGGAGTTCATGGACATGTTTCCAGAGCTCATCCTGCCGCCGGAACAAATGAAAGCCTGGCTGGCGACGCGGACCGGCGCCGTCGTCGGCCGCAAAACCGCGGAACGCTTCCATTGGAAGATCGGCGACCGGGTGCCGATCATGTCGCCTATCTGGGGCAAATCCGACGGAAGCCATTTGTGGGAATTCGACATCGTCGGCATTTTCGACGGACGGGAAAAAAACACCGATACCACCCCGCTTTTTTTCCGTTACGATTATTTCGACGAGGCCCGGCCCCGATTCAAAGGCTGGGTCGGCTGGTATACGATCCGCGTCACCGACGCCGCCCGGTCGGCGGATATCGCCAAGCAAGTCGATGCCGAATTTGAAAATTCGCCGGCGGAGACAAAGACCGAACCCGAAGGCGCCTTTGTCCAGGCATGGGTGAGCCAGATCGGCAACATCGTCTTCATCACCGCTTCGATCATGGGCGCGGTGTTCTTCACCATCCTGCTTGTCACGGGCAACACCATGGCGCAGGCGGTGCGGGAGCGCACCGGCGAATTGGGTGTGCTCAAGGCCATCGGCTTCACCCACCTCCAGGTTTTGGCGCTGATCCTGTGCGAGTCGTGTCTGCTCGCGGTGCTGGGCGGGGCGATCGGGCTGGGCCTGGCCAAGCTGATGACGGCCGGCGGCGATCCGACCCATGGCATGCTGCCGCTGTTCTTTTTTCCGACGCGCGATTTGCTCGTCGGGCTTGAATTCAGCGTGGTGCTGGGATTGGTCACCGGCATTTTTCCGGCGCTGCAGGCCATGCGCCTGCGCGTGGCGGACGCCTTGAGGAGGATGTGACATGGCCGGCTTCATCAATTGGATTTCACAGATCGCCTCGGTGACCAAGTTCGGCCTGCTCAGCATTCCGCAACGGCTCGGCTCGGTGGCCGCCGCGGTCTGCGGCATTGCGGGCGTGGTGGCCGTGCTGGTCGGTGTGCTTTCCATTGCCGCTGGATTCCGCCGGGTCATGACCGCCTCGGCCTCGCCGGATTCCGCCATCGTGCTCCGCAGCGGCGCAGACAGCGAAATGGTCAGCGGGTTGCGGCACGATGACACTCGCGTCATCGCGGACGCGCCGGGCGTGGCCCGCACGGCCGGCGGTCCGCTCGCTTCAGCCGAACTCTTTGTCATCATCGACGTGCCCAAGCGCTCGACCGGGACGGATGCCAACGTGCCGCTGCGAGGCGTCGGGCGCGCCGCCTTCCAGGTGAGGGATGTGAAAATCACCGATGGACGCCCCTTCGCCTGGGGCAAGGACGAGGTCATCGTTGGAAGCGGCGCGGCCCGGGAATTCGCCGGCCTGCAGGTCGGCGGCGCGATCAAGGTCGGCAGCGCCGAATGGCCGGTGGTCGGCGTGTTTTCCGCCGCCGGCGGAGCCGCCGAATCGGAAATCTGGACGGACGCCGCCGTCCTGCAGGAGGCTTATCATCGCGGCGATACCTTCCAATCCGTCTATGCCCGGCTGGAATCGCCCGCGGCCTTCAACACCTTCAAGGACTTCCTCACCACCAACCCCCAGCTCAACGTCAAGGTGATGCGGCAGAGCGACTATTACGCCGGCCAGTCCACCGCGCTGACGACGCTGATCACGACGCTGGGCTATCTCATCGCATTGCTGATGGCGGTGGGCGCGGTCTTCGGGGCGCTGAACACGATGTACAGCTCCGTCTCGGCCCGCACGCGCGAGATCGCGACGCTGCGCGCGCTGGGATTCGGCGGCGGCGCGGTGGTGGTGTCGGTCATGCTCGAGTCGGTGGCGCTCGCGCTCGTCGGCGGCGCCGGCGGCGCCGGCCTGGCCTATTTCGTCTTCAACGGGTTTCACGCCTCGACGATGAACTGGCAGAGTTTCAGCCAGATCACGTTCGCCTTTGCCGTGACACCGCAATTGCTGGCCCAAGGCATCATCTGGGCGACGCTGATCGGATTGATCGGCGGACTGCTTCCGGCGGTCCGCGCGGCGCGGATGTCGGTGGCAGCGGCTCTGCGCGAGCTCTAGCCGGCATTGGCGGATCGCGCGCGGGTCGGCCGGCTACAGAGCCGTCAGGTGGGTGGCGCTTCCGCTTCTCCCGCAAAAATAGATGTAGGCATACAGCAGGGTCAGAAATGCGCAGAGGCCGATGATGACGCCGCTGGGCTTGGGAAAGAGAATGAATTCGCCCAAGGTTCGCGCCAGATAAACGGAAATGTTCAGCAGGACCACGGATCGGCCGATCCGGGTCTCCACCAATGCCGCCGGGCAGAACAGGGAGGTGAACGCCAAAAAGAAAATCAAAAGCGTTCCGCCAATGCTCATCATTTCCAGCAGCGGATAAAAGGGCTTGGATCCATAAGCCTGGAATATCTGCCCGCAGAGAAAGACGTGGAAGAGGCCGAGCAAGGAGTTGAGGGTGCCGCCGGCAAGAATTGCGGCTCTGACGGGATTCATGCGTTTGCTGGCGGTGGGATATTCGAAAACAGCGGTGAACCGCTGATAAAAATGCGGGCCGCGGGGGCGGACCGCCTTGCGGTCAAAACACCTCCGCCTTCAGGCCGGTCACGTGGCGCACGGTCTGGGCGATGCGCGACAGCGTCTTCAGCGGCAGATGGCTGCATTCGGCATGGGCCATGGGCCGCGCGGCGGAATAAATCTGCACGAGGGAAATTTGCGCGCCCTCGTTTTTCAGTTCCCACAGCCGCTGGGCGTACTGCTCGATTTCCTCACGCGGCGGCTCCTCGCCGTTGATGGCGGGAAAAAGGCTCTGAATGGTGACCGGCCGGCGGCGGGCGAGCGTGAGGATATTCCACAGCACTTTTTCCAGCGGAACGTTGGGCCGGTTGATGCGGTTGATAAAGGCCTGGGTGCCGCCGTCGAGCTTCGCCCAGATTTCGTCGGATTTGGCGAATTGCTGCAGTGCGCCCTGCACCTCCGAGCGATCGAGCCCGGTCGCATTCGTGATCAGGACGATTTTGAAAAAAGGAAATCCGCCCAGCGCGCGGGTCCGGATCACGGTCTGCACCGCCTCGGCAAAATTCGGCGCGAGGGTCGGCTCGCCGTCGCCGCTCAACGCGACATGATGCAATTGCAGCAGCTCATCGGGCAGCGCATGATACCAGGGCCGCTCGCGCAGTCCGCCCTGCTGGAGCAGCGTGAGGGTGCGGCGTAATTCCACCCCCATCGCCTCCGCCTCCAGCTTGGTGTAGGGCGAGGGCGTGCGCCGGTCGACCTCGCAGTACAGGCAGTTGAAATTGCACAACCGGTCGGGCGTCATGTTCACGCCGAGGGAAAGGCCGCGGGCGCGGGGGGAAATGACGGCGTAGACGAAACGGTTGCCGAGAAAATCACGGGGGCGGCCGAAGGCGGTGTCGTTGACGGAAAAAGCATGCGCCGCATCGCCGTTCTTCGCTCCCGATCGAACGGTGACCGGCGCGGGCCGGGACGCTGGCTTCCCCGACGATTCTGGCATGCCGGCATCATAGACGCGGGCGGAAACGGCTACTACACGGTTGTTGGCTAAATGTTAACCTATCTTGCGGCACCCGGGCCGAATTATTGCCGGGCGGACGCGGCGCCCTTGAAAAAAAATGGCAGACGGCCCGCAAATTTTGGCAATGGAAGGGCGTTTTTTGCCATTGGCGGCCCTGTCGCTTGAAAACGCCGGCCGCGGTTCCACACTGCCGGCATCGACTTCACTTTTTTCATCCTTCAGCGAAAGGCGTGTTATGGCCAAATATCATGATCGAACCTCCTGGCTCAAAGGCGGGGTTGCCCGCTGCCTGACGCCGCCGGGACAGCCGTTGGGCAAGCCGTGGCGGCTGGTGTTGCTCGGCGCCCCGGGCGTCGGCAAGGGCACGCAATCGGAGCTGCTGGGCGAACGACTCGGCGCCTGCCACCTCTCCACCGGCGACGTTTTCCGCGCCTCCAAATCGACGCCGGAAGGCGAACTCTCGCCCGCCCTGGCCAGCGCGCTCGACCACATGTCGCGCGGCGCCCTGGTGCCGGACGAAACCGTGCTCGAGATGGTGGCGGAGCGGAGCCGCTGCCTGCGTTGCTCGGGCGGTTTCATTCTCGACGGTTTTCCGCGGACCGTGCCCCAGGCCAAGGCGCTGGAAAAATTATTGAAGGAGCAAGCGGTCGGTTTGACCGCCGTGCTCAACTACCGGCTGCCGATCGCGCAGATCGTCGCCCGGCTGGGCGCCCGGCGCGTCTGCTCCAGCTGCAAGGCGGTGTACCATCTCACCGGCCTTCCGCCCAAGGTGGAGGGCGTGTGCGACCGTTGCGGCGGACAACTTTATCAGCGCGACGACGACCGGCCGGAATCCATCCGCGTGCGCATGCAGGCCTACCGGGAAAGCACGCAGCCGCTGATCGATTTCTACCGGCGCCGCGGACTGCTGATTTCGATCGAGGCAAAAGGCGCGCCGGAGGAAATCTATGAGCGCACCCGCCAGCTCGTGCTGGCGAAGCTGCCGCCGGGCCACGATTTTCCCGCCGTCCCGGCCGGCGGGACGGACGCCGCCGCCGTCAATTCCCAGGGCGGCTGAGCATTTTGATTTCCTCCACCGCGCGCTCCAGGCCGCGCTGCGCCTCGGGCGAGAGATCTTCGCCGAAGCCGAGCTTCACCACGGGAATCGTCAGCCACCAGGCTTCGGGCGCGTGGCCAAAAACGTCGCGCGCCAGCGCCAGCATGGTGCGTGGATCGGCGGCATGGGCCATGAGTTGCGAGGTTTCGCCGGGTTCGAGCTTGCGCAACTGCACCTCGGCCGGCGCGTCCACCGCGGCATCGACAAAAATCACGGTGTGCGCCCGGGAGACCGGTTCGGCGTGCTCGGGGGAAAGCTGCTGACAGACCAGCGTGCGGACACCCGGCAAGCACATCGCCTCGATCGCCTCGGCGACCTTCGGCCCCACTCCGTCGTCGCGGCGCAGCACGTTGCCGTAGCCGATGACCAGAAAGCCGCCGCCGGCCGCTTGCTCGGATTCTTTTTGCACGTTCAAAGCCTAGACCAGCGGCCGGAACAAAAACCAGCGGGAAGATGAGCGGGGAAACGGCCCAAGCTCCGTTCCCCCGCTCTTGGCCACAGCCCAGGGAAAATTACCCGCGCGCCACTTCGTTGAGCACCGCGCCGCCCGGCGCGATGAGCCGGATCCGCAAAGGCATCTGGCCGACCGCGTGGGTCGAGCAGCTCAGGCACGGATCGTAGCAGCGGATGCCGTGTTCGATGCGGTTGAGCATCGGTTCGGGGATGTCGTTGCCGCGCACGTAGTGCCGCGCGATCTGCGCGACGGTGCGGTTCATGGCGAGATTGTTCTGCCCGGTGGCGACGATGAGATTGACTTTCTGAAGCAGGCCGTGCCGGTCCACCGTGTAGTCGTGGAACAACGTGCCGCGCGGGGCTTCGCTCACGCCCA
>DATJYF010000157.1:0-12812 GCA_035499715.1 Opitutaceae bacterium | reverse complement strand
TGATGCATCAATGAATGCAGCGGACGATGCTCTTTTTGCCAGTTCTTCCAAGCTGCATCTAAACCTGTTTGCCGGCGCTGCGCCATTGCTTCAACTCGGCGCCGGTGAGCGAGCGCGGCTCTTTTTCGATTTCGCCGCGCGGCCCGGCAAAGACGAGATCGCCGCCGTCCGCGCCGCCGCCCGGCCCGAGGTCGATGATCCAGTCGGCCAGGTTGATCACGTCGAGGTTATGCTCGATCACGATGACGGTGTTGCCTGCGTCGCGCAGCTTGAAGAGCAGGTCCATCAGCCGCTGGATGTCGGTCCAGTGCAGGCCGGTCGTGGGTTCGTCGAGGATGTAGAGGGTTTCGCCCTGCTGGCGTTTGCTCAGCTCGAGCGAAAGCTTGATCCGCTGCGCCTCGCCGCCGCTCAGGGTCGTGGCCGACTGCCCGAGCGTGAGGTAGCCGAGGCCGACGGCGTCGAGCGTTTCAAGCTTGTCCATCACGCGCGGGATGTGGCGGAAGAGCTCCATGGCCTCGCGCACGGTCATGGCGAGGACGTCGGCGATATTGCGGCCGTGGAACATGACCTCGAGCGTCTCGCGGTTGAAACGCCGGCCGCCGCAGCTCGGGCACGGCGCGTAGGCGTCGGCGAGGAACTGCATGTCGAGCTTGATCACGCCGTCACCCTGGCAGCGCTCGCAGCGCCCGCCGCGGACGTTGAAGGAAAACCGGCTGGATTTGTAGCCGCGCACCCTGGCCAGCGGCACCTGGGCGAAGAGGTCGCGCAACAGATCAAGCAGGCCGACATAGGTCGCGGGATTGGAGCGCGGACTGCGACCGATCGGCTCCTGGTCCACCTGCACGAGCTTCTGGAAAAAATCGAGGTTTTCGATGTGCCGGTGGCGGCCCGGAATGGTTTTGGCGCCGTTCAGCTTGCGCGCCGCCGCCGCGGCGAGAATGTCGTTCACCAGCGTGCTCTTGCCCGAGCCGCTCACGCCGGTGACACAGGTGAGCAGGCCGGCGGGAAATTTCGCATCGATGCCGCGGAGGTTGTGCTCGCGCGCCTCCCGCACCGTCAGCCAGGCGCCGTCGGGCTTTTTCGTGGCCGCGTCCTTTACCACGGCCTGCTTGCGCGCGAGATACGGGCCGGTGCGGGAATGCGCATCGGCGGCGCAGGCCTCCGGCGTGCCTTGAAACAGAAGTTCGCCTCCTTCCGTGCCGGCACCGGGCCCGAGCTCGATCAATTCATCCGCCGCCCGCAGCGTCTCCTCATCGTGTTCGACGACGAGCACGGTATTGCCGCGGTCGCGCAGGCTGGCAAGCGTGGCGAGAAGCTTGCGGTTGTCGTGCGGATGCAGGCCGATGCTCGGCTCGTCGAGCACGTAGATCACGCCGATCAGGCCCATGCCGAGCTGGGTCGCAAGCCGCACGCGCTGGGCCTCGCCGCCGCTGAGCGTGGCGTAATCGCGGTCGAGCGTCAGGTAGCCGAGGCCGGTCTCGAGGAGGAAATGCAGGCGCTGCTCGATGCCGGTGACGACGTCGCGCACGGCATCGTTCGCGCCCAGCGCGGCCGTGAGCTCGCGCGCGAACGCGTGCGCCGCGCCGACGTCGAGGGACATGAATTCAGGAAACGTTTTCTCCTTCACCCGCACGGTTGAACTTCGCGCGTTGAGCCGTGCGCCGTGGCATTCGGGGCATTCGCCGCTGATCATGAAAGTCGTCAGCCGCGCGCGGTAGCCTTCGCTCGCGGTGTGTCGCCAGCTTTCATCGAGCATGGCGAGCACGCCGGGAAAAGGCGTGGCCCGCGCCTCGCGCATGCGGCGGAGCTTGAAGGCGAACAGCCTTCCGCCCGCGCCATGGAGCAGCGTCTCGCGCACCTCGTCGGGCAGCTCGCGCCAGGGCTTGTCCGCGTCGAACGGAAGCTGCTCGGCCAGCTGCTTGAGAATGGCGTTGTGCTTGATGATCAAATTCTTGCCGCCAATGCGCCAGGGTTTAAGCGCTCCCTCGCGCACGCTTTTTTCCGGATCGGGCACAACCAGTTCCGGCGCAAAGCGCAGCTTGCGTCCGAGTCCGCCGCAGGTCGGGCACGCCCCTTCGCCATGATTGAAGGAAAAATGTCGCGGCGTGAGTTTTTCAAAAACGTCGCCGCAAATTTCGCAGGCCAGCGACTGGCTCAACGGCAATTCTTGCCAGGGCGCATCC
The DNA here is from genome assembly GCA_035499715.1 of Opitutaceae bacterium. GTDB lineage: Bacteria > Verrucomicrobiota > Verrucomicrobiia > Opitutales > Opitutaceae > DASRHD01. The sequence continues at coordinate 10,629 of DATJYF010000157.1, read as the reverse complement.
GGCGTTTTTTGCGCGAGCACAATCGCGCGGTCGTGGCCTTCGCGGAAAGCGAGCTCGAGCGAATCCGCCAGCCGGCTGCGCTGGTCGGCCGCGGCCACCAGCCGGTCGATGACAAGATCGACCGCCAGTTCGCGCGCACCCGCGCCCGCCGGCAGCAGGCGCGAATCGTCGAGGTTCCTGATTTCGCCGGCGATGCGCACGCGCTGGAAGCCACGCTGGCGCAGCCGCGGCAGCTCGTCGCGCAACACGCTCGGCTTCGCGCGCAGGGCCGGCGCGAGCAGCATCACGCGCTCGCCCGCGCATTCCACCAGCATGCGCTGGACGTTGTCGTCGAGCGAGCGCTGGACCACGCGGCCGCCGTCCTTCGGGCAGCGCTGCTCGCCGCACAGCGCCCAGAGCAGCCGGGCGTAGTCGGCGATTTCCGTGGCGGTCGCGATGGTGCTGCGCGGCGAACCGCCGCCCTCGCGCTGCTCGATCGCCAGCACCGGCGAGAGGCCGTGAATGAAGTCGACGTCCGGCCGTTTGAGCTGCTCGAGCATCTGCCGCGCCGAAACGCTCAGCGACTCGATGTATTTGCGGTAGCCCTCCGCATAGAGGGTGTCGAAGGCGAGCGATGACTTGCCCGAGCCGCTCGGTCCGGTGACGACGACGAATTTTCCGCGCGGAATCCGCAGCTCGAGATTCTTCAGGTTGTGTTCGCGCGCGCCTTTGACATGGATGTGGGTTGCAGCCTGCATGATGCAACCCGCAACCTATCCTTCCCCGTCCGGCCGTCCAGTGCGCACGGCGGTTTATGGTCCGTCGTCCCCGGTTCGGCACCGTGCGCTTCGGCCGATCAATTCACTCCGGCGATTGGCATTTTTAATGCACCTTTGCCAGGGTTTCCGGTCACACTTTTTAACCACCCTCCTCTTCTGATCTCCGCCAACTGACATGAACGTCCGCCCGTTGTTGTTGCTCGCGCTTCTGTCCGTGGCCGGTTTGCGCGCCGCGGCGACGGAGCTCGCGCTGCGGCCGGGAGAAACGTTTGTCTACCGCGTCGGCTGGGGCATTTTCAGCGGAGCGGGCGAGGTCCGGATTTCCGCGCAGAACGAGACCCTCGAGGGATTGCCCCAGCTGCGCCTGACCACGACCACCGCCACGCACGGGTTCATCCGGATGCTTTATCCGTTCAAGGCCGAGGCCGAGTCGGTGTTCGACGCGCGCGACGGCCGGTTGCTTGCCGCCAAGGCCTCCTCCACCGCGGGCTCGCGCGGCACCCGGGCCAGCATCGTTTTCAATTACGCGCAGGGCACGGCCAGCTATGTCGACTACATCCATGCCGAGCGCGACAAACCCGCCCTGCCCATCCCGCCCGGCGGCCGGCCGGCCGACCTCATCACCAGCCTGGTGCAGGCCCGTACCTACGCGATGAAGCCCGGCGACAAACGCCCGATGCTCGTGCTGTTCGACGACGAGTTTTATTCCGTGACGATTTTCGCCGACCGCTACGAAAAAATCCTCACGCCGCTCGGCGGCTTTGACACCCTGGTGCTCGTCCCGCGGATGGAAAAGGATCCCAAGGGCATCTTCAAACGCGGCGGCGAGATCCGGGTCTGGATCACGCAGGACGAGCGCCACCTGCCGGTGAAAATGGAGGTGAAGCTCAAGTTCGGCACGGCCACGGCCCAGCTCACCGACTATACGCCGCCCTCGGCCGCCGTCGCGCAGAATTTGCCGTCCCAGCCCCACTCGTGAGCCTCCGCCGGCCGGCGCCGGGCAAGGCCTCCTGCGGCAACGCCGCCGGATCGAAGGTGAACCGCCACTTTTTGCGCGCCCACTCCGGACCGGCATAATCAACGCCCACGCGCGGCGTGGCCCGCACCAGCCGCGGCGGCACGCGCAGGCCGCGGTCCTCGATCCAGAGGCCGCTGGCGGGCGCGGCCGGCGCGCCGTTGAGTTTCCGGCCGATGCCGAGCGAGCGCGTGACGCGACCGGGGCCGATCGTTCCGGCGACGCCCCGGATCAAGATGGCCGCGGGATAGCCGCGCGGACCCGTCACCAGGTTCAGCATTTCATGCATGCCATAGCAAAGGTAGACATACCACACGCCGCCCGGCTCGAACATGACCGCGTTGCGCGGCGTGCGGCCGCGGTCGGCGTGCGCATGGCTGGCCCGGTCGCGCGGCCCGTCGTAAGCCTCGACTTCGGTGATGAGCACCGCGGTCTCGCCGCCAGCGCCGCGGGCGCGGACGAGGGTTTTGCCGAGCAGCCAGCGGGCGAGTGCGGCAGTTTTCCGCGTGCGAAACATTTTTGCCTTAACGAGCCGGCGCATTCTGTCTGATTTGCCGGAAAACACCGCACCGACGCAATCCCGCCGTATGAAACCTCCCATTCTCACCCTCACCGGCAACCTGTTGTGGGAAAAAACCTTCGCTTTCAGCCGCTGGTCGCCCGGCCGCACCCAGCGCGCCACCGCCGAATCGTTCCAGGTCGGCGGCAAGGGCGTCAACGTCGTCAAAATGCTCGCGCGGCTCGGCGTGCCCGCCCGCGCGTTGTGTTTTCCCGGCGGAGCCACCGGCGCCGACTGCGTCGCCTGGATGCGCGCAAATAAGATCCCCTTCCGCGCCTTCCGTACCATCGTGCCCACGCGCGCCGGCGCGGTCGTGCGCGGCGGCCGGCATGGCGAAACCACTTTTCTCGGCTGCGATGCGGCGCCTGATGCGGCGGCGCTGCGTGCTTGCGCCCGCTTTCTCCGCTCGCGGCCGGCCGGCACGGCGCTCGCCGTCTGCGGAAGTTTTCCCGGCTGGGATTCGCCGGCGGCCGTCCCGCTGCGGGCCGCGCTCGGACGCTGGCTGGCGCGTGACGGCTTTCTCGCCGCCGACACCTACGGCCCGCCGCTGGCGTGGCTGGCGCGGCATCCGGTCGCTCTCGTGAAAGTCAACCGCATGGAGTTCGATGCGTTTTTTCCGCCGCATCTCCGCCGCGCTCCGGTATCCAGCCGGCTGCGACAGGTGTGCCGGCGCTGGCCGGTGCAAGCCTGGATCGTCTCCGACGGCCCGAAGCCCGTCTGGCTGATCGAAAAAAACAGCCTGCGCCCGGTTGCCCTGGCCCCGCCGCGCGTGCGCGAAGTCTCGCCCACCGGATCGGGCGACGTGTTGCTGGCCTGCACGTTGTACGCCTGGCTGCATCGCGGCGCCCCCCTGGCCGACGCCCTCGCCTTCGCCCTGCCCTATGCCGCCGCCAACGCCGCCCGGCCGGACGTGGCGGAGTTTACCATGAACAACTTGCCACGGTTGGGGTCAAAGCTAGCCTAACCCTGTCCGTTCATGATGAGAAAAGGTCCCCTCATTGCGATCATCGCGGTGCTGGCATTGCTGGCCGCTTTTTTTGGTTATCGCAGCTGGAAAATGGCCGCCGATCGCGACCTCGCCGCGCAGCGTGCCGCCGCCGAACAAGCCGACGCGGAGCGGCGCAAAGAGGAAGCGGACAAGCAGGCCGCCGCCCAAGCCGAGGCCGCGCGCCTGGCCAAGGAGCAGGCGCAACGCGAGGCCGAGGAAGCCAAGCAGCGGCTGGCCCAGCTCCAGGCCGAACAGGCGGCCGCGGAATCCGCCCGCCAGACGGCGGAGGACGAGGCGCGTAAGGCCGCCACCGAAAGGGAGCAACTTGAGAAAGAGCGGGCGGCCGCCCAGGCCCAGGCCGCCGCGCTCGACGCCGAGCGCAAAAAGGCCGAGGCTGAGGCCGAAGCCGCCCGCCAGGCCGCGGAGCAAAAACTGGCCGAGCTGGAACAGCAAAAGCATGACGAAGCCGACCGCGAAGCCGCCCGCCTCGCCGCCCTCAAGCACCAGCAGGACTTGGAGCGCCAGATGATCCTCGGCACGCTGCTCACCCGCGCCATTTATCCCAACGATTACAAGCGCCGCGAGCACTACTACCTGCGTGTCGACATGATCAACGACGAGATCAAGCAGCAGGCCGCGGAACTGGCCAAGCCCGCCCCGATCAAGTAGGCCGGCGGATGACTCGAGTGACTGTGGCGGGGCGCGTCCAGCCGGCCGCCGGGCTTTTTTGTGTCCCCACAAGATTCCACGCCCGCGTGGCTTGCGCCCAATGAGTTCTTTTGGAGGGTTGACCCGGCCCGGCCGCGCTCAACAATTTAACTTCCGTTTGGCTTTCGCCGCCCTCTGCCGACCCCATGTTGGATCCTCCCATGCCTGCCGCATTTTTTCCGGCGTTCCCGCCCGACTTCCCCCGCATTACTCTCCGGCGGCAGGATGCTGGCGCCTTCCGGCTCCTGAGCCGCGCGGCCATCGCCCCGTGACCGGAATCGAAACAAGAAACCTTGTCCGCGACTTCGGCCCGTTTCGCGCGGTCGCCGACGTGAGCTTCCGCGTGCCGCCGGGCGAGGTCCTCGGCTTCCTCGGCCCCAACGGCGCGGGCAAGTCCACCACGATGAAGATGCTCACCGGCTTCCTCGCACCGACCGCCGGCTCCGCCTGGATTTGCGGCCACAACGTCGCCGACGAGCCCATCGCCGCCAAGCGCTGCCTCGGCTACCTGCCGGAGCGCGGCCCGCTCTACGGCGAGATGACCGCCGACGAGTTTCTCCGCTTCGCCGGGCGCGCCCGCGGACTCGCCGGCGGCGACCTGCGCGCGGCGGTCGAGCGCGTGCTCGATCTCTGCGCCATCCGTGACATGCGCCATCGCCTGCTCGGCACGCTCAGCAAGGGCTACCGCCAGCGCGTCGGCCTTGCGCAGGCGTTGTTGCACGATCCTCCCTGCCTTGTTCTCGACGAGCCCACCGACGGCCTCGATCCCAACCAGAAGGACGTCGTCCGCGCGCTCATCCGTTCCATGGGCTCGACCAAGGCCATCATCCTTTCCACCCATATCCTCGAGGAGGTCGACGCGCTTTGCACGCGCGTCATCATCATCAACCGCGGCAAAATCCTCCTCGACGAAACACCGGCCGAGATGCGCCGGCGCAGCCCGCGGCTCGAGGACGTGTTCCGCGATGTGACCCAGCCAAAGCCATGAGGAAGCGCCTTTCAGGAATCCGCGGCATCCGCACCATTTTCCAGCGCGAATTCATGGGCTACTTCCGCTCGCCCATCGCCTACGTTTTCCTCGTCGTCTTCGTCCTCCTCGGCATCGGCCTGCCGTGGTTTCTCGACAATTTCCTGGAAAGCGACGAGGCCAGCCTGCAGTCGTTCTTCCGCTACCTGCCCTGGATCAACGTCCTTTTTGTGCCTGCCGTCGGCATGCGCCTTTGGGCCGAGGAAAAAAACTCCGGCACATGGGAGCTGCTGCTCACCCTGCCGTTTTCCACCGCGCAGGCCGTGGTCGGAAAATTCCTCGCCGGCTGGTTTTTCGTCGGCGTCGGCCTGCTGCTCACCTTTCCGTTTCCGCTCACCGTCGCCTGGCTCGGCCAGCCTGACTGGGGGCCGGTCATCGGCGGCTACGCCATGGGTTTTCTCATGGCCGGCGCGGTGCTCGCCATCTGCTCGCTCATGTCGTCGCTTACGCAGAACCAGGTCATCGCCTTCATCCTCGGCGTCCTCGCCTGCCTCGTGCTCAACCTCACCGGCTGGAGCGTGTTCAACAGCCTCCTCCACGACCTGCCCGTCGGCCTCGCCGACGCCATCAACAATTTCAGCTTCACCACCCACTTCGAGCCGGCCCGCCAGGGCCTGATCCGGCTCGGCGATGTGATTTTCTTCGTCTCGGTGTCGGCCGCCGCGCTGCTGGCCAACATCGTCGTGCTCCAGCGCTGAATCGCGATGAACCTGCGGCTGCGAAAACTGCTCACCCTCGTCCTGATCGCGATCTCGCTCGTGCTCGTCAACGACGTTGCCTCGCGCCTGCCCGCGCTCCAGGCCGATCTCACGCACGAGCGCTTTTTCACGCTTTCCGCCGGCAGCGCGCAGATGCTCTCGCGCCTCGACCGGCCGGTCGAGGTCGAGCTCTACTTCAGCGCCAGCCGCAAGGGCCTGCCCATCGGCTTGAAAATTTTCGCCCAGCGCGTCGAGCAGCTCCTCCGCCAGTACGAACGCCGCTCCAATGGCAGGGTCAACGTCCAGGTCGTCGATCCTGTCCCCGGCTCGCGCGCGGAGGAGGAGGCGAAACGCCTTGGCCTCGCCTCCCAGCCGCTGGGTCCGGACGAACGCCTCTATTTCGGCCTCGCCGTCTTTCAGGGCGGCGACCGGCGCACCATTCCGCTCATCGATTACCGCCGCGAGCGCCTCCTTGAATACGATATCTCGCGGCTGATCTATTCTGTCCAGGAGCACCGCCTGCCCAAGCTCGTCGTCGTTTCCTCGCTCGAGGTCTTCGGCAAGCGCGGCATGCCCAAGCGCCTGCAAAAGGTCGAGGACGGCACCGCTGAATGGCAGTTCCTCAAAGACGTGCGCGATTTCTACAACGTCCAGGAGGTCGTCCCCGCGGCCGCCACCCTTCCCAGCGACACCGACTGCCTCCTCGTCATCAATCCGGCCGGCTTCGACCCCCGGCTGCTCTATTCGATCGACCAGTATATTCTTTCCGGCAAACCCGCCGTCATCCTGCTCGATCCATATTGTTACGAGGAACAGGTCCGCCACGAAAACGACGGCCCGGTCATCGGCGCCGAATATTTCAACTCCAGCGACCTGCCTGAATTTCTTCCACGCTGGGGCGTCGGCTTCACGCCGAACCAGGTTGTCGGCGACCTCGATTATCCGACCAGCGTTCCGCTCGCCAAGGACCAGCCGCCGATCACCTTTCCGCTCTGGCTGACCATCACCGGCTTCGATGACGCCCAGCCGGTCACGGCCGGCTTCGACCGCCTCCTCCTCGCCTACACCGGCGCTTTCGTACCGCTGCCCGGCGCCTCGACGACGTTCACCCCGCTCGTCCGCAGCTCGCCGCGCAGCGGACTGGTCGACGCCGGCCTGATCAACAACAGCGATCCGCGCCGCTTCGGCGAACGCATCCATCCCAATGGCCAGCCGCTCACCCTCGCCGCTCTCGTCGAAGGCCGCTTTTTGACCGCCTTCCCCAACGGCAAGCCGCCCCCGCCCGAGGGCCAGATGCCGACCACCGATCCCGACGCCTGGAACCTCGGCCTCAAATCCTCCAAAGCCACCAGCCGCGTGATCCTCATCGGCGACTCCGATTTTCTCGACGACTCGCTCGCCTACGAATTCGTCGGCCGCACGGGCGACACGCTCCTGACCAAGCCGCGCAACGACAACGTCGCCCTGCTCCTCAACAGCCTCGACTACCTTCATGGCAGCCTCGGCCAGGTCCCGATCGGCGCCAAGGCGCAGGCCATCCGGCCGTTCACCCGCATCCATCGCATGCAGCTCGCGGCCGAGGACAGCTTCCGGCAGCAGGTGGAATCGATCAATACGCGCCTCGACCAGCTCGCCCAACAGCTCGACGACCTCAACGAACAGGCCGCGAAAGGCGGCGGCTCGCTCGTCAGCGAAACCGCCCTCACCGCCATCCGCCGCGTGCAGCGCGAGCAAAACAGCCTCATCGCCCAGCGCACGCAGGTCGATCAGCAATTGCAGGCCTCGATCGCCGCGCTCAACCGCCGCCTCACCTTTCTCAACCTCGCCGCCGTGCCCGGCCTCGTCGCGCTCGGCGGCATTCTTTTCTGGTTCTATCGCACGCGCCGGAGGGTTGGCTCATGAAACTGCGCACCCTGCTCATCATCGCCGCCGTGCTGTCCGTCCTCGATCTCGGCCTCGCCTGGCACGGCCGCGCGCATCGCGCCGCCGCGGCCGCCGCCGGCTTGATCGACCGCCCGCTGCTCGACCCGCCCGTACTCGACCAGGCGCGCCGCATCGTCATCCGCGAAAAACCGCAGACGAAGGTCCTCTTCTCCAACGACGATGGCTTCGAAGTCCGCCGGATCGTGGACAAAAATGCTCCCATCCGCGAAACCGACCTCGAGCGCGAGCCCGACAACCGCTGGGTCGTTTCCAACTGCTTCGGCCTCGACGCCGATCCGACGTGGCTCGGGCAGACTATGCGCGACCTCAGCGAAGGCCGGCTCATCCGCACCGTGACCGACGATCCGAAGCTGATGGACAGCCTCGGCCTGAACGCCGCCCAGGTCCGCTTCGAGGACGGCAACGGTCACGTCATCCGCCAGCTCGACTTCGGCCGCAACGACGGCGGCGACAGCTACCAGTTTGTCCGCATCGACAACGGCACCGCCTATCTCGCCAGGCACGAGGCGGCGCTCGTCGGCGATCCGATGAACTGGATCGACAGCCACGTGCTCACCTTCCAGCCGGCCGACGTTCGGGAACTCGAACTGCCGTTCCAAAACTCCGCCGAGCCGCCGGCGGTGCTTCGTCGCGCGTCCCGCGGCGCGCCGCTTCTGCCGGAGAAAGGCACTTTGCCTTCGACGGCTTCCGCCGCCGCGGAAAAAATCTTCAGCCACCTGCTCGCCAGCCAGATTCTCTTTGTGGTCGCACACGACTCGCCCTCGGTGCGACTCGCCCGCCAGCACATCGCGGCCCACCTCCGCATCGTGCTCTTCGACGGCCGGGAATACAAAATCGACTACGGCACGCTGCCGAAAGGAACCACCGGCCTGACGGATTTGGAGGACAATCTGCCCGAAACGCTCGCTTTCGGATTTTTTGAATGCTCCGACCCGCAGGACATCACGGCGCGGTACAATGGCAAAGCGATCCTTGTCTACAGCCGCAGTGCCACCGTCGGCCTTCTACCGGAAACTCCCGCGAGCCTGTCAGCGGAAAACAATCCAAGTCCTTAAAACGACGTTAGGCGATCTTTCCGCTGGCCTGCTCCACCTCTCGGACAGTTGCGCGTCTCATTTTCATCCGAAAGAGCATCCAACCACACAGAATACCCACACTCATCGTCAGCGACAAGATGCCAAATTCATAGTCCTTCGTTCTAAGGACTCCCGCAACTACGGCTGTAATACCCAATGAACCAAACGCGAGAACCTGAAAGAGTCGGTTGCTTTGAGGATTCGCAAATGGCGATGAAGACCAAATTGGCAAAGACCAACCGAGTCTGTCTTTCGTTTTTTCGTACCGGGTCGACAAGCTAAAATAAGTGCTCCAAGCGGTAAAGAGTAGAAAAAATGGAGCAAACACATATATATCATTGCTAGGCTGCTGCTCGATCAGAGACGACGGACCTGCCATTCCCGCAAGAATGGCCACGCCGAAGTAAATCATCGTCCACGGAGTGATTTTCATTTTTCAGATATTAGTACTGACACACGCGAGAACAAGCACGGCGAAACGATCACAGTCGATCTAGGCTGGATCCGTAGGTTCGACCTAATTGCTTTTGGGAGCCTCTCCATCGGGGAAATGCCAAACACGTAGCCCTTCTGCCTCGGCAGCTTTCACCAGGTCTCTATCCTCAGTGACCAACACGGTCTTTGATTCGTATACATGTCCCTTCGTACGCCCATTCAGAATAGTGTAAATCTGAAGCGCATCGGAGTAATCGATTTTATGTTTCTTCACTAGATCTCCAAGCTTGTAAATCAGCCGGCGGTCGTGGGGCTTGAAATCAGTATCTAACTCAATCAATCCGTCCAAGTAGGCTTCTAGCACCGAGATTGCTTCAGTATATTTGGCGTCGGAAAGCTCTCCTTTGTTCCATTTTCGCTTTAGAACGCCCAGCGTCTCATAGAATGCATATTCGGTCATATGGAACATGAAAGAAGTCGCATTCGTGCGAATGTATTGCTCAATGCGTGTGCTTCCATTTTCACGGCAGGCGATCTTCACCGCGACAGAAGCGTCTAAGTAGTGTGGAACGATGAAACTCATCTTCTGGGCTGAACGTTAAAGATGCCCCACGCGAGGACAAGCAGGAGCTTCACTTCGTTTTTCGGCCTGCGCTGGCCTTTGATTTCCTTATTCGCTGCGCGCCCGGCCAGCAGACCGGACACGGCCCCGGTCCGCGGAATTTGTGCCCGCAATTGCTCATCTTCCAGCCGCCTCGATTCGCGCGTTTCATCTTTTTTATCTGAAGTGAGCCACGCTTAGCCAAAAATAAATTTTGCTACGTCCTTATCGTATACGCTGAAAACAAGTAAGCCTGCCACGATAAAAAAAAGCAAAGCCAGCAACATCAGCAATGAGATGCATGCCCAAAAGAGGACGACACCATTTTCTTTCTTAATTGAGACAAAATGCCTAAATCGAAGCTGACCTGCTTTGGCGCCAAAATATGCTCCTCGCCCATAAGCGATAGAGAACAAAAGAAGAAATGACGCACTGACAATTGAAGCCATACCTTACCGCATCAAGGTATCTTGGTTGCACCGTGAGCGGCAATAACGAAAACCGCCGTTGGGTTTGTCACGGCATGCTCCTCCACGGGCCTAGCTTCGCGCCGACCTTTGCTTTCTTCTTCGCTTTGCGCCGGGCCAGCAGACCGGACACGGCCCCGTACCGCGGAATTTGTGCCCGCGATTGCATGTCTTCCAGCCGCCTCGATTCGTGCGTTTCACGGTTCACCAATTCAAACCTTGTCTTTCTTTGCTCAACACAACGGTACAATAGGGAAAAATATCCTCCAGCTTCTTCTTAACACGTTCAGCTAGCTCACGATCAAAGTGCCCGGCACCTCCAAACTGCACAACGCTGATGACTGTTTTATCAG
>DATJYF010000156.1:0-4582 GCA_035499715.1 Opitutaceae bacterium | reverse complement strand
CGCCTGCCGGTCTCAATCCGGCTCGTGCTCGAGTCGCTCCTGCGCAACTGCGACGGCCAGCGCGTGGCCGAGCCCGCGGTGCGCGCCCTCGCCGGCTGGAGCCCGAACACGCCCCGGACCGAGGAGATTCCGTTCGTCGTCGCCCGCATCGTGCTGCAGGACTTCACCGGCGTGCCGCTGCTCGTGGATCTCGCCGCCATGCGCTCGGCCGTGGCCCGCCTCGGAAAAAACCCCAAGATCATCGAGCCGCTCGTGCCCGTCGACCTGGTCGTCGACCATTCCGTGCAGGTCGACGTGAACGGCACGTCCGAGGCCTTCGCGCGCAATCTCGAGATCGAGTTCCAACGCAACCGCGAGCGCTACCAGTTTTTGAAGTGGGGCATGCAGGCATTCGAGACCTTCAAGGTCGTGCCGCCCGGCATCGGCATCGTCCACCAGGTCAATCTCGAATATCTCGCCAAGGGCGTGTTGCGCGGCGCCGGCGGCGTCTGTTATCCCGACACGCTCGTCGGCACCGATTCGCACACGACGATGATCAACGGCCTCGGCATCGTGGGCTGGGGCGTGGGCGGCATCGAGGCCGAGGCCGGCATGCTCGGCCAGCCGGTCTATTTTCTCACGCCCGACGTCGTCGGCGTGCACCTGACCGGCGCGCTGCGCGAAGGCGTGACCGCGACCGACCTCGCCCTCACGGTCACGCAGCTTCTGCGCAAGGCCAAGGTCGTGGGCAAATTCGTCGAGTTCTACGGGCCGGGCGCGGCCGCGCTTCCGGTCGTGGACCGCGCGACCATCGCCAACATGGCGCCGGAATACGGCGCGACCATGGGCTTTTTCCCGGTCGACGCAGAATGTTCGGCTTACCTGCGCAACACCGGCCGGAGCGCGGAACACATCGCGCTCTACGAGGCCTACTACCAGGCGCAGGGGCTGTGGGGCATTCCGCAGAAAGGCCAGGTCGACTATTCGCAGGATCTTGATCTCGACCTCGGCAGCGTCGTGCCGAGCGTGGCCGGCCCGAAGCGCCCGCAGGACCGGATTGAATTGCCGAAACTGAAAAACGAATTCGTCACGGCCTTTGCCCGGCCGGTCACGGAAAACGGCTTTGGCAAACCGGCCGCCGAGCTGGCCAAAACCGTCCACGTCTCCGCCAACGGCCACGGGCATTCCCATCCCGGCGGCGGCAGTCAGGAGCCCGTCTCCGCCGCGCGCGCGGCGGCCTGCGCGACCAATCCCGCCACCGAGCGCGAAATGACCAACAACCGCCCGACGCCCGACCCGGTGTCGCCGCCGGTGCCGCGCCTTGTTGGCGACATCCGCCACGGCTCCGTCCTCATCGCCGCGATCACGAGCTGCACCAACACTTCCAATCCCTCGGTCATGCTCGCCGCCGGCCTGCTGGCAAAAAAGGCGGTCGAGCGCGGCCTGAGCGTGAATCCCGTCGTGAAAGCCTCGCTCGCGCCCGGCTCGCGTGTGGTCAGCGACTATCTTGATCGTGCCGGACTGCAACCCTACCTCGACCAGCTCGGCTTCAACCTCGTCGGCTACGGCTGCACCACCTGCATCGGCAACTCCGGCCCGCTGGCCGCGCCGGTGGAGGAGGCGGTGGTGAAAAACGACCTTGTCGCCGCCAGCGTGCTCTCCGGCAACCGCAATTTCGAGGCGCGCGTCCACCAGAACATCAAGGCCAACTTCCTCATGTCGCCGCCGCTCGTCGTTGCCTTCGCCCTCGCCGGCCGGGTCGACATCGACCTCGCGACCGAGCCGCTCGGCACGGGCAAGTCCGGCGAAAAAGTCTTCCTCCGGGACATCTGGCCGTCGCTGGCCGAGGTCCGCGACGAAATGAAGCGCGCGCTGCAGCCGGAGGTTTTCGCCCGGCTCTACCGCGATTTTGCCGCGCAGAATCCGAAGTGGAACGAAATCCCCTCCAGCACCGGCAACGTCTACGCCTGGGACGGGGATTCGACCTACATCCAGGAGCCGCCGTTCTTCGTCAATTTCAGTCTCCAGCCCGGGACCATCGCCGAGATCAAGGGCGCCCGCGCCCTCGGCATCTTCGGCGACTCGGTCACGACCGACCACATTTCGCCCGCCGGCGCGATCAAGAAGACCTCGCCGGCCGGCCGGTACCTGAGCGAAAAGGGCGTCGCCTTCGAGGATTTCAACAGCTACGGCTCGCGCCGCGGCAACGACCGCGTGATGACCCGCGGCACCTTTGCCAATGTCCGCATCAAAAACCTCATGCTCGGCGGCGAGGAGGGCGGCAATACCGTCCATCAGCCGACCGGCGAAAAGATGCCGATTTTCGACGCGGCGGCGAAGCATGCCGCGACCCGGACACCGCTCATTGTCGTCGCCGGCCAGGAATACGGCACCGGCTCGTCGCGCGACTGGGCGGCCAAGGGCACCAACCTCCTCGGCGTGCGCGTGGTCGTGGCCCAGAGCTTCGAACGCATCCACCGCTCCAACCTCGTCGGCATGGGCGTGCTTCCGCTCCAGTTCAAGGACGGCGCCAACGCCCAGGCGTTGAAGCTGGACGGCTCCGAGACCTACGACGTGCTCGGCCTCGGCCCCGCGCTCAAGCCGCAGCAGGACCTCACCCTGCGGATCACGCGCAAGGATGGCGCCAAAACCGACGTGCCCGTGGCCTGCCGCATCGACACGCCGATCGAAATTGAATACTACCGGCACGGCGGCATCCTGCCATTTGTGTTGCGGCAAATTCTGGCTAAGAATTAAACCGACAAGATCCAGGGCCGGCGGCGGAAGGACCGCCCGGCCTTTTCCGTATGTCTGACAGCGCCAAATCCAGTTTTCTCGTCGATGCCTATTCCGATCCTGTGCTCGTGCGCATTGAAGGCCGTGCCTCGTTCCAAAACAGCGCCTGCCTGCACGATTTCGTGGAGGCGATGCTGCGGCAGGGAAAAAGCCGGTTTGTGATCGATTTTCAGCGCTGCGCGAGCATGGACAGCACCTTCCTCGGCGTGCTGGCCGGCGCGGCGATGGCGCTGCGGAAAAAGAATCCCCCCGGCAGCATGGTCCTGGCCCGGGTCGGGGCGCGCAACCTCGAGCTGGTGCGCAACCTCGGCCTGCACCGCCTGCTGACGGTGGACGCGGGCGACGCGCCGGTGTCGTTCACCAATCCGCCCGTGCCGCTGCCCTGCGGCGACCGCAGCGAGCTGGAAAACGCCCGCCTTGTGCTCGAGGCCCACGAAAACCTGGTCAGCGCGGACGAAAACAACCGCGGCAAATTCCAGGACGTGCTCTCGTTTCTGAAAAACCGCATTGACCAGCGTTGAGACGGACGAAATTCGATCCTTTCGGCTTAGAGGCGAGCCGGTGGTTCGCGTGATAATGCCGGGCGCGGCATTGGTGGAATCTCTTTGCCCGCCGCATGGCTGGCGATGAAATCCCTGAAATCTTCACGGCGGAAAGTCACCACGAGCCAGATCAGAAAAGGAGCCGCGATGTTGAGCTGCCCGACAAGGATCTGCGAAATGTTTTCAGCCGCCCGTTTCCAAAACGGCGAGAGCGACACCAATCCGACCTCGGTGGATTGGTTCCAGATGGCGAAGCCCAAGACAAAAAGGAGGAACACTTGGAGGCAGGAGCCGCCGATAATAAGTGCCCGTGCGCGACGCGGCCAGGAAACCGGAGTGGCCAGAATCAAGGCGAACAAGAGCGATGCCGGCCTCCACGTAAAATCGAACGAGTTCAAATCGAGATTGCGTACCGGGCCGGAGCCGTCGGGTTGCATCAGTTCGCGATTGATGATGACAATGCGGGTATCGTGGACTTCGTGCGGCTCAAACTCCAGGCTGAGCGCACATGCCTTGAAATCAAAGACCAGCCGGCCGACCGCACGAAAATAACCACCGCACGCTGTAGGCAATCTCGGCCAGGGAACAAGCGCTAGCCCGAAGAGGAAAATCCAGCGGCCACAGAATACTGCAATGGTTCTACGCGGCAGCATCGGCTGGTTTTTTGCGCGTTGTCCACGAGGTCCAGCCGGCAACAAAAAGGATCATGACGATGACGAAAAGTCCCGGCCAAAGCTCCTCATGCACGGTTGTGAAAAAGTGAGGCCGATATGCCCCGACCATGAAGAGGGTTACAATGCGCACTAGGTTGACCAAAACTACGCCCAGCGTGCCAACAACAATGCCGGTGATTTTACACCGTAATGTCGTGGGAAAAGCCAGGAAGCCGGCCCAGAGAAAGACGACAAATTCGTTGGCGGAGCATTCGCTGAGAACGGTCACCGCAAAGCGTGAAGAAACAATCGTGGCTCCGGTGTTGCGGGTCTGCTGCCCCAGCCAGTTGAGGACAATGCTCGCCAGCCGCGCGTCAAATTCCAGGTATCCTGTGAGGAAGCTTTGAAGGAACGGTGAGAGGGAAATTGTGGAAAAGAGAGCGACAAGCGCGATAAAACCCGCCCCGAAGCGGAAGACCGGGCCTTTTTCTGCCCACCAACGTTGCCAGATGCAGGCGGCCTTCGCGCGGGTCGCGGGTCGGCTTTGCGCTCTTTTTCGACGGCTCACTTTGCTTGTCGATAGCCGCCAGAGCTGCTCAATATTGATAAAGA
>DATJYF010000155.1:0-14606 GCA_035499715.1 Opitutaceae bacterium | reverse complement strand
TCGCCGAAACCCTGAAGACCTTCCAGTCGCTCACCACTCTCCGCGAGCCGATCGACCGCGCCGGCGAGCTGATCCTGTCCACCTTGCGCGCCGGAAAAAAGCTCCTCGTCTGCGGCAACGGCGGCAGCGCGGCCGAGGCGCAGCATTTCGCCACCGAGCTGGTCGGCCGCTACGCCAAGACCCGCCGCGCGCTGCCCGCCGTCGCGCTCACCGCCGATGGCTCGCTGCTGACCTGCATCGCCAATGACTTCGGCTATGACGGCGTCTTCGCCCGCCAGCTGGCGGGGCTGGCCCAGCCCGGCGACCTGCTCGTCGTCTTCACCTCCAGCGGCAATTCGCCCACCATCCTCGCCGCGCTGGCCGAGGCGAAAAGGCTCGGCCTCGAAAGCCTCGCCTTTCTCGGCCGCGGCGGCGGCAGGGCCAGGGGACTCGCCGGCTGCGAGCTCATCGTGCCCGGCGCCAGCGGCAGCGCCGCGCAGGAGGCGCATTTGTTCCTGATCCACCATTTTTGCGAATTGATCGACGCGGCGTTTCCCGCCTGAAGCCGCAAATTGGTTCTTGCCGCGCGGCGCGGCCCGCGGTTCGCTCGCCACTTCCATGAGCACGCCCACCCAGGAAAACGCCACCATCAGCACGAGCTACGGCGACATGACGTTCGCCTTCTGGTCCGACGTCGCGCCCAAGACGGTTGAAAATTTCAAGAAACTCGCCGGCGCCGGTTTTTATGACGGCACCGCGTTTCACCGCATTATCAAGGGTTTCATGATCCAGGGCGGCTGCCCCAACACCAAGGCCGGCGCACAGGGCATTCCCGGCACGGGCGATCCCGGCTACAAGCTCAAGGCCGAGTTCAACAACCGGCCGCACGTGCGCGGCGTGATCTCGATGGCGCGCGCCGCCCATCCCGACTCGGCCGGCTGCCAGTTTTTCATCGTGCACGGCGACGCGCGTTTTCTCGACAAGCAATACACCGCGTTCGGCCAGCTCGTGTCGGGCGATGACGTGCTCGAACGCATCGCCGGCGTGCCGGTCAAATCCGGCGGCGGCGGGGAAAAAAGCACGCCGGTCGAGCGCATCGAGGTGAAAAGCGTCCGCTTCGCGCCGGTCGCGGGTTGAGCGGAACGATCCGGCCAGCAGTTGTCGGGATTTTCCGCGGGAAACCGCACGACGTAGGTTCGGTGCAAGCGAGTGTTGCGTCGCCATGTCGTAACACAACATCGGCACGCCGGTTTGCCGCAGACGTTACGCAATCGCCATCCACACGACAAATTCGCGCCAACACGATGGCACCGGCATGCGTGTCTGCTGTGTTTCCTTAACTAACAAAAATCATGAAAACCAAATACATCATCTCCGCCCTGCTGGCTATGGCCGGGCTCGCCACCGGGGCGAAAGCTATCAGCTCTTCCTTCCCGGATCTGGTTGTCGGATTCCAGGACAAGGTCGCCGCGGATAACCTCACCTCGGATTATGAAATCGATCTCGGCAGCATGGCGGGCTACGTCAACCTCGCTCCGAATACGACGATTAATCTGACCTCGACGCTGGGCCTCAACTCCGGCACCAACCTGTCGAACATCTTCACCTCCAGCTGGAACACCAGCGGGAACGTGACTTGGGCTGCCCTCGCAACGGTCGGCACCAGCGGCACCATTGTTCCGGGCGCCGCCGCCTACACCGATTGGGTGTCTCAGTTCGACACGAACTACACCGGCCCAATCAATCCTTGGCAGCCGCCGGGACCCGCGTTGTATACCGTTAGTATTGCCACGTCGGTCAAAACCGGTCGTGAAGGCAAGATCGCCGCGCTGTACAGTGGTGTCAGCGGTGCGACGGCCACAGGCCTCGGAGCTCATGAGATCAGCATCTCGAATACGGATGCGAACAGCTACAGCATCTATGCGAACAGCAGCACGAATCAGTTCTCCTCGACGCTCGATTCGGGCACCGGTCTGAATTCCGCCCTGGGCACCTACTCGGTCATCGATCTGTACGAGTACAACCCGAACATCGTAAAAAGCCGCCCCGGCGTCTATCTTGGCTCGCTCGAGCTCAATGTTAACGACGGTTCGCTGTTCTACACAAACTTCGTTCCGGTTCCCGAGCCTTCATCCTACGCTGCCGTCCTCGGCGCTGCGGCCCTTGGTTTCGTGATGCTCCGCCGCTGCAAGCAGCAGCTCCGGCCAAGCTGAGCCATCACCGCCAGCCAGTTGCCCTCGCGGCAAAAATATCAGTTCGATTTTCGTGCCGCCAGCCGCGCGGCGTGGGCTTTCGCCAACGCAACGTATTTTTCCGCCCAGCCGCGCAGGGCGGACTGCTCGGCCGGCGCGAGTGCGCGGATAATTTTCGCCGGCGAACCGTAAACCAGCGAACCGGGCGGCACAACCAGACCCTGCGGCACAAGCGCATTGGCGCCGACGATGCTGCGCGTGCCGATTTGCGCGCCGTCGAGGAGGGTCGCGCCCATGCCGATGAGGCATTCGTCGCCGATGGTGCAGGCGTGGATGATGGCCGCGTGGCCGACCGTGCACCAGGCGCCGATGCAGGCGCCGAAATCGTCGGCGAGATGAACGATTGCGTTGTCCTGGATGTTGGTGCCCTCGCCCACCCGGATTTCGTTGATGTCGCCGCGCAGCACGGCGCCGTACCAGACGCTGCTTTGCGGGCCGAGGACGACGTCGCCGAGCACGGTGGCGTTGGGCGCGACAAACAGCGCCCGCACCACGTCCGGCGTTTTGCCGAAATATTTTTCCAGCCGCTCGTCGAGCGTCATGAAGGAAGTCCTGCGGGCGGATTTTCCGCGAGTCGCGGGCGCCGCGAAAACGCCGGGGTTATTTCTTCTGATACCAGGTGCCGTCCGGAGCCTGCAGCCAGACGCCAGGGCTGGAGTTTTCCGCGATTTTGCGGGCGCGGCGGCGGCCGACCTCGTCGGGGGTGGTATTGTATTTCTTCGCGATATTCGCGTAAACGAGGGTGCGGTCCTGGTTTTCGGCCGCGACGAGCTTGGCCGCCGCCTCGCCGCCGCCGTCGCGAACCTCAAGGAAGCCCTGGTTGTTTTCGCCGACGACGCCGCGCGTTTTCATCGCGTCAAGCGCGGGCAGGCGCTGTTCCATGCGTTCACGGGCGCCCTCCGCCCGGGCGAGGCCGGTGACGGCCAACGCGATCACGAAGGCGAAGGCGAGACGAAGAAAGGCGGGCA
This sequence comes from Opitutaceae bacterium, assembly GCA_035499715.1. Lineage (GTDB taxonomy): Bacteria > Verrucomicrobiota > Verrucomicrobiia > Opitutales > Opitutaceae > DASRHD01. The sequence goes on along the minus strand of DATJYF010000155.1, from coordinate 11,407 downwards.
GCTTCATGGCGTGGAAGAATCGGGGTTGGCGTCGGGTTTGATCGTGGTGGATTTCTTGTCGAGGTCGCCGAAGTAATCGTCGAGCGCCTTGTCCACCTTCACATTGACGTTCACATCCACCGTGACGTGGATGGGTTTGACCTCGATCGGCTCGGTTTTGACATTGAGGCAGCCGGCAAGCGCGACGATGGCCAGGGCGGGAATAAGAGCGAGTCGTCTCATTTTGTTGGCCGAAAAAGTACGCGACAATTCGTGCCGAAGACAATCCTCATTTGAAAGCCTTGCGCATGGTCTGAAAGGCCTGGATGCTCTCTCGCAAAGGGCCGTTGATATTGATCTCCTCGCTAATTGGCGCGGGAAGGTGTGGATCGGCGGAATTGCCTTCAAACTGAATTAGCACTGAGCGCTCGGCCTGCTCGCCGTCCGGATAGAATCGGATGCGAAAAGTTTTCATCACCAATGGAAGCCGTCTCAGTTCAATGGACTCAAATCCGGGGTAATATTTTCGGACCTGCTGTGGAATGTAGGGAGTAAAAAGGCCCGGTGTGGGTGCAAAAACCAGCCGAGCAGTCTCACCTTGCCGCATGACAAGGCCGCCCTGTCCCAAACGAACATCATTGGCATCGATGTGCAGCGTGATCCGGCCGCTGACCCGGCCGACCGCCTCCTCGATGTGCAACTGTTCGGGATCAATGCTAGCAAAAATCTGCGCCAAGTCGACATCGACGGCGTGGCCGGCAAGGGTGAGCCGCGGCTGCGCTGGATTGAAAACGAACGGGTCGATGGAAATTTTTCCGCCGAAGCCGGCGGTTTCGGCCGAGGCCACGCGCACCTCGTTGCCGGGCGCGAGGGCGAAGGAAATTTTCAGATCGTGCAGCTCGGCGCCGGCCCCGGTGATCCTGGTCACGCCGAACTCCTGGCCCGGCCCGGTGCGCAGCGGCTGCAAGCCGGCGAGGGCGAGGCGGAGGGAAATCCCCTCGCAGGAAATCTTCTTGGCGTCGTTGCGCATCCCGCCGTTTTCCAGCGCGAGCGCGACGGTGCCATCGAAGACGCCGCTGCGCAGCGTGCCGTGGCCGGTGAGCGCGAGCGTGCCGCTGGCCTGCCACCCGGCCAGGAGCGGCCATTTTTCCGTCACGGCGGCGAACCACGGGGCGAAATCGACCCGGCCCTCGTCGAGCTGCCATTCGCCGTCGCCCGTCGCACCGGAAATCGTCGCGTGGGCGCGGATGCGGCCGCCGGAGCTGTCGACGGAAACCGCCACCGCGAGGGCGCCTTCGCCCGCCGGCCTGACCTCGGCGCGCCAGGCCAGCGCGGGACTCTGCGGGCTGAGCCGGAAGTTGCCGGAGAGGGTGCCGTTGACCACCGGCAGCGGCCACGGCAGGCCGGTTCCGGGCGCGGCGCCGCACAGCCCCAGGCTCGAGCAAGCCAGAACCAAAATAAAATTCCGCACACCGGCAGGATTCTGATTTTTCGGCCGCTGGCTAGTTTTCTTGCATGCCGGGTCCGCCCGGGACAGGCTGCGGTTGATGGAACTGACCGTCAAACCCCCGGTCTGCCACGACGATGAATAAAACCACCCGTTTCAAATCCCTCCGCAAGTTGCTCTTGGCCGGCGGCATGCTGCTCGGGCTGGGCCTGTTTTCCTCCTGCACGAACGTGCAGGTGACCGGTGACGGCCAGGTCATCGGCGAATACAAGGTCGGCTTTCTCTACGTGAAGCCAAACCAGTCGCTCGAAAGGGTGCGCGCGGCGACCAAAAGCGCGTTCAAGGACCTCGGCTATCTGCAGGTCGGCGACGAAGAGGCGCCGGGCGAGGCGGTGTTGAAGGCCCGCGATGCGAGCGACACCCTGATCGAGGTCAAGCTGAAGGATTTCACCTCCTACACGAGCGTGAAAATCCACTGCGGCGTGGTGGGCGATCTCGCCCGCTCCCAGCAGGTTTACCAGGCCATCGCACGGCACTTCTGACCGGAGCCGGCCTCACACGCGCACGGAGGGCAAATCCCAGATGTCGCGCGCATATTCGCGAATGGTGCGATCGGCGGAAAATTTGCCCATGCGGGCGGTGTTGAGGATGGCCATGCGCGCCCAGGCGGCGGGATCGCGATAGGCGGCGTCGACCCGCGCCTGGCAGTCGCTGTAGGCGCGGAAGTCGGCGAGGACCATGAAGGGATCGCCGCCCTGCAGCAGGCTGTGGTGCAGCGGCGTGAAGGCGGCGCCTTCCTGCGGCGTGAAAAAATTCGAGCCGAGCCAGTCGACCACCGCGCGCAGCTCCTCGTCCTTGAGATAAAAATCCCAGGGGTTGTAGCCGCGGGCACGGAGGGCCTCGACCTCCTCGACGGTCATTCCGAAAATGAAGATGTTCTCGGCGCCGACCTCCTCGCGGATTTCGATATTGGCGCCGTCGAGGGTGCCGATGGTGAGGGCGCCGTTGAGGGCGAGCTTCATGTTGCCGGTGCCGGAGGCTTCCTTGCCGGCGGTGGAGATCTGTTCCGAGAGATCGGCCGCGGGAATGATCTTTTCGGCCAGGGAGACGCGGTAGTTGGGCAGGAAGGCGACCTTGAGTTTGCCGCCGATGCGCGCGTCGGAGTTGATTTTGGTGCCGATACAGTTGATCGCAAAAATGATGTTTTTCGCCAGATCGTAGCCGGGCGCGGCCTTGGCCGCGAAGATGAAGACGCGCGGCACGATGTCGAGCGATGGGTTCTGGAGAAGGCGGCGGTAGAGCGCGAGGATGTGAAGGAGATTGAGGTGCTGGCGCTTGTATTCGTGCAGGCGCTTGATCTGCACGTCGAAGAGCGCGTCGGGCGAAACGGTGAGGCCGCATTCGAGCTGGATGAGTGCGGCCAGGTCCGCCTTGTTGGCCCGCTTCACCGCCATGAACTCGCGCTGGAACGCGGCCTGGCCGGCGAATTTTTCCAGCTGCCGGAGCTGGTCGAGGTCGCGCGCCCAGCCGCCGCCGATTTTTCCGGTGATGAGCTCGGCGAGGCGCGGATTGCTTTTGAGCAGCCAGCGGCGGGGCGTGATGCCGTTGGTCTTGTTCTGGAATTTTCCCGGATAAAGCTCGTTGAACTCGGGGAAGAGGCGCGTCTTGAGCAGCTCGGTGTGGAGGGCGGCAACGCCGTTGACGGCATGGGAGCCGACCACGGCGAGGTTGGCCATGCGGATCATCTTCCCGTCGGTTTCCTCGACCAGGGAGCAGACGCGCTTTTTCGCGTCGTCGTGGGGCCACTTGAGCTCGACCTGCTGCAGGAGGTGCGAATTGACCTCGTAGATGATCTGGAGATGGCGCGGCAGGACGCGCTCGAGGAGGCCCACGCTCCATTTTTCCAGCGCCTCGGGCAGCAGGGTGTGGTTGGTGTAGGCGAAGACCCGGGTGACGATGGCCCAGGCGGCGTCCCACGGTTTGTTGTGCTCGTCGACGAGGATGCGCATGAGCTCGGCGACGGCGATGGAAGGATGGGTGTCGTTGAGCTGCACCGTGACCTTGCCGGAAAAATTGTCCCAGGAGTTTTCCGGGTTGCGGAAATGGCGGCGGAGGATGTCGCGGAGCGAGCAGGCGACGAAAAAATACTGCTGGATGAGGCGCAGCTCCTTGCCGTTCTCCGTCCTGTCGTTCGGATAAAGGACCTTGGAGATCGTCTCGCCCAGGACCTTGTCGTGCACCGCCTCGACGTAGCCGCCGCGGTTAAAGGCCACGAGGTCCAGCTCCTCGGTGGATTTCGAGGCCCAGAGCCGGAGCAGGTTGACGGTGGTGGTGCCGTAGCCGGCGACGGGAATGTCGTGCGGCACACCGAGGATTTTTTTCGTGTCCACCCAGCGCGGCCGGTAGTTGCCGCGGTCGTCGAAGACGTTTTCGATGCGGCCGAAGAGCTCGATCTCCTGGGTATATTCGGGGCGGACGACCTCCCAGGGGTCGCCGAAGATCATCCAGTTGTCGGGATGCTCGACCTGGTGACCGCCGACAAACTCCTGCTTGAAGAGGCCGAACTCGTAATGGATGCCGTAGCCGAGGGCGGGATAATCGAGCGTGGCGAGCGAATCGAGGAAGCAGGCGGCCAGCCGGCCGAGACCGCCGTTGCCCAGGCCCATGTCCACCTCGGCCTCGCGGATGGTTTCGAAATCCTGGCCGAGGGAGGCGAGCGCGGCCCGCGCGGTGTCGAAAAAGCCGGTGGCAAGGAGGTTGCTGCCGAAAAGCCGGCCGATGAGGTACTCGAGGGAAAAATAATAAAGGCGCCGGACGTTTTGCAGGTTGTGCACGGCCTGGGTGGCAATGAGCCGCTCGTGGATGTGGTCGCGCACGGCCAGCGTGGTGGCCACCCACCAGTCGCGCGCCGTGGCCACGCTGGAGTGCCGCGCCAGCGTGGAAACCAGATGGCGCAGGATGAGCGAGCGCAGGACGACCTCGGGGGCATCGCCCCGCAGGCTGCCATAGGGCATCATCGGCGGCGGAAGTTCTTCGGCCGGATGTTTGGCGGAAGCGGATTTTTTGGATTTGGCGGCGGGCGAAGACATAGGAGCTGGGATTGACCAAGAATCATGCCAGCTGTGCGTCCGGTCACGCCAATTTTTGGAAGCGGCGGGCCAGCTCGCCGTGGTTCAGCTCGACGTAGGTCGGCCGGCCGGCCGGGCTGGTCAGCGGCGCGCGGGTGGCAAAAAGCTCCGCGACCAGGGCGAGCGACTCGGCCTCGGTCGCGACGGCGGGCAGGCGCAGGGCGCGGGCGACCGCGATGCGGGCCAGCTCCTCGCGCGCGAGGTCGAGGTTTTTCTCCTGCAGGCGGCCGTCCCGCAGCGCACCGAGCAGGTCGCGCAGAAACGGCTCGGCGGCGGCCGGCTCCAGCCAGTCGGGCACGGATTCGATGCGGAAGAAATGGCGGCCGAATTCCACGATCTCGAAGCCGTGCGCCTGCAAAAAATCCAGACGGTCGAGCAGCAGCGCGCTGACAATGGGATCGAGTTCGACCGGCACGGGCAGGAGCAGCCGCTGGCTGGTGATCGTGCCGTCGCGAAACTGCCTCTGCAGGCGCTCGAACCAGACCCGCTCGTGCGCGGCGCGGCGGTCCAGCAGCACCAGGCCGGCCGCCGTTTCAAACAGCGCATAGGCGCCGAGCGCGAGGCCGAGAAACTGCCAGCCGGGATTTGGGATTTTCGGTTTTGGATTTTCGATCGCGGCCGAGGCCGGCGCCGGAGAATGCGGAATGACGCCGGCGGATTGCGGAAGAGAAGAAATCGCCGATGGCTTCGAAAAAGACGCCGGAGAACCGGGAACCGACGCCGCAACCGCTCCGATCACGGCCGGCTTGAGCGCGGACAGGGTCGCAGCGGACGGAGCAAACGCCGTCACCGGTGAATCCGCATTCCGCAATCCGCCATCCGTAATCTCCCGCAGCCGTTGCAGCACCGCGCGGATGACAAAGCCGCGCACCGCCGGCTCATTGCGGAAACGCACCTCCCGCTTGGCCGGATGGACGTTGACGTCGACGGCCGCCGGATCGCATGCGAAAAAAACAAAGGCCAGCGGATAACGGCCCTTGGGCAGGGACTCCTGGTAGCTTTCGATCAGCGCATAGTTGAGGGTGCGGCTGTCCACCGGCCGGGAGTTGACGAAAGTGATCATTTCGTGGCGTGTGCCGCGGCCGACGCCGGGCCGGCCGATGAAGCCGCTCAACCGCAGGTCCGCTTCGGCGGCCTCGAGCGGCAGGAGCGCCTCGGCCGTCTGCCGGCCGAAAATTTCCGCCACGCGCTCGGCCAGCGTGGCGCACTCGGGCGAGCGGAAGATCACGCGGCCGTCCTCGACCAGCGTGAACGAGACGCGCGGACTGGCCAGGGCGTAAAGCCGCACGCATTGGATGATGTGGGCGCTTTCGGTCGCGTCGCTCTTGAGGAATTTCCGGCGGGCGGGCACCGAGTTGAAAAGCTGCGCCACCTCGATGCACGTGCCGGCCGGCCGGCCGCAGTCGCGCACGTGGACGAACTTGCCGCCGTTGACGAGGATTTCCGTGCCGGCGTCGTCGCGGGCGGGACGTGTCTGCAACGTGAAACGCGAGACGCTGGCGATGGACGGCAGCGCCTCGCCGCGGAAGCCGTAGGTGGCGAGGCGGTCGAGGTCGGAAGCCTCGGCGATCTTGCTCGTGGCGTGGCGCTCGAGCGAAAGCAGCGCGTCGTCGCGCCCCATGCCGCCGCCGTTGTCCTCGACGCGGATGAGCGCGCGCCCGCCGGCGCGAAACTCGACCTCGATGCGCGTGGCGCCGGCGTCGAGGGCGTTCTCCACCAGTTCCTTCACCACCGCGGCCGGGCGCTCGATGACCTCGCCAGCGGCGATCTGGTTGGCCACGCGGTCGGAAAGGATGCGGATGGACGGCATCGCAAAAATGAAACTAGGCCGGGGACACCGGGGCGAGCAGACATTTGCCCCGGCACGGAAGGACGTTCACGCGAGAAGTTTTTTCCAGCGGGCGAACTGCTTTTTCACCTGCGCCGGACCGGGCATGCCCGTGCCGGTGCGGCGGGCCAGCGCGCGCTGGAGGTCGAAAACCTCCGCCCAGTCGCGGCCGAAGGCCGGATGCACCGCGTGCACCTCATCGAACGGGAGCCGGTCGAGCCGCACGGCGCTGTGCTCGGCCACGCGCACGAGCGCGCCGATGGCGTGGTGCGCCTCACGGAACGGCACGCCCTTGCGCACGAGGTAGTCGGCGAGGTCGGTGGCGAGCAGCATGGGATCGGCCACAGCCGCGGCACAGCGTTCGCGATTCACCGCCAGACCGGACACGGTGGCGGCGAGCACGTCGGCGCAGAGCCCGGTCTGATCGAAGCTGTCGAAGACCGGCGGCTTGTCCTCCTGCAGATCGCGATTGTAGGTCAGCGGCAGGCCTTTCGCGAGCGCGAGCAGCGTCTGCAGATTGCCCTGGAGCCGCGCGGATTTGCCGCGGAGCAGCTCGAGCGAATCGGGATTTTTTTTCTGCGGCATGAGCGACGAGCCGGTGCAGAAGGCGTCGGGCAGGCGGACGAACCCGAACTCGGAGCTGCTCCACAAAATGAGGTCCTCGGCGAGGCGTGAAAAGTGCACGCCGGCAAGTGCGCAGGCGGCGGCGAACCCGACGTGGAGGTCGCGGTCGCTGACCGCGTCCATGGAGTTTTGCGTGAGCTGGGGCCGGCCGCGCGCGTCGACGAAGCCGAGCCGCCGGGCGACGAATTCGCGGTCGATGGGCAGCGTGGTGCCGGCGATGGCGCCGGAGCCGAGCGGGCAGAAATTCGCCTGCGCGGCGCCGGCGGCGAAGCGGTCGCGGTCGCGCTGCAGCATTTCGAGATAGGCGAAAAGATGGTGGGCGAGATAGACGGGCTGGGCGCGCTGGAGGTGCGTGTAGCCGGGAATGAGCACGTCGCGCTCGCGTTCGGCCACGGCGAGGAACGCGCGCTGGACAGCGAGGAGTTTTTCGCCGAGCCCGGCGCAGGCCTGCTTGAAAAAGAGCCGCATGTCGGTCGCGACCTGGTCGTTGCGGCTGCGCGCGGTGTGGAGCTTGGCGGCGGCGGGCGTGCGCTTGGCCAGCGCCTGCTCGATGTTCATGTGCACGTCCTCGAGGCGGGCATCCCAGACGAATTTGTCCGCCTCGATTTCGCGCAAAATTTCGTCCAGGCCGGCGTGGATGGCGTCGCGCTCGGCGGCGGAGATGAGGCCGGCGCGGGCGAGCATCGCGGCGTGGGCCTTGCTGCCGGCGATGTCGAAGGGCGCAAGGCGATGGTCGAACGACACGGACTCGCTGAAGCGCAGCATGAGCTCGGCGGGACCCTCGGCGAACCGACCGCCCCAGGTGACTTGGGCTTTCTTGGCCATGGGGCAAGCATTCGCGTGGCGGGGCGCGGGGCAACGCGAAAGATGTTTTGCCTGCGGCGCCCGTCCGCGCACATTCGCCGCCTATGCCGGTCCGGATTTTTTGCGCCGCGCTTCTTTTGCTCGCCGTCTCCCCCGCCCTGTCCGGCGGGCCGGCGGCGGACGCGCGTTTCAAGCGCGTGGCGGTCGAGCCGGTGACGACGTCGATTTTCATCGGCCACATCACGCTGACCGCGCCCGTTTTTGTGCGCGGGAGCGGCGGTTACACGGCGAGCTATCAAGCGACGGTCTTCCCGTTTTTTTTCTGGAGCGAGCACGGACAGATGACGATCGAGGCGACGGACGACGATCTGCGCCGGCTCGAGCGCGGGGAAACAGTCGAGTTTCACGGCCACGCGGAGAATTCAAGCGGCGAGTCCCGCCGGGTCGAGGGGCGCGCCGTGCCGGAGGACACGACCCGCGGAAAGCTGAAAGTGCGGATCTTTGTCTCCCGGCGAATCCAGCTGACTTTCAACACCACCTACCGCTTCACCGGCGGGCCCTGAGCAGCCGGGCGGACAAGCTCACCGCCGCGACTCGAAGAAATTGTTGACGACCCGCAGGACCTCGGCGACGGCGAAGGGCTTTTGCAGATAGCCGCGCGCGCCGGACTTGATGATCTCGGCCTGGAGATTTTCCTCCAGGTGGCCGCTCATGAAAATGGCGTCGACCGCCGGCATGAGGTCGCGCATCTTCATGAACGCCTCCCAGCCGCTCATGCGCGGCAGGCCGAGGTCGCAGAGGACGAGCCCGATCTCCGCCTGGTGGTGGCGGAACATGTCGACCGCCTCGAGCCCGTCGCGCGCCTTGAGCACGCGGTAGCCGCTGCGCTCGAGAATGTGGCTGAGCGCATGGAGGAGCGTCTCCTCGTCGTCGACCAGGAGGATGACTCGCTCCACCGGGCGGTCGGCGGACGGGCGCGTCACCGGCGGCGGCGCCGGTTCGGCGGCCAGTTCGGGCGAGGCCGGGAAATAGAGCGCAAAGACGAGTTGGCCGGGATTCGCGCTGATGTCGAGCCAGCCGCGATGCACGTTCATGATGCTGTGCACGACGAGAATGGAAAGATCGCGAACGCGTTCGGTCATGCCCAGCGCCGCCGCGTCGAAAGCTTCGCGCGTGTCCTCCACCGCGTCGACGGAGGGCGTCAGCTGGACGCGCAGGAGCAGATATTTCGGTTCGAGGGCATCAGGGAACCTTTTCGTCATTTCCATGCCGGTCACGGCCGAGACGGCGAATTCGAGGCGACCACCGGGGCTGGCCATGTCGCGCGCCTTCTGGCAGAGGTTGAGCAGAAGGTGGTTGATTTGATAAAGGTCGAGGGCGACGGGCGGAAGCGAGGGGTCGGCGGAATGAACCACGGTGAGCTCGCGGCCGTAGTTGTCGGTGATCATCTGGCAGAAGTTGTCGACGAACTGGCCGAGATCGGCGCGCTGGAAGACCGGCTCGGCCTTGCGTGAGAGATACAGCGTCTGCTTGATGAGGTTGGCGGCGCGGGCGACCGCCTTTTCAATGCCGTGGACGGCGGTGGCGGCGCGGCCGGGATCGCCGGCGGAATCCTGCAAAAACGCCGTGTAGCCGAGGATGATGGAAAGGAGGTTGTTGAAGTCGTTGCCGACCTCGGAGGCCATGGCGGCAAAACTCTCGGCGCGCTGGAGCTGGCGGAGCTGCGGCTCGGCCTGCGCCTCGAGCGCAAGATCGATGAGGGAAAACAGCCGATAGATGCGTCCGCCAAAGACGAGGCGCGTGTCCGTGGTGTGGGCGAAGAGCGCGCGACCGCTCTTGTGGATGACGGCGCCGAAAGTCTTCAGGACGGAATCGTCGCCGGCGATGAACGCCTCGTGGGCCGCCAGACTCTGGACCGAGGCCTCGGGCGGAAACAGCATGGTGAACATGGCTCCGGCCAGTTCGTTGCGGGCATAGCCGAGGATGTCGGCAAACGAGGCATTAACCGCGAGGATGGCGCCGTGTTCGTCGACCAGGCAAAGGCCGAGGGGAAGTTTCTCCCAAACCGCGGGAAACAGCTCCGCCAAGTGCACACTGCCAGAATGACCGGCCATCGGGTCAGGCGCAGACAGGGTCTCGGATGGGTTGTTCGTCATGCGGGCCAATGGAAGACGACCGGTTTCTCGACCGAAGGATGGAGGCTTTGATGAACGGGACAGGCATGCGCCGCCTTTTCCAGAAGGTCGACGGGCGCCGAAGCCTTAGGTAATGGCATCCATAAGTGCGTGGTCAATCGCGAAATGCGACGCGGAGCATCCGCGGACATCTCCTTGGTGACCTCGAACTTCAGACCGCGCAGCTCCACGCCGTGACGCCGGGCGGCCAAGGCCATCGTCGTGGCGATGCAGGTGCCCACCGCGGTTGCCACCAAATCGGTGGGGGAAAACGCCTCGCCGCGGCCTTGGTTGTCCACCGGAGCGTCCGTCACAAGCTCGCTGCTGGAAGGACCATGGGTCGCAACACAATGGAGATCGCCCTGATATTCGCCGGTAATCTTGACCATGCAGTGGTCTTTTCTGAGCCCTTTTTTGCCACTAGGCAACGCCGCAAACGTCAAAAACCAAAAAAAGCCCCAGATGCAAAGCATCGGCGAGTCTGGCGGGATGGACGGGACTCGAACCCGCGGCCTTCTGCGTGACAGGCAGACGCTCTAACCAGCTGAGCTACCACCCCGGAAGGGGACAAGAGGCGCGAACGTAGAATCGCATCAAGGCAAGTCAAGAGTTGTTTGACCGGGGTGGTGGGTCAGATCTGAAGGCCAGACGCCGGCTTGCCGGGCTGGACAAAAATCGCCGGCGGGACCCGAAAAATCCGCGCACGCAAGCAGCGGCCCCGGGAGCAAGGTCACGTGACCTTGGTGTTCGGCAGCCAGCGGTGGATGGCCGCGGCCATCTGGTGCGGCGTCACCGGCTTGGCAATGAAGGCATCCATGCCCGCCGCCATGCACCGCTCGCTCTCGCCTTCGATGGCGTTCGCCGTCAGGGCGATGACCGGCGTGTGCTGCAAGTTGCCCTCCCGCTTGCGCAATTCGATCGTAGCCTCGAAGCCGTCCATTTCCGGCATCTGGCAATCCATCAGCACCATGTCGTAGCGGATGCGGGCCAGCACTTCGAGGGCTTCCTTGCCGTTGGCCACGACGTCGACGCGGTGGCCCATTTTCTCGAGCATGCGCTGCGCGACCATCTGGTTGACCACGTTGTCCTCGGCCACGAGGATGAGCGCGGCCGAAGTCGGATCGACCGGAGCGATGGCCTCACGCTGGGCGGTTTTTTCCGCGGTGATGGACTCGCCGCCGGCCCACAGTTTTTTCAGGACGCGGTAGAGCGTGGCCTGCCGCACCGGTTTTTGCAGCGTGGCCATGATGCGCTGGCGCTCCATCTGTTCGCGATGGTCGCGGGTCACCGCCGAGCTCAGGAGCACGAGCGGCATCTGCTGCAACGATTTGTCCGCCCGGATCTTTTCCGCCAGTTCCAGCCCGTTCATTTCCGGCATTTGGAAATCGAGGATGGCGGCGTCGAAAGGCCGGCCCGCGCGCGC
>DATJYF010000154.1:0-4301 GCA_035499715.1 Opitutaceae bacterium | reverse complement strand
TCTGGTCATCGCGACGGATATCACCGAGCGCAAGCGCGCCCAGCAGGAGCTGGTCCGGAAGGAGGCGCAGTTTCGTTTCATCTTTGAGCGCGTTCCCATCGGCATCTCCTGGGTGCACGGGGTGGGCGGCCAGAAACTGGGCGACACCCGCATCATCAACCCGGCGCACGCCCGCATCACCAGCGTCTCGGCGGAACGGTCGCGCGATACGAGCAGCTATGTCGCGGTCACGCACCCGGAGGACAGCAAGAAGCAGCTCGCGCTCGAGAAGGAAGTCTACAGCGGCAAGATCGACACGTTCTCGATCGAGAAACGCTACCTCCATCCCGACGGCCGCACGGTCTGGGCGCTCTACACCATGCACGCGGTCCGCGATCCGATCAATGGCGAGCTGCAGGAAGTGGTGACGCTGGTTGACATCACCGACTTGAAGAAAGCGGAGGCGGATTTGGCCCGCAAAGAGGCGCAGTTCCGCTTCATTTTCGAGCATGTGCCGGTGGGTATCTCCTGGGTGCACGGGGTGGGCGGCCAGAAACAGGGCAACACCCGCATCATCAATCCGGCGCACGCCCGCATCACCAGCGTCTCGGCGGAACGGTCGCTCGACACCTTCAACTACGTCGCGGTCACGCACCCCGAGGACAGCAAGAAGCAGCTCGCGCTCGAGAAGGAGGTCTACAGCGGCAAGATCGACACGTTCTCGATGGAGAAACGCTACCTCCATCCCGACGGCCGCACAGTCTGGGCGCTCTACACCATGCACGCGGTCCGCGACCCGGTGAGCAAAGAACTGCAGGAGGTGGTGACGCTGGTCGACATCACCGATCTGAAGAGGGCGCAGGAAGAAGCCGCGCAGGAGCACCTTCGCATACGCTTGATTTTTGAATCCGTGCCGGTCGGCATCGCCTGGAAAATCGTCGGCCGCCCGGAGACCCGCACGGTCAACGACGCGGTCGCCCGCATCACCGGTGTGGCCAACGACGTCTCACAAAAGGATCCCACCGCCTACGCCGCCGTGACCCATCCGGAGGACCAGACGCACCAGGATGAGCTCACCGAGAAGCTCCAGCGGGGCGAGATCGATTATTTTTCCCTGGAAAAACGCTATTTTCGTCCCAACGGCGACATCGTCTGGGCCTATCTCACCATCCGGCATTTTGTCGACACCCAGTCCAATCAAAAACACGAAATCACCACGCTGGTCGACATCACCGTGCAAAAACGGCAGGCGGACGAGCTGCGCAAGGCCAAGGAGGTGGCCGAGCAAGCCAGCCACGCCAAGAGTCAGTTCCTCGCCATGATGAGCCATGAGATCCGGACTCCGATGAACGGCGTCATCGGCATGACCTCGCTCCTGCTCGACTCACCGCTCACGACCGAGCAGCGCGAATTTGCCGAGACCATCCGCGGCAGCGGCGACACCCTGCTGGCCATCATCAACGACATTCTGGACTTTTCCAAAATCGAGGCCGGCCGCCTCGAACTCGAGAAGGAGGTCTTCGGCCTGCGCGAGTGCGTCGAAAGCACCCTCGATCTCGTCTCGGCCACCGCGGCGAAAAAGGGCCTCGATCTGCTCTACGAAATCGCCGCCGACGCGCCCAGCCAGGTCCGCGGCGACGTCACCCGCCTGCGGCAGATTCTCGTCAACCTGCTCAACAACGCGATCAAGTTCACTGATCGCGGCGAAGTCGTGCTCACCCTCAACGCCGCCTCGCTCGGCAACGGCACGATCGAGCTGCATTTTTCCGTGCGCGACACCGGCATCGGCATTCCCCCCGCCGCCATGGAACGGCTTTTCCTCTCCTTCAGCCAGGTGGATGCCTCGACCACGCGCAAATACGGCGGCACCGGCCTGGGCCTCGCCATCAGCAAACGCCTGGCGGAATTGATGGGCGGCCGCATGTGGGTGGAAAGCAAGGAGGGCAGCGGCTCCACCTTCCATTTCACCATCCACACCGAGGTCGCCTCGAGCAAACCGCTGCCTTATCTCAGCGGCGTCCGCACCCATCTCACGGGTAAGCGCATGCTCGTGGTCGACGACAACTCGACCAACCGGCGCATTCTCGCCACCCTGGCCCAAAACTGGGGGCTCGCGCCGCGCACCGCCGACTCGGGTCCGGCGGCCCTGGCCCTCGTCGACTCCGGGGAAGAGTTCGACGTCGCCATCATCGACATGCAGATGCCGGGCATGGACGGCGTCGCGCTGGGGCGCGAAATCCGCAAGCGCCGTGGCACCGAGAAACTGCCCATGGTCCTGCTCTCCTCCGTCGGCATGCACAACCAGGTGCCCGAGGATCTCTTCGCCGTCCGCCTGACCAAGCCGGCCAAGGCCTCGCAAATTTTCGACGCCATCGCCGGCATCTTCCCCTTCGAGGAGGAGACGCTGCATGTGCCGCGGCACGATCCGACGGTGCATTCGCCCTCAGCCGTGCCCGTGCGCACCGAGCGCATCCTGCTCGCCGAGGACAACGTCGTGAACCAGAAGGTCGCGCTGCACATGCTTTCCCGCCTCGGCTACCGCGCCGACATCGCGGCCAACGGCATCGAAACCCTGGAAGCTGTCCGCCGGCAGCACTATGACATCGTGCTCATGGACGTGCAAATGCCGGAAATGGACGGCCTTGAGGCCATGCGCCGCATGGTGAAGGAATATCCGGATCGCAAGGACCGCCCGTGGGTCATTGCGCTTACGGCCAACGCCATGCAGGGCGACCGCGAAATCTGCCTGCACGCCGGCATGGACGACTATATCAGCAAGCCGCTGCGCCTGACCGAGCTGTCTTCCGCGTTGGAGCGGGCGCGCACCGCGCAGGTGGCCTGAGCGGCGCTTTCACCCGGCGCTGCGCGCGGTCTCCGGCCAGTTTTCCCCCCCGGCCGCCCCTCCGCCGCACAGCCGCGCCACTTTTTGCCAGAGTGCGCCGGCTTTTTCCGCGATCATCGCCTCGGCCCGCGCCACTTCGGCCTCGCGCGCGGCGCGGTTTTCCTCCGCGATCTTGGCCAGATCGTCGAGATTGTAGAGAAAGACGTTGGCCAGTCCGGCCGCCGCCGGGTCAACGTTGCGCGGCATGGCCAGATCGATGAAAAACAGCGGCCGCGCCGGCCGCCGGCGCAGGGCCGCGGTCGCCATCTCGGACGTCAGTACCACGCCGGGCGCCGCCGTGGCGCAGACCACGATGTCGAAATCCGCCAGCCGGCCGGACACATGCTCGAAGGGCAGGGCCGCGGCCGCCAGCGATTGCGCCAGCTCCATCGCGCGCTCCAGCCGCCGGCTCGCCACGGTGAGCGCGTTTGCCCCGCGGCTCTTGAAGGCGCGCGCGGTTTTCTCGCCGATCTCGCCGGCGCCGAGCAGCAGCACGCGCGCCGCGCCCAGTTCGCCGAAGATTTTCAGCGATAGGTCCACCGCCACGCTGGCCACGCTCACCTGGCCCTCGGTCAGGGCGGTGTGGGTGCGCACGAACTTCGCCGCCTGGAAGGCCTTTTGAAAAATGCGGTTCAGCACCGGCCCGGTCGTGCCGCGCCGCTGTGCCTCCGCATAGGCGTCCTTCACCTGGCCGAAAATTTCCGTTTCTCCCAGCATCTGCGAATCGAGGCCGGCCGCGACCGCCAGCAGGTGCCGGATCGCCTCCAGGCCGGCGGTGCGCTGCAGCGCACCGAGCAGATCGGCCGGCGGACATTCCAGCACCGCGCAGAATTCCGCCTCCAGCCGGTCGATGACCGCGGCCGACTCGGCCACGCCGTAAAACTCGGCGCGATTGCACGTGCCCAGCACCGCCCATTCCCGCAGGCCGCCGAGTGCCCCGGCCCGCGCCCCGAGCACGGCGGATTTTTCCGGCGTGAGCGCGAGCTTTTCCCGCAGCGCGAGAGGCGCGGTGTGGTGGCTGGCTCCGAAATGAAAAAATCCGCCGCCGGCCGCATTCATGGCTGATGGAAAGGAGGCGCCGGCGGCGGCTGCCGGGTCCGGTCCACCGGCCCGAGCGAAATCAGCGCCGCCGCGAAAAGTCCCGCGCAGACCCAGGCGAAGCGCTGCGCAATCAGCGTGCCGCGCAGCCGCAACCCCAGCGCCAGGGCGTAGGCCAGCCAGACCGCGATCGTCACGAGCACTTCATGGACGCGGCCGGGATCCCGCAGCCACCACACCGAGCCCACGGCCAGCGAGGCGGTGAGGAGGACGACGCCGGCCACGAGCAGGCGCAGGCTGATGTGATCGAGATCGAGGATCGGCGGCAGGAAGGAAAACCAGCCGTTCAGCCGTTTGTGTTTCAGTGAATAGTTCCGGAGCAGATACATCAACGATGTCAGGG
>DATJYF010000153.1:0-13959 GCA_035499715.1 Opitutaceae bacterium | reverse complement strand
ACGGCTCCGCTGCTGAGGTCCGCGTTTTTCAGAGCGACAGTGACGTTCACGGTATCGAGCGCGACGAGAGTAATGGTGCGTTCCGGCAGCGGCTGGGCGGCGACAATCTCGCCGGCGGTGACGGTGGGGGCCGATTTTTTCGGGCCGGTGAACGCCAGCTTTACGCCCCAAACGGCGAGAAAGATCGCGGCGATGACGGCGAGGAAGGAGCCGGCGATTTTCAGCACCATGTCGATCGGCACGCCGGGGCTCGGCAGGTTGTTGCGGAAAGGCTGGGGCAGGCGGCGGGGCGGCGGCGGGGATTCCGGCGCGGATTCCTCGGGGGGCGGGGCGGCGGGCGGCGCCTCGGCCTCGCCCGTGGACGGGCCGGAGGCGACGGACAGATCCATCCGGCCGTAAATTTCGCGGCTGGGCATGCGCGGCGCGCGCGCGGCGGCGCGGCCCAACGCGTCGAACTCGGAGGCGATCTTGTCCGCGGAAAGCTTGAGGAAATTTGCGTAGGTGCGGAGAAAACCCCGCACGTAGATTTCCGGCAGCTTGAGATCGTACTGGTTGCTCTCGAACTTGTGCAGGTAGTCGCCGCGAATTTTGGTGGCCTCCGCGGCCTCGCGCAGGGAAATACCCTTGCGCTTTCGGGCTTCCTCGAGGCGTTCGCCAATGGTCTGCATGTTGAAGAGCTAGAAAGAAATTCTCCGCGGGGAAAGGATTAAGTAGAAGCCGGCGCGCCGTGAGCGAAGCGCCGTTGCGACCGAATTTGGCGGAGGCGGCTCACAATTTGTCCAGGTCGGCGAGGATTTCGCGCGGGTTGGAGCCGTTTTCGGGGCCGACAATGCCTTTTTCCTCCATGATTTCCATGATGCGCGCGGCGCGGTTGTAGCCGATGCGCAACCGGCGCTGGAGCATCGAGGTGCTGGCGCGGCGCGAGGTCTTGAGGACGTCGACCGCCTGCTTGAACAGCTCGTCGTCGTTGCCGAGCTCGCCGTCGATCGCGCTGTCCCCTTCCTCCTCGGCGTCAGGATCGCGGTCGATCTGAGCCTGGACTTCCTGGGCGAATTGCGGCGGGCCGTTTTTCTTCAGGGCTTCGACAATGGCGGCGATTTCGTCGTCGGACACGAGGGAGCCCTGGGCGCGGACAAGGCGCGAGGAACCGGGCGGGGAGAAGAGCATGTCGCCGCGGCCGATGAGCGTGTCGGCGCCCTTGGTGTCGATGATGGTGCGGGAATCGACCTGCGAGGCGACTTGGAAGGCGATGCGGGACGGGAGGTTGGCCTTGATCACGCCGGTGATGACGTTAACCGACGGACGCTGAGTGGCGATGATGAGGTGGATGCCGGCGGCGCGCGTGAGCTGGGCGAGGCGGGCGATGGAGCTTTCGATCTCCGCCGGCGCGATCATCATCAGGTCGGCGAGCTCGTCGATGATGGCGACGATGTAGGGCAGGCGCTCGGGGATTTCGATTTCGTCGGTGCCGACGCCGGTGAGCTGCTGCTGCGCGTCGGTGGCGGGGGCGGCCGGCCCGGCGGATTTTTTGCGGGTGTTGAAGCCGCTGATGTTGCGCACGCCAACCTTGGCGAATATCTGGTAACGCTGCTCCATCTCGCTGAGCAGCCACTTGAGCGCCGACGGCACTTTCTTCGGCTCGGTGACCACCGGGATGAGCATGTGCGGCAGGGTGTTGAAGATTTTCAATTCCACGATCTTCGGGTCCACCATGAGCAGGCGCAGGTCCTTGGGTGTCTTGCTGTAGAGGAGGGAGGCGATGATGGAATTGACGCACACGCTCTTGCCCGAGCCGGTGGCGCCGGCGATGAGCAGGTGAGGCATCTTGGTCAGGTCGGAGATGAGCGGCTTGCCCGAAACATCGCGGCCGAGGGCGATCGGCAGGTCGGCCTTGAAGCCAGCCCAGTCTTCGCTTTCGAGAATTTCCCGCAGGCCGACGGGGGTGGGCGTCTGGTTGGGGACTTCGACGCCGACGGCGGCCTTGCCGGGGATGGGCGCGAGGATGCGCACGGACTGGGCGCGCATGCCCAGGGCGATGTTTTTGTCGAGGCTGGCGATTTTCTCCACGCGCACGCCGGCGGCGGGGACGACTTCGTAGCGAGTGATGACCGGGCCGACATGGATTTCGCCGAGGGTGACGTCGACGCCGAACTCGGCCAGGATGCGCAGCAGGTTTTCGGCGTTGCGGGTGTGTTCCTCTTCGCTGTTGGCGGCGGAGGCCTTGATCTGCTCCTTGAGCAGGGCCAGAGGGGGAAACTGATAGTTGTCATCGCCCTGCGCTGGAATGGAAGCCTTGGCTTTTTTGGGTTCCTCGGGCTTGACGATATTGAGGGCGATCTTGCCGCCGGCGGCCGCGGACTTTTTGTCCTCCTTTGTTTCCGTTTTTTCGGCCGCCGGGGCGGGCTCGGATTTTTCGGCCGCGGCCGGCTTGGCCTCCGCGGTTGGTGTGGCGGCGGCCGGGGCGGCCGCTGTCTCGGCTGAGGCGGGGAAAGGGGGATTGCTCTGGCCGGTGGGGAAAGGGGGATTGGTTTTTCCGGTGCGGGGCAGGGTGAGTTTCTTCGGCGCGGGCGCGGCCGCGGGCGTGGGCCGGATGTCGATGCTGAGGTTTTTGTCCTTGGCGCGGGCTTCCTTGGCCAAGCGTTTGGCCTGTGCGCGATCGGCGCTGAACTTGGCCCGGTCCTCGCGCCATTCATTATAAGAATGGACGATGTGCTCGATTTCACCGGCGATGTCGCGGGTGAAGACGAAAAGCATGCTCAAACAATAGACCGTGGCGAGCATGAGACCCGAGCCGAAGACGCCAAAAATGTCTTTCAACATGCCATCATAGATGAAGTGGCCGAACATTCCGCCGGGGCCATGGGGAAAGAATTTGGGCGTGGTAAGAAATTTCGTCTGCATCGCCGCCAGGCCGGACAGCGTGGCGATACAGAGCACCATCGCCGCAATGCGGGTGAAAACCAGCCGCCGGGCCGAACGCAGCGACAGATAGGCGGACCAGAAGAGGAAGAGCGGCACCATCACCGTGCTCACGCCGAGGAGGAAAAGCAGCCACCGGGAGGTTTCCGCGCCGAAAACGCCCACCAGGTTCGTGTCGGTCGGAGTGGTGGTCATGTAACGACTCTGCTCAGGGCGGAAATCGATCAGTGCGACCGTGAGCAGCACGGCGACCAGGAAGCACACCGCGGCCAGCAGCCAGCGCGGTCGATGGCGCGGCCCGGAATAGCTCGGCGTATTCTTTGGGTTTGAACTCGCAGGTTTTGGCATTTGAAGTGACACCAAGAGAGGCCAAGGTGGATTCCACGCCAAGGGGTTTTGCGGTCAAACGTAATCTGGCCTACAATTATCACAAATCTTTGAAACCTGCTCATGCACGAACCGATTCGTTTTCAGCCGCTTTATTTCGAGCGCGTGTGGGGTGGCCGCGCCCTTGAGACCGCCTTGGGGCGCACGCTGCCAGCGGGCCGTCCCATCGGCGAGAGCTGGGATTTGGTCGACCGGCCCGAGGCCCAGTCCGTCATTCGCGGCGGCTCCTGGAGCGGCGCGACGTTGCGGGCCGCGCTCGAACAGCATCCGGCGGAAATCATGGGCCCCGGCTGGCCGGCGGCGCGCCGGTTTCCCCTGCTGGTCAAATGGCTCGACTGCCACGAGCGCCTCAGCCTGCAGGTGCATCCGCCGGCCGATCTCGCCGCCGAACTGAAAGGCGAGACGAAAACCGAAAATTGGTTTATTGCCGAGACGGCGCCCGGCGCGCATCTCATCGTCGGCTTGCGGCCCGGTGTGACGCGCGATCAGTTCGAGGCCGCCCTGACCGAAGGCACGGTGGAGCAATGCGTGCACCGGTTTCCGGTCGTGGCGGGCGATTCCATCCTGGTGCGCAGCGGCCAGCTGCACGCCATCGATGCCGGCAATCTCCTCCTTGAAATCCAGCAAAACTCGGACACGACCTACCGGGCTTTTGACTGGGGCCGGGTCGGCCTCGACGGCCAGCCGCGCCGGCTGCATGTGGCCGAGTCGCTGCGCGCGATTGCCTGGAATGATCCTGCGCCGTCGCCGGTGCGCGCGGCGCCCACTGCCGCGGTGATCGCGGACGGTCCGGAGTTTCGCATCCGCCGCCTGCCGATGGCCAAAGGCGAGAAATTATCCCTCCCGGCCGGCGAGCAACCGCGTCTGCTCAGTATTGTTGCCGGCAGTTTGCGCGTCGCCGGTTCCGGGGCCGAAACACTGGTGCGCGGCGATACACTCCTTCTTCCGTATGCCGGAGTCGCTGGATTTGAAGCACTTAGCGGAGCTATTGTGCTTCTCACCGAAAACTTTTACCTTCCTGGCAAATGAAAACCCCGATCCGTGCCTCTCGTTTCCGCGCGCGCCGCGGCCACATGCTCTTCAAATTGCTGGGCTTTGTCCTCGCGCTTGCCGCGACCTTCACGCTGCTGTGGATCTTGCTCCTGCCTTCCCTGGTGACCGGCATGATCAAAAAGCGCACCGGTTTCGACGCCACCGTATCGTCGCTCTTTGCCAATCCCTTCACCGCCAGCATCAACATCCGCCAGCTCGAGATCGACAATCCCGATACCTTTCCGCGCAAGGATTTCGTCGTCGTCAACCAGTTCAGAACCGCGGTCCAGCCCAGCTCCCTGTTCAGCGACCGCGTCGTGGTGAAGGACGCGGTGTTTGACGTTGCCCTGGTTGCCGTGGTCAAAAACGCCCAGGGCCAGACCAACGTCAAGGCCTTCGAAACCGGCGTCCTCGGCCCCAAGCCCCCGGAACCGGAAAAGAAGACGGACGAAGAACAGGCCCCGGAGGAAAAGAAACCACCCGAGCAGAAAAAGCCGCCCAAACAGTTTTTGATCCAGCACCTGGTCGTGAAGCTCGACAAAATCATCGTCGCCGACTACTCGGGATCCACCCCGCGCGTGCAGGAGATTCCGGTGAACATCAATCGCACCTTCACCGATGTCACCGATCTCAAGCAGATCAGCGTGCCGCTCGTCGCCGACTTGAGCGTGGCCGGCGTCGGCGATCTGGCCGGCGATGTCCTCGGCCTGGTCATCCCCGCGCCCATTCTCGAATCGCTCGGCGTTGTCACCAAGGGCACCGGCGGCCTCCTGCAAGCAACGGGCAAGAAAACCACCAATTTCATCAAGGGGTTGTTTGATTCACTTGAAGAAAAGCAAAAGAAATAGTTTATTCGGCGGTTCATGACCGCTCCTGAACAACCCGACGTCGTTCCCACCGAATCACCGGCTTCACCGCCCGCGTCCGCGCCGGCCGTGGCGTCGGACCCGGCGGCCCAGCTGGCCGCGGCCAAGAAAGAGGCGGCCGACAATTACGACCGTTTTCTGCGCGCCTCGGCGGATTTGGAGAACTTTCGCCGTCGCGCCGTGCGCGAAAAGGAGGAGCTGCGCCAGTTCGCCGCCGCGCGCGTCCTCGAAGACCTTCTCCCGGTCCTCGACAATCTTGCGCTCGGCCTCGCGGCCGCGAAACAGCCCGGCGCCGACGCCAAAACGCTCGTCACCGGGGTCGAGCTTGTGCTGGGTCAGATGAAAACCCTGCTCGCGCAGCAGGGCTTGAAGGAAATCAACCCCGCCGCCGGGCAGCCGTTCGACCCGCATCAGCACGAATCGATTTCGCATCAGGCCAGCGCCGACGTCCCGGCCGGGCACGTCCTCAGCGTCGTGCGCACCGGCTTCGCGCTCAACGGCCGCCTGCTCCGCCCGGCCAGCGTGGTGCTTTCCAGCGGCCCGGCCCAGGAGGAAAAGAAAACCTAGCTGCGCGGGCGCGCCGCTTCCTGCCCGACTGACAACACCATGGCCAAAGAAGACTACTACGAGCTGCTCGGCGTGGACAAAAACGCCAGCGAAGAGGATTTGAAAAAAGCCTACCGCAAGAAGGCGGTGCAATATCATCCCGACAAGAATCCCGGCAACAAAGAGGCCGAGGAAATGTTCAAGAAAGTCTCCGAAGCCTACGAAGTGCTGAAGGATCCGGAGAAACGCGCCGCTTACGACCGATATGGCCACGCCGCCTTTCAGCAGGGCGGCGCAGCCGGTCCGCGCGGGCCCGCCGGCGGCGGATTCCATGATCCGTTCGACATTTTTCGCGAAGTCTTCGGCGGCGGTGGCGGCGGAATTTTCGAGGAAATGTTCGGCGGCGGCGGCCGGGACAGCGGCCGCGACGGCGCCGACCTGCGCTACGACCTCGAAATTACGCTCGAGGAGGCCGCCCGTGGCGTGGAGAGGGAGATCACGTTCCGCAAGCTCGTGCCGTGCGACCGCTGCCACGGCAGCGGCGCCGAACCCGGCTCCAAGCGCGTCACCTGTCCAACCTGCCGCGGCGCCGGCCAGATCCGGCGCTCCGGCGGCATCATCACGTTCACCCAGACCTGCCCGACCTGCGGCGGCGCCGGCACCCGGGTTGAAAAACCGTGCAGCCAATGCCACGGCGAAGGACGCCTCGCCAAGACGACGAAGCTCAACGTCCGCATCCCGCCCGGCGTCGAGACCGGCTCGCGCCTGCGCTCCGCGGGCAACGGCGAGGCCGGCGTGCAGGGCGGTGCGCCCGGCGACCTCTACATCGTGCTCACCGTCGCCGACCATGAAATCTTCGAGCGCCACGGCGACGATCTGTTCTGCGAGATTCCGATCAAGTTCACCCTCGCCGTCCTCGGCGGCACCATCGAGGTGCCCACGCTTTTCGGCAAGGCCTCGCTGAAAATCCCGCACGGCACGCAAAGCGGCACCACCTTCCGCCTGCGCGGCAAGGGCATGCCGCACCTGCGCGGCGGCGGGCAGGGCGACCAGCTCGTGCGCGTGCACGTTGAGGTGCCGACCAGCCTTACTCCCGAGCAGCGCCGGTCGCTCGAGGAGTTCGCCCGCCTGAGCGGCGACGCCGACGAGCCGGTCGCTCGCAGCTTTTTCGAAAAGGCGAAAAAGTTTTTCTGACCGCGAAGCACGCGCCGAATCCGAAGACGGTTTTGGCTTGGATCGCCCGGCCTTCGTGTCCTTCGTGTCCGTTGTGGTGAATGCTCCACTCGCCAACCCCAAGCTGCTTCCGCTCGCCGGCGCCGTGGCCCGCCGGGCCAAACTCCGCGCCGCCGGGAAAAAAGTCGTGCTGACCAACGGCGTCTTCGATCTGCTCCACACCGGCCATCTCTATTTTTTGCAGCAGGCCCGCGCGCTCGGCGACGCGCTCTTCGTCGCGCTCAACGGCGACGCCGGCGTGCGCGCGCTCAAGGGCCCGGCGCGTCCCGTGCAGACCGGGGAAGAGCGCGCCTACGCGCTCGGCGCGCTCGCCTGCGTCGATACCGTTTTTATTTTCGGCCCGCCGCGCCTCGACGCCGAAATCCTCGCCCTCCGGCCCGACGTTTATTGCAAGGCCGGCGACTACACGCTGGACAAGCTCGATCCCGGCGAACGCGCCGCCCTGGAAAAAACCGGCGCGCGCATCGAATTTCTGCCCTTTCTCCCCGGCTTCAGCACGACGAATCTCATCGCCAAAATCAAGGCCGCGGGCGAAATCTGAAACGCATGCGAGTCGTCATCCTTGGTTCGGGCCGCGGCAGCAACGCCGAGGCGATTCTGGAGGCGCAAAAGGCCGGCCGGCTCGGCCGCGCGCGCGTCGCGGCGATTTTTTCCGACCAGCCCGCCGCGCGCATCCTCTCGCTCGGCCCGCGTTTCGGCGTGCCGGCGCAGTTCGTCGACCCCGCGCCGTTCAAGACCAAGCTCGAGGGCGAGGGCGAGCGGCGTTTCATCGCCGCGGTCGGCGCCGTGCAGCCCGACCTTGTCGTCCTGGCCGGCTTCATGCGCGTGCTCAAGCCCGGCTTTTTGCACGCCTTTGCCGGAAAGATCATCAACCTGCACCCGAGCCTGCTGCCGGCCTTCCCCGGGCTCGACGCCATCGGCCAGGCTTTCCGCGCCGGCGCGGAGACGACCGGCTGCACCGTCCACTGGGTCACGGCCGAGGTCGACGGCGGGCCGGTCATCGGCCGGACGCCCGTGCGCATCGAAAAAACGGATACACTGGAGGCGCTCGAAGCCAGGGTTCACGCCGCCGAGCATGCGCTGCTCCCGGCCGTGATCGCGCGGCTGAGCGAGGCGCGTCCGTAATCGGATGAGCCTGGTCGAGATCAAGGCCGCGATTCCCGCGGAGGCGGCCGCCGCGGCCGAGGAGGCGCTGCTCGAGGCGGGCGCGGAAAACTGGAGCGTGCTGGAGGATGCGCTGGCGCGTCGCGCCTGGGTGGTGGGGATCTTCCCGACCGAGGCGGAGGCGCGCGCCGCCTGGGCTGAGTTGCGCGGGAAGATTCCCGCGGACAAGCCGGCCGTGCGCCGGCTGGCCGATGCCGACTGGCGCGACAGTTACAAGGCCCATTTCAAGATCTGGCAATTCGGCCGTCTGCACTGGGTGCCGGTGTGGGAACGCGAAAATTTCCGGCTGCCGCCCGGCGACGCGGTGCTGTGGCTTGATCCGGGCCTGGCCTTCGGCACCGGCAATCACGAAACGACCCGGCTGTGCTGCGAGCGGCTGGTGATGCTGGCGCAAGAGGGAAAAACCAACGCGAACGTGATCGATGCGGGCTGCGGCTCGGGCATCCTCGCGCTCTCGGCCGCGCGGCTCGGTTTTCGTGAGGTCAGCGGCTTCGACAACGATCCGGAGGCGGTGCGCGTGAGCGAAGAAAACGCGGCGCTCAACGGCCTTGCCGGCCGGGTGAAATTTTTCGTCGGCGATCTGGCTGCAGGCCTGGCGGGCCGGCGGGCCGGACTCGTGCTGGCCAACATCCAGGCCGACGTGCTGATGCATTCGGCGTGCGAGCTTACCGGTGCAGTGGCGCCGGAAGGCGAGCTCGTGCTGAGCGGAATTCTCGCCGGCGAACTCGCCCGGGTGCGCGCCGCGTTTGCCGACGCGGCGCCGGGCTGGCGTGAAGAGTCGCGCGTGCTCGGCGAATGGGCCTGCCTGGCGCTGGCCCGCCCGGCGGACTAAAAGCTGTTTTGTTCGCCGACCACGCCGACAATCTTGACTTCGATGGGACCGACTTCCTTGAGGCCGAGATTCTGGCGGTAAATGTCGGTGATCTCGTCCGTGAGATAGCCTTGGATGGCGTCGAGCTTGGCGTCCGGGCGGATTTTCAGCCGGACTTCGGTGTGAAACCTGCCGTGACTGCGCACCACGGAAGCCCGCGCCGAGGCCACGCCTTTGACCTGGGTGCAGCACGCTTCGACAATGCGATGCAAGGCGTGGCGCGAGATGGTGAGGCGGCCGCGTTCACTGGTGCCGAGGACAAGCATGCCGGGCGAGCACAACACCATCAGCACCAGCACGAGGAAAACGGCCGCCACGATGATCAGCGCGGCGAGCGCGGCAGGGAGATCGGCGCCGAAAAAATAAAAGGCGATGCAGGGTGAATCAGGCATCAGTCGGCGGCCGGAGGCTCAGGCCAGAGCTCATCGGCGCGGTTTTCAGGCGCGCCCATTTCCGAAGGCAGGCGCACGCCTTCGATGATGACGTCGACGCGGGAGACGTTTTTTCCCGTCATGGCCATGACCTGTTTGCGCACGGCGACCTGCACTTCGCAGGCGGTCTTGCCGATGTCGGAGCCGTAAGCGACGACGAGGCGGAGTTCGATGCCGTAGGCGTCGGGGCCGTCTTCGCTGACCTTGACGCCGCGATGGCTCGACTCGCGTTTGGAAAAAATGTCGCTCAAGCCGTCCACGAGTCCGCCGCCGACGCCGGCCACGCCTTTGACCTGCAGCGCGGCGAGACGGACGATGCTGGCAATCACGTTATGATTGATCTGGATCTGTCCGAGCGCGGGCTGGTCGTCGAAGGCGGCACCGTGGAATTCGGGCGTTTGCATGGCAGCAGATGGCAGGTAACACACCCGCAACCCGCTGGCAAGCTGCGGCCTGTAAAGATAAGCCGAAAATTCCAGCCGCACGCCGTCGGACGATCAGGAGAAAAGGTCGGGCGGCGTGCGGCTGAGGAAGTCTTCCAGGTAGGCGGTGGTGGCCTTGCCTTCGATAAAAGTCGGGTCGCTCATGATGGCGCGATGGAGCGGAATGGTGGTCTTGATGCCGCGGACGATGTATTCGGTGAGGGCGCGGTAAGTGCGCTCGAGCGCGGTTTTCCGGCTCGAACCGAAGCAAATGAGCTTTCCGATCATCGAGTCATAATACGGCGGAATTACGTAGCCGCTGTACACATGCGAGTCCACCCGGACGCCGTGGCCGCCCGGGGGATAATAAAGGGCGATGGTGCCGGGCGAGGGGGCGAAGTTGCGGGCGGGATCCTCGGCGTTGATCCGGCATTCGATGGCATGCCGGCCGTCGAATTTGATGTCGCCCTGGTCGAAGGCCAGCTTTTCGCCGTTGGCCACGTAAATCTGCTGCTTGACCAAGTCGATGCCGGTGACCTCCTCGGTCACAGGGTGCTCGACCTGAATCCGCGTGTTCATCTCGATGAAGTAGAAATTTCCCTTGGCATCGACGATGAATTCGATCGTGCCCGCATTTTCGTATTCGGCCGCTTCGGCGGCGCGAATCGCGGCCTTGCCCATGCGTTTGCGCAGATCGGCGTTGAGAAACGGCGAGGGCGACTCTTCGATGAGCTTTTGATGGCGGCGCTGCACAGAGCAATCCCGCTCGCCGAGGTGGAGGATTTTTCCATGGCTGTCCGCCAGAATCTGAAATTCGATGTGGCGCGGCTTCTCGATGTATTTTTCGATGTAAACCGCGGGATTGGAGAAGGCTTTCTCGGCTTCGGCCCGGGCGACGTGGTATTCCTTGGCAAAAGACACGTCGTTGTGAGCGATGCGCATGCCGCGTCCGCCGCCGCCGGCCACAGCCTTGATGATGACCGGATAGCCGATTTTGCGGGCGATTTTGACCGCCTCCGATTCATTGTCCACCGGTCCGTCGCTGCCGGGAACCGTCGGAACGCCGGCTTTGCGCACGGTGTGCTTGGCCACCGCTTTGTCGCCCATGATTTTGATGGAGTTGGACTTGGGGCCGATGAACTTGATGTTGCACGATTCGCATTGCTCCGCGAACTTGGCGTTTTCGGAAAGAAAACCGTAACCGGGATGGATGGCGTCAACATCGGCAATCTCCGCGGCGGCGATGATCCGTTCGCCTCGCAGGTAGCTGTCGCCGCTCTTGGCGGCGCCGATGCAGATGGCTTCGTCCGCGAGCTGCACGTGCAAAGACTGGACATCGGCCTCGGAATAAACAGCGAGGGTCTTGATACCCAACTCACGGCAGGCTCGCACGATGCGAAGGGCGATCTCGCCGCGATTGGCAATCAAAATTTTTTGTATCATCGGAAGGTAAGAGGCTTGGTTGCGGCTATGCGCACGCTGGAACAAGCCGCGCGCGCAAACGCGATTTGCGCCGTTCAGCCCACTTTAACCTTGAAAAGACGCTGGCCGTATTCAACGGGCTGGCCATTTTCGACGAGGACTTCGACGAGAGTGCCTTTGGTTTCGGCCTGAATCTCATTCATGATCTTCATCGCTTCGATGATGCATACGACGGTTTTTTCCTCCACCTTGGCGCCGACTTCGACAAAAGCGGCGCTTTCCGGCGAAGCTGCCCGGTAGAAAGTGCCTACCATTGGAGATTTTATGTAAGCCATCCCCGGTTCATCTTGAACTGCCGGTGGCGAAGCCATTGTCCCCGGAGCCGCTGCCACCGGAGCTGCGGCCGCAACTGGCGCTTCCACCGCAGCCGGCGAAGTGACCGGCATCCTTCCATTCGACATAACTGGTATGCCTTCGGCTCCGCGGCAGATTTTAAGTTTGAACCCTTCTTCCTCGATTGCGAACTCGGTCAGGTCCGACCGCTTCATCAAATCGATGATTTGTTTGATTTGTTTTAAGTCCAAAACGGGCCTTGGTTGAGTTGCAGGACGTGGGTTAGTGGCATTTATGAGGTCCGCGTTCAAAATTAAAATTTATAAACTGGCAATCTTTCATTTTTTGCGAAAAAAAGGCCGAAAATGGCATGAAAACGGCCAAAATAGGCCAAAATCTCATTATTTTCGGCGATTTTAAGGCTTCCTCCGAACCAGCCAATCCAGCGCTCTATTGGCGGTTTTCCTTATGAAAAACGCATGGAGGATCAACCTCGCCATTGGTGGAATTGGCTTGGTGATTTTGCTGGCGCTGCACTTGTCCGGACGCAGCCAGTACATCGATTGGGCGATGTTTGACTGGACGGAGCAACATCCCTGGCGGCAGCTTTCCGCACCAAAAAACTCGGCTTTGGTTTTGGTGGACGAATCCTCGCTCAAGGCCATCGCGGGCGATCCCTATGCCTCGAAATGGCCGTGGCGGCGAACCTTGTTCGCCGCCTTGATCGCCGGGCTGCACAAAGCCGGCGCCCAACGTATCGCGATGGATTTCATATTTTTGGAACCTTCCGAGGAGGCTGAACACGACGCTATTCTGGCCGCGTATTCCGTCGCTTGTCCGGAGGTGGTTTTAGGCGGACTGGAAGGAAAGTTTCCGGCATTTTGGACTCCGGACGTGATTTCCCGGTATGCCGGCATCGCGGATCGCGTGGGATTGGTCGAAGCCAAGTTCGACGAGGACAACGTTATCCGCACCTATACCTGGCCAAAATCCCTCGCTGATCGGGCCTGCGTTGGCGCGGGAAAGTCGAGAGCGAAAACTCCATTGCTTCGATGGTACGGCGGCTTGGAGGCACTGAGGCAGGCGGGCGTGCCGGTATTGTCGGCGGCGCCGTTTGTTGAAGTCGGTTACAATGAGGTTCTTTCGAAAATCAGCGAAAAGCACCCCGACTATACGGCCGAGGCGGTCTCGGCTGGTTTGGCCGAGATTCCGGACTTGCACGGGGATCCTTTTGACCGGGTGCGAGGGAAAGTGGTGTTCGTCGGCGTCAATGCCGCAGGCACCTACAGTTCGGCTTACGATCTGGTGGCCACGCCGGTCGGCTCAAAAGACCCGGGCGTGCTGGTGCATTGGACGGCGTGGGCCGACGCGACCAGCGGCGGTTTCATCCACGAGGTGCCGCGGTCATGGGTGCTCGTCCTGGCGGTCGTGCTGGGCGGGGCGATTTTTGCCGCGGGCTGGCATTGGCCTCGGCTGGGCTTGACCGTGGTGCTGGCCTCGGCCCTTGCGGTCGTGGCCCTCGGCGTCAGCTATTTCGGCGTCAGTCGTGGCATCTGGCTCGCGCCGGCTTCGCCGCTGGCGGGCGTGGGGCTCGGCCTGCTTTGCATCACCGCCCGGAATTTTCTCCGTGAGCAAGGCCGCAAGCGCGAAATCCAGGCCATTTTTGGCAGTTATGTCTCGGCTGTGGTGGTCACGCAGCTGCTTCGCGATCCCGACGCCGTCAAGCTGGGCGGCGAAAAGCGGGACCTCACGGTGTTTTTTTCGGACCTCGCCGGCTTCACCGACTTGTCGGAAAAAATGCAGCCGGAGCAGCTCGTGCGGCTGGTCAATTTTTATTTCAATGAAACCAGCCCGTTCATCATCGATGAGGGTGGCTATCTCGACAAATACATCGGCGATGCGATCATGGGCGTGTTTGGCAGCCCGGAGCCGCTGGCAAATCATGCCTTGTCCGCCTGCCGCGCGGCACTTGCCTACCGCGACCATCTCCCGCGCATCAATGCCGAGCTCGAGCGCCGCGGGCAAGGCGTGCGGCTGGTCGTGCGCATCGGCATCAACACCGGCCCGATGATCGTTGGCAACCTGGGTTCGGAGCGGAAGAAGAATTACACCGTGATCGGCGATGCCGTGAACCTCGCCTCGCGCCTCGAAGGCGCCAACAAGGAATTTGGCACCCATCTCCTCATCGGCGAGGAGACCGAGCGCCGCGTGCGTGGCGAGCTCATTTCCCGTCCCATCGCCCGGCTGCGGGTGAAAGGAAAGCAGCAGGCGGTCCAGGTCCACGAACTCCTCGGCTGGCCGGCCCGGGTGGGCGACGCCGAACGGGCCTTTCT
>DATJYF010000152.1:0-3450 GCA_035499715.1 Opitutaceae bacterium | reverse complement strand
GCGAGTTGCTCGCCCTTCTGACCGACGGTGATGCAGCCGGTCGGATAAACCCGCACGACGGCGTCGCGGTCCGTGACGTCCTTGATGAACTGGATGGTGCCGGCGTTGTCGGCCACCGGCGCGGTGTTGGGCATGCAGACGACGGTGGTGAAGCCGCCGGCGGCGGCGGCGCGCGTGCCGGTGGCGATGGTTTCCTTGTGCGTCTGGCCGGGCTCGCGCAGGTGGACGTGGATGTCGACCAGGCCGGGGCAGGCGACGAGGCCGGCGGCGTCGATCTTGCGGGCGCCCTTTTTGTCGGCGGCGCTGAGCGATTCGACGATCAGGCCGTCGCGGACGAAGAGTTCGCCATCGGCGTCGCGGCTGGCGGCGGGATCGATGACGCGGGCGTGGGTGATCCAGAGGGCGGGCATGATGAAATTGTCCACAGAAGACGCAGAAGACACAAAAAAATCAGGCTTTGTCGTTGAGGATGAATTTTCTGAATTGAATGACAGGCGAACCGAAATTGATCAGCATGGCGTGCTCGATCCGCGAGGCACGCAGGTAACCGAGAACCTGAGCCGTATGTTCGTCGGCGAGTTGCCGGCAGGCCTTCAATTCCACCAGGAGTTTTCCGTCGACCAGCAGATCGGCAAAGAAATCACCGAGCAAGGTGCCGTCCTCGTCATAAGCATGGATGGAATGTTGTTGTTCCACGTCCCGTCCGAGCCGGCGGAGGCGATGGACGGGCGCGTTTTCGTAAATCCTTTCCAGATGGCCGTGCCTCAGAAAACGATGGATAGCTGGGCTGGTTTCGCGGATTTGCCCGCAGAGGAAGACAATCTCCGGATCGTGATTTGGCCGGACTTCTGCGATTTCTGTGCCTTTTGTGGCCATCATTCGGCGGGAGTCACATTTTCCGGCTGGCCGCCGGCACAGAGATAAAGCACGGCCATGCGCACGGCGATGCCGTTGGTGACCTGTTCGAGGATGACGCTGCGTTCGCCGTCGGCGAGGTCGCTGTCGATCTCGACCCCGCGGTTGATGGGGCCGGGATGCATGATGATGGCGCGGGGATGCAGCCAGGCGGCGCGGGTTTTGTTGAGCCCGAACATGCCGGTGTATTCGCCGAGCGAGGGAAAGTGGCTGCTGGTCTGCCGCTCATGCTGTATCCGCAGGAGCATGACGACTTCGGCGCCGTCGAGGGCGCTCTTGAGATCATGCGAGACGGTGACGCCGAAGCCGGTGAACCAGGGCGGGACGAGTGTGGCCGGACCGCAGAGGGTGACGGCGGCGCCGAACTTGGTCAGGGCGTGGATGTTGGAGCGGGCGACGCGGCTGAAGAGGGCGTCGCCGAGGATGACGACTTTTTTTCCACGCAGGTCGCCGAGGTGCTCCTTCATGGTGAAGGTGTCGAGCAGGCCCTGGGTGGGATGCTCGTGGGCACCGTCGCCGGCGTTGATGACCGGGATGTCGAGCAGGCGGGAAAGGTAGAGCGGCGAGCCGGAGGCGGCGTGGCGGATCACAATCATGTCGGCCTGGAGCGCCTGGATGTTCTGGGCGGTGTCGCGCAGGGTCTCGCCCTTGGTCGTGCTCGAGGAGGCGGCGTCGAAGGAGATGACGTCGGCGCTGAGGCGCTTGGCCGCCATGTCGAAGGCGAGGCGGGTGCGGGTGCTGGGCTCGAGGAAAAGGTTGACGATGGTTTTGCCGCGCAATGCGGGGACTTTTTTCACGCTGCGCCGGAGGATTTTCTTGAACGCGGTGGCGGTGGCATGGATCTGCTCGATCTCGGCGAGGGAGAGTTCTTCGAGCGTGAGGAGATGTCGGCGCGACCAGGGCATGGCGATCAACGGGTGGTTTTAGGCTTGGCCGCACCGGCTTCGACGCGGATGGCGTCGCGGGCCGGATCGGCGGAATCGAGACGGACGGCGATTTTTTCGCCGGCCAGGGCGGAGAGGGTGAGGCCGGTGTAATCGGCGGCGACGGGCAAGCGGCGGCCGCCGCGGTCGATCAGCACCGCCAGCTCGACGCAGGCGGGGCGGCCGTGGTCGAAGAGCTCGTCGAGCGCGGCCTTGACGGTGCGACCGGTGAAAAGAACGTCGTCGAC
This sequence comes from Opitutaceae bacterium, assembly GCA_035499715.1. Lineage (GTDB taxonomy): Bacteria > Verrucomicrobiota > Verrucomicrobiia > Opitutales > Opitutaceae > DASRHD01. The sequence goes on along the minus strand of DATJYF010000152.1, from coordinate 1,364 downwards.
CAGGACGACGACGGCGCCATTCACATCCGAGGGAATGTGCGTCGGCGCCAGTTCCTTGGGAATGGGATTGCGGCCGATGTCGTCGCGGTGAAAGGAGATGTCGAGGGTGCCGGCCTTGACGGGAGGGCGGGAACGGAGTGCGGCGAGCCGGGCGGCGAGCCGGCGGGCGACCTCGATGCCGCCGTTGGCGATGCCGAGGAGCAGAAGTTTTTCGGTCGGCGCGTGCCGGGCGGAAATTGCCGCGGCCAAACGATCGAAGGCGGCGTTAATCTCGCCGGGGCCGATGGTCTTGGTTTTAGCCACGAAACGCGATTGTGGCGGACGAAAGCGAAAAGTGAAAGGGGAAAGTGGCGGTGCAACTTTTGGCAGATCACGCGTCGTGTCCCAGCCAGGCGGAGAGGTCGGCCTCGGTGGCGATGAGTTCGCCGTGCTGGTATTCGGGCGCGAGGAGAGCGGCATAGCCCGGGTCGGCGAAGCGGCGGCAGTGCAGGATGACGCGCGTCCGCTGCCCGGGCGCGCGGACCAAGCGGCCCAGCGCCTGGTTCACCTTTTGCATGCCGGGGATCTGGTAAACGCGGCGGAACGCCTGCTCGCGGGTGAGTCCGGCGCGTTCGAGCGCGGCCAGGCGGGCGCGCTGCACGGCGTTGACCTCGGGCAGCGCCGGCCCCACGACCATGGCCTGCGTGACGCGTCCGCCGAGCAGGTCGATGCTTTCTGTGAAGCTGGAGCCGAGGACAAGGAAGAGCGCGTCGGCGAGAAGCAGCGATTCCTCGATCCAGGCGGCTTGAGCGGCGAGGTCGGGCAGGCGCGGCTGGAGTGCCACGCGCAGCGTTGCATCCGTGGCATCCAGTGCCTGCCGGACGGCTTCGGCGTAGACATAAGACGGAAAGAACACCGCCACCGGTCCGCGCGCGCCGGCCTGCAGCGCGGCGATGGTCGCGGCGGTGGCGGGATAATGCCGGCTGCGGTGCTGGAAAGTCGTGTCCACCCGCGTATCAATGGCGACGTCGTAAGCGCCGTCCCGCCAGGGCGCGGCGGCGCGGATGACCGCCGGCGGGGCCGTCAGGCCGTTGGCTTCGCTGAAAATTTCCGGCGGTCCGAGTGTGGCGCTGGCGAAGACCACCGCGCCGTAGCCGGCCAGGGTTCCGCCGATGGCGCCGGCCGCATCGAGGCAGGTGAAGGCGGGTTCGCCGACCCGCGGGCACCACACCAGTTTCTGCAGCGAGGCGTCGGCCAGCCAGTCGGCCAGCGCCGGCGTCTGCCAGAACAGCTCACTGAGCCGGGGGCCGAGCGCGGCGTGATCGAGCGGCGCGGCGGCCGGAGAGGAGGCGAGCCGGTCCAGCGCGTCGGCCAGATCGGCTTCA
>DATJYF010000151.1:0-13624 GCA_035499715.1 Opitutaceae bacterium | reverse complement strand
GCTCTTCGCCCGCATCCACCGGGAATTGGGCCGCCAGCTGCCCCTGGCCGTCTTGTTCAAGGCCGCCACCGTTGAATCGCTGGCCGCGTTGTTGGACGAGGCCGATGACTCACCGCCGCCGCCCTGCCGGGTGCTGCCGGTGCAGCCCAACGGTTCTTGCCCGCCCTTTTTCTGCATTCCGGGCGGCGGCAGCGACGCCATCGTGTTTCAAGATTTGTCCCGCGAGCTCGGCCCGGACCAGCCGCTTTACGGTCTCCAGGCCCATGGGCTCGATGCCGTGCCGGTGAAGGGAGAATTTCCCAGCGTGGAGCAGGTCGCGGCGGATTTTATCAAGGCCATCCGGAGCCTGCAGCCGCAGGGGCCTTATTTTGTGGGCGGTCATTGCTTCGGCTGCCTGCTCGCGTGGGAGGTGGCGAGCCAGCTCAAGGCGCAGGGCCACGAGGTCGGACTGCTGGCTTTGCTCGATCCGATTGTCAGTAATGTTTTTTCCGACGACATCATCGGGCGCGACCGGCTCCGCTATCATTTTCAAAAATTCCTGCGCATGTCGCTGGGCGGAAAGTGCGCCTATTTCTGGGAAAAAGTGCGGAATTTCGGCCGTACGCTCGTCGTCCGGCAGCGCATCGCTCAGTCCTACGATCAGGCGCGCTCCATGCACCGCCGCTACCAGCTGCGTCCCTATCCGGGCCGGGCGGTGATTTTTCTCGCCAGCGATTCCTTTTTCAAGCTTACGCCCGATCGCGATCCCCGCCGATATTACGAACGGCTTGCCCTGGAGGGAGTGCACTACATCGAGGTCGCGGGAGATCACCACGCCATGCTCCACCAGCCGGCGGTGCCGGGATTGGCCGTCGCGCTCCGCGCCTGCCTGGCCCAGACCGCGGCGCCGGCATTTGCCCACATCTAGCCATGAAATTCACAATGATTTCAGCGCCCATCGGCGCATTTTTTTGCCGTCTGCGACGAATCGCCGGCTTCTTTTTTCTGGCCGGCATGGCTGCCTGCCGCGGCGAAAAGCCCCTGGAGCTTTCCGACCATCACGAGCCGGCCGATCACCCCTTGATCTGCCACATCGATCCGACCAGGGTGGGGCGGGACATTCAACGCACATTATTCGGCACCAACCTCGAATGGTTTAACAATGCCGACGGCATCGCCCGACCGGACGGCACGGTCGATCCGGAATGGATCAAGCTGGCCCGGGACGAGGGCATCAGCAATGTCCGCTTTCCCGGCGGCACGCTATCAGATTATTATCATTGGCGCGATGGGATCGGGCCGGTGGACCAGCGCCCCGTAAGGGACCATCCGACCGATCGCGGCCGGTCGCCGAATGTTTTTGGCACGCCCGAGCTCCTCCGTTTCTGCGCGGCAATCCACGCCATGCCGCTGATCACCGTCAATGCCGGCACCGGAACCGCCAAGGAAGCGGCAGACTGGGTCGCCTACTGCAACGAGCCGTCGAATCCCGAGCGCGCCGCGGACGGCCTGCCGTCCCCCGCCCATGTCATACTCTGGGAAGTGGGCAACGAGCTTTATCTCCCCGGCAACCCCACGGACAAAATGAAAATAACGATTCCACCGGAGGAATACGCCGATCGTTTTCTCAAGTTTGCCGACGCCATGCGCAAGGTCGATCCGACCATCAAGCTGATCGCCATCGGCACGGCCAATTCCACGATCATCAACCTGCCTTATCCAAATTGGACCGAGACCTTGCTGGAGAAGGCGGCTTCCCAGATCGATCTGATCGCGGTTCACAACGCCTATTTCCCGATGATTTTCGGCCGGAAAGGTCTGTCGGCAAAGGAAGTCTACCAAGGCCTGTGGGCGTCGCCCGAAGCCGTGGACCGCAGTCTGAGCCAGCTGGACGACCTCATCACCAAGTATGGAAACGGCCGGCAAATCGGCATCGCCGTGACGGAATGGGGGGCGCTCTTCTCGAATGCTCCGCATTGGATCGACCACGAGAAAACCATGGGCTCGGCCGTTTATCTGGCCCGTCTCATGCAGGTCTTCATCAATCATCCGCGCGTCGTCTTGACCGACTATTTTAAATTCACCGACCGGACTCCCATCGGTTGGGTGGGTTATGACCAGAAGCCCAAGGTTCCTTATTATGTCATCCAGATGTTCGCCCGGCATTTTGGCACCCGCCAGGTCGCCGCGACGGTTGAAAGCCCGACCTTCAGTGTGGGCCAGATCGGCGTCGCTCCGGCCGAATCAGACGTGGCGGAGGTCACGGTCGTTGCGGCCCTCGATGCCTCCGGCCGCAAGCTCTTCGTCAACCTGGTCAATCGTAGCTGGCAGACGATCCACCAGGTGCGGCTCGATACCGGCAGCTTCAAGGCGGCGGACACCGCCACCGTCTGGGAATTATCTTCACCGGGGTTGACCGATCACAACGGTCGCGATCTTCCCGACGAAGTTCCCGCCAAGATGTATGAAGAGCCGCCGGTGAACGGCAGCGCTGCGACCACCATCAAACTCGAACAAAAAACCGTGAAGCTAGAATCGCCCGTTATTCTTCAGCCTTATTCCATCGTAACTCTCGAGCTCGACGCCCAATCATGATCCAGCACCACGCCCGCCACCCTCTGTCCGTCCGTTCCGCCTCCTTGCGCCGCCGTTCCGCCGGCCTTGCCGCCGGCCTTGGCCTCGCGCTGCTGCTGTCGGCCTGCGCCACCCAGCACGGCGTAAGCTTGCGCAAAAACGACGCGCCGCTCATGGCGCTCGACGGAGCCAGCGACCTGCTTCCGACGCCGGCCATCTCCCAGGTGCTTTCGCCGCTGGACCAGGTCCGCGTGCAAATCCTGCCGGTGGCCACGACCCCCGGAGGGCTGGCGCTGGAGCCGTACGACACCATCAAATATGAATTCAGTTTTCGCGGCAGCGATTATCACATTCTGCCCGGGGATGAATTAAGCGTGCATTTCGGGTCCGATCCCAAGCGCGATCTCTCCCTGATCGTCCGGCCCGACGGAAAAGTCACGCTGCCGGACGCCGGTGAAGTGACGGCCTTGGGGAAAACTCCCGCGCAGCTGGCGGACGACATCGATGCCGCCTACAGCAACCAAATGAAAGTGCCCGGCGCCGCGGTCAGCCTGACCAAAGCCGGTCTTTCGCCGGACGATCTGTCCGGTGAAGCGGTCGTGCAGGATGACGGCACGGTGGCAATCCCGAAAATCGGCCGGGTCGCCGCCGCCGGGCTCACCGTGGCCCAACTGAGCAGCAGTCTTTCTGAACTTGCCTCAAAGCATTTTGAAACCTCCCTCGCCGCGCAAATCAGCCGGCAGATCCCATCGGTGGACAAACAAAAGGAGGGCCTGGTCGGCTTTGATCAACTGCTTCCGGTCTCGGCCGACGGCCGCCTCGCGCTGCCCGAACTCGGGACGTTTGCCGCCGCGGGAAAAACCATCGCCTTCATGCAGAACGAAATTCAGGACGCCCTGCGCAGCCGCTATAAAAGCGACCTGACGGTATCGATGGAAATCGAGCAGTCGCAAGCCCGGGTCATTTATGTTGACGGGGAAGTCGGCCACGCCGGCGCCTATCCACTGGCGCCAGACATGACCATGCTCAAGGCGCTGACCTTGGCGGGTGGGATCGTAAACACGGGCGATATGCGCCGGGTTATCTTGATCCACCGCGATGCCAAGGACGATGTGTATGTTTATACCACCAACCTGAAGGACTTCATCGAGAACGGCGCCAGGGCCAACGATCTCGCGCTTTCCTCGCAGGATATTGTCGTCGTTCCAAAGACCGCTGTCGCCAAGGTCGATCAATGGGTCGACCAGTACATCACCGGCGTCCTGCCCTTCTCTCGCAGCGCGAGCTACTCTTATACGCAAGGGACGGTCAAACCCACTTCGCCCTGACCGCCTCATTAACACATCCGGCGATATTATATAGCCAACTTCATCGGCCATGCCTGTATTTTAACATCCAGTATTTTGCATCTATATTTTGCCGATATGAAAGCTGTGCAGAACAACGGCGAAGACATCGCCTCGCTCAACGAGCGGCTTTTTGAGCCGCGGACCGTGCCGAATTTTTTGATTGTGGGCGCCGCCAGAAGCGGGACGACCTCGCTCTGGCATTGGCTCCGCCAGCACCCGCAGGTTTATATGCCTCGCTATAAGGAGCCGGCGTTCTTCGTGCATAACTTTGGGGTTTTCACCCAGGACGAATACCTGTCGCTGTTTAAGCCCGGGCGGGGCAGGCCGTGCATCGGCGAGGCCTCGACGGCCTACCTTTCCGCGCCGGAAAGCCCGCCGTGGATTCACGAGCTCCTCGGCAAGGTAAAGATCGTCGCAATCTTGCGCAACCCGGTCGAGCGCGCCTATTCGATGTATTGCTGGATGGCCATGATCGGTCTTGAGCCGCTGGAAACCTTTGAAGAGGCGATCGAGCAGGAAAGCCGCCGCATGGGCAGCCTGCCGTTTCAACAGAATTGCCTGATCGCCTCCCACAATTATCAATATTTCAATGCCGGCCTATATGTTGACAGGATCGGACCATATATAAGCATTTTTGGGGCGGATCGGGTGAAGCTATTGCTTTTCGACGATCTCAAGAGCGATCCCTCGGGCTTTTGCGCGGACGTTTGTGAATTTTTGGAAATATCCAACGCCAATGGGCATGCTTTCAGATCGGAAAACGGAGCAGTGATTCCGCGATCAACCCCGCTGCAATTTCGGCTGCGGGCCATGCGGGCGCGCACGCGGAAGTTGATGGGTATGTCCCACCTCTCGGTTACGAGCTGGTATATCATGGCCATGTTGATCAACAAGGCGCGCGGCGCGAAAAAGCCCATGTCGCCGGCGATCCGGGCGGAGTTGGTCGAGAGGTACCGGACGAGCGTGGAACAGCTGTCCGATTTGCTCCACCGCGACCTTTCGCACTGGCTGAAATAGCATTCGTCGAAAGGCGACGGAGTGGTTGTTTTCGCGGATTCTGAGCGAAGCTTAAACCTGAGGAGCGGGCTCGTTTATTTATCAGGACAGGTGACCTTTCGGCGTTCGGATTGCCTTTCACCCGGCCTCGTGCTGATTCGCATGGGCATGGCCATCCGCCGAAAAAAGATTTTCCGTCCGCCGCTGCCTGCGCCCACGACGATCTACGTGCGGCCGGGCTACAACCGCGTGCTGGCTGAGGAATTCGAGGCGCTGAAGATCAAGCGCGTCGCGCTGGTGGCGGACAAGGTTGAGGCCCACAGCCAGGGCGATCTGCGCGAGAACTTCGGCTTCAAGGCGGCGAAGGACGCGATCCGCGCCGTGGATCGCAAGATGACCGCGCTTGATCGCTTTGTTGCGCGCAACACCTTTATCGAGGTCGATCCAGCCACCTGGCTCACCAAACCAACCGACACCCTCCAACTTGGGCACGTCACCACCCTCGAAAAACAGGATGTGGCGACGAAGCGAAAGCATCGCTTTACATTTCTCGTGACGACGTATGGCGAAACGGCGAGCGATCCGGAGTCGGGGATCGAATGCCTGCCGCACAATTCTCCCCTGGCCGCAGCCGTGCTGGGTCTGGCGGCTGGTTCCGAGACGCGGACAACACTCCCCGCCGGCGAAGCCCTCCTGACGGTGCTCGCCATTCGCAATCCCACCCAGGCGGAACTCGATTGTCTACTTATGCCCATCAAGGTACCGGAGTTCGGAGAAGAGGAATGAAGAGAGATGCAGCTCGGCCAAATCAGTGCAATCGCTACTCGCTCACGCCACCCGTTTCTTAAACCGTCTGACGGAGAACGGATTTTCGTGATTCATACCCGGGTTGCCGCGTCAACTGGCAACTTAGCTTAGCTTCAGCTTTTTCATCCCCAGAGGAGAAAACTGGCGGAGAGGGGGGGATTCGAACCCCCGGTACGGTTGCCCGTACACATGATTTCCAATCATGCACATTCGACCACTCTGTCACCTCTCCGGTGCACGGGCGCGCAGCGGTGAAGCCGGGCGCCGCGGGGCGAAGGGGTTGAAGGCAAGGCAAACCCCGCCGCGGGTCAACGGAAAAGCTGGCCGGGTCGTATCGCCAGCATCCCCGTCCGGCCGGATTTTCTCCCAAAAGCTACTTGCGCGTGAGGTCTCGGGTGGTAGGTTGCGGTGCATTTTCTCGTTTCAACCGCATCGTTTCACATGGTCTCCGCCAACACTGAACTGGCCTATAACAGCAAAATCGAGGGCGATGTCATCGTCTCCCGGGCTGACGCGGTCATCAACTGGATCCGCACCAACTCGATGTGGCCCATGCCCATGGGCCTGGCCTGTTGCGCCATCGAGCTGATGGCCACCGCGGCGAGCCGGTTCGACATCGCGCGTTTCGGCGCGGAGGTCATGCGTTTTTCCCCGCGTCAGGCCGACGTCATGATCGTGGCCGGTACCGTCACTTATAAAATGGCCAGCGCCCTGCGACGCATCTACGACCAGATGCCTGATCCCAAATGGGTCATCGCCATGGGCGCCTGTGCCAGCACCGGAGGCATGTATCGCAGTTATGCCGTGCTCCAGGGGGTGGACCGGATCGTCCCGGTCGATGTTTATGTCAGCGGCTGTCCGCCGCGGCCCGAGGCGCTGCTCGACGCGCTCATCAAGCTCCAGGAAAAAGTCCGACGCGAGCCGGCCTTGACCCGGCTCCATACCGCCTGAAAACGCGTCGCTTCCTTGCGCATGACTGCCGCTGACGTCACGACAGCCCTGAAGGAAAAATTTCCTCAAATCACGGACCGGCCGAGCCTCGACTGGCCGGCCTTCGATATCGCCCCGGCCGATGTTTTGGCCGGGCTGAAATTCCTGCGTGACGACGGGGGTTACGACATGCTGGCGGACATCACCGCGATCGATGACGGCACGGACAAGTCGCCGCGCTTCACCGTCGTCTGGCACCTGCTTTCCACCACGACGCACAATTATGTGCGTGTGGCCGCGGCTTGCGCCAACGATGCCGAGCCGGTCATGCCAAGCGCCACCGGCCTCTGGCCCGCGGCCGACTGGCACGAGCGCGAAACCTACGACATGTTCGGCATCACCTTTACCGGCCATCCCGATCTGCGCCGCATTCTCATGTGGGATGGCTATCCTTATTTTCCGCTGCGCAAGGAATTTCCGCTTGCCGGCATTGAGACCGAATTGCCCGACGTCGAGGTGGCGGCCGAGACCAAGGCGAAAGTCAGGCCTGCTCCGATGATGGGCGGACCATTCGTCACCTCGTCGGGCGAATTCGGCCTCGGCGAGGCCGAGCCGAAGGCCAAGGACGAGAGCTGGACCGAGCGCCGCGAAAAACCGGAATAACGCGCAAACCCGCCATGGCCACCGATTTTTCCTTTCCCGACAGCGCCGCCAAGACCGCCTCCGCCGCGTCGCGCGAGTTTTCCACCGAGAAGATGTCGCTTTCGATGGGCCCGTCGCATCCCTCGACCCACGGCGTGCTCCGCGTCCAGATGGAGCTGGACGGCGACGTCGTGACCAGGGCCGACCCGGTGGTCGGCTATCTTCACCGCGGCGACGAGAAGATCGCCGAAAACATGACTTACAACCAGTTCGTGCCCTACACGGACCGGCTGGATTACCTTGCCCCGCTGGCAAACAACGTCGCCTACGCCATCGCGGTCGAGCGCCTCGCCAAGCTGGAGATGCCGCCGCGCTGCCAGGCGATCCGTGTCATCGTCTGCGAAATGGCGCGCATCTCCGCGCACTTGATGGGCCTTGGTGCCTACGGCATCGATGTCGGCGCGTGGTCCGTGTTTCTCTACACGTTCACCGAGCGCGAAAAACTCTACAAGTTGTTCGAGGAGCTGACCGGCGCGCGTTTCACCACCAGCTACACCCGGATCGGCGGCGTGGCCCGCGACGTGCCTGAGGGCTGGATCCAGCGGGTCGACGCCTTTTGTGACCAGTTCCTGCCCATCCTCGACGAGGTTTTGAAGCTGCTTTCGCGCAACAAGATCTTTCTCGACCGCACCGAGGACATTGGCGTCATCTCCAGGGAGGACGCCATCGCCTACGGCCTGACCGGCCCGAATCTGCGCGGATCGGGCGTGCCGCTCGACCTGCGCAAGGACAAGCCCTACAGCGGCTACGAGCAGTACGAGTTCGACGTGCCGGTCGGCACGCGCGGCGATTGCTACGACCGGTACCTCTGCCGCGGCGAGGAAATGAAGCAAAGCGTGCGCATCCTCAAGCAGGCGGTGGCGAAGTTTCCCGGCGGCGAATGGTACGCGAAGGACGCGAAAAAAATCTTCGGACCGCCCAAGGACAAGATTCTCTCCAGCATGGAGGAGTTGATCCAGAATTTCATGCTCGTGACGGAGGGACCGCAAATGCCGCCGGGCGAGGTCTACTTCGAGGCGGAAAATCCCAAGGGCGCGCTCGGCTTCTACGTTGTGAGCAAGGGCGGCGGCGTGCCATGGCGGCTGAAGATCCGTTCCCCATCATTTTGCAATCTTTCCATTCTGCCCAAGGTCTGCGTCGGGGCGATGATCTCCGACGTCGTCTCCATCCTCGGCTCGCTCGACTTCGTCATGGGCGAGTGCGACCGCTGATATCTTCCGATGAATCTCAAGCCGGAAACCCTGCAAAAGATCGACGAGGTCATCACGCACTATCCGCAGAAACGGAGCGCGTCGCTTCCACTGCTGCACCTGGTGCAGGCGGACGCCGGCTATATTTCGGACGAGGCCATCGAGTGGATTGCCGCCAGGCTCGGCCTCCAGCCGATCAATATCTACGAGCTGGTGACGTTTTATCCCATGTTCCGGCGCCAGCCCATCGGCCGCCGGCACATCAAAGTCTGCCGCACCCTGTCCTGCGCGCTCATGGGCGGCTACAAAACCTGCACCGAGTTTAAGAAGGAGTTCGACTGCGAAGCCGGCGGCACCTCGCCCGATGGCGAAGTCACGATCGAGTTCGTCGAGTGCCTTGCCAGCTGCGGCACTGCGCCGGTGGTCATGATCGACGAGGAATTGCACGAGAAGGTCGATGCCGCCAAGGCCCGCGAACTCAGCGCCAGGATCAAAGCCGAATCCGTCGGAGCCGCCAAGTCATGACCCTTCCCGCCGAACTCATCACGGCGCTGGCCGCCGACGCCAGGGCTTCCGCGCTTTTCGAGAAATTTCCGCCATCGCACCGGCGCGAATACGCGAAATGGGTGGGCGAGGCCAGACAAGCCGCCACCCGCCAGCGTCGCGCCCGCGCGGCGGTCAAAAGAATGAAGGAGAAAGCGGCCGCCCTTCACTGAACGGCGGTCCGCCATCCGCAACCGACAACCCGCAATTTTTCATGCCCGCTCCCGAACAACGCCGCATCATTTTCAAGCACATCGACGAGCCCGGTTACACCAACGATCTGGCGTGCTACCTGCGCAACGGCGGCTACGAGATCTTGAAAAAGTCCGTCCAGCGGAAGCCGGAGGAGCTGATCGACGAGGTCAAGAAATCCGGACTGCGCGGCCGCGGCGGCGCCGGTTTCCCCTGCGGCGTGAAGTGGACGCTCGTCGACCGCAAGAGCGGCAAGCCGATTTACCTCGTGGTCAACGCCGACGAGTCCGAGCCCGGCACCTTCAAGGACCGTTACATCATCCACCAGGATCCGCACCAGCTGATCGAGGGCATCATGATCACCTGCTTCGCCAACAACGTGAAGCTGGCCTACATTTATATCCGCGGCGAATTCCCCGAGGGCGCGCGTATTCTGGAAAAAGCCATCGCCGAGGCGCGGGCGGCGAACTTCTGCGGACCGGACATTCTCGGCACCGGCTATGGCTGCGAGATTCACGTGCATCGCGGCGCTGGCGCCTACATCTGCGGCGAAGAGACAGGTCTGATCGAGTCGCTCGAGGGCAAGCGCCCGTATCCGCGGATCAAGCCGCCGTATTTTCCCGCCGTGCTTGGCCTTTACCAGTGCCCGACCATCGTCAACAACGTCGAGACGCTCTGCCATGTGAAATATATCGCGGACATCGGCGGCGACGCCTACGCGAAGATCGGCACGCCCAACAACACCGGCACCCGCATCCTCTGCGTCAGCGGCCACGTGCAGAGGCCCGGCTATTACGAATACGAGGTGGGCAAGATCACGATGGGCCAGCTTCTCAACGAGGTGTGCGGCGGCCCTCTGCCCGGCCGCAAGTTCAAGGCCGTCATTCCCGGCGGCTCGTCGGCCAAGATTCTCAGGTTCGGCGAGACCTTCAACTTGAAGAACAAGGACGGTTCCACCCGCACCCTCACGGTTGAGGACATCCCGATGGATTTCGACACGCTTGCAGCCTGCGGCACGATGGGCGGCTCCGGCGGCGTGATCGTCATGGACGATTCCGTCAGCATGGTCGAGGCGCTTGGCAACATCAACGAATTCTACGCCCACGAAAGCTGCGGCCAGTGCACGCCCTGCCGCGAAGGCTCGCTCTGGATGAAGAAAATCACCCGCCGCATGGTGCACGACGAGGCGCGGGCCGAGGACGGCGCGTTGCTCAAGAGCGTCGCCGACCAGATCGCCGGCCGGACCATCTGCGCCTTCGGCGAGGCCTGCGCCTGGCCCACGCAAAGCTTCGTCCAGAAATTCGGCGACGAATTCAAGGACTACGCCGCCGAAAAAAAGGCAGAAAACGATGATTCGCTGGAACTCGTTTAAAGATGAACCACCGAGACACAGAGAGCACGGAGCGCGGACAGAGAATTCTCTGTGTCCTCCGTCTCTCTGTGGTTAATTAAGATTTTTTCAATGATCGCACCTCCCAAACCCGACCTCATCACCGTCAATATCGACGGGCGCGAGATCGCCGTGCCCAAGGGCACCAACGTCATCGAGGCGGCGCGCCAGCTCGGCATCGAGGTGCCGCATTATTGCTATCATCCGAAGCTTTCCGTCGTGGGCAACTGCCGCATGTGCTTGGTCGAAATGGGCATGCCGGCGGTCGATCCGGCGACCAAGGCGCCGATCACGGACCCGGCCACCGGCCGGCAAAAGATCAACTGGATCCCGCGCCCGGCGATCGGCTGCGCCACCAACGCCTCGCCCGGCCTGCACATCCGCACGACCACCCCGCTGGTGAAGGACTGCCGCGAGGGCGTGATGGAATTCCTGCTCATCAACCATCCGCTCGACTGCCCGATCTGCGACCAGGCCGGCGAATGCCAGCTCCAGGAGCACGCCACCGGCTACGGCCGGGGCTACTCGCGCTTCATCGAGCGCAAAAACGTCAAGCCCAAGCGCACGCTGCTCGGGCCGCGCGTCATGCTCGACGACGAGCGCTGCATCCTTTGCTCGCGCTGCATCCGCTTTTCCAAGGAGATCGCGCACGACGACGTGCTCGGCTTCATCGACCGCGGCAGCTACTCGACGCTCACCTGCTATCCGGGAAAGAAACTCGAGAACAACTACTCGCTCAACACCGTGGACATCTGCCCGGTCGGCGCGCTGACCTCGACCGACTTTCGCTTCAAGATGCGCGTCTGGTTCCTCAAGCAGACCGACAGCATCGATGCCGAGTCCTCGGTCGGCTGCAACACCGTGGTCTGGTCGCGCGAAGGCGTGATTTATCGCATCACTCCGCGCCGCAACGACGGGGTCAACGACACCTGGATGCCCGACAGCGGCCGCGAACTCTACAAACAGGTCCGCGTCGACAACCGCCTCGTCTCGGTCAAGGTCAACGGTGCCGACAGCAGCCTCGATATCGCAATCAACGCCGCCGCACAATTGCTCAAGGAGGGCGCCGCCGCTGTCGTCGGCTCCGGCCGCAGCTCGGTCGAGGAACAATTTCTCACCAAAAAGCTCGCCGATGCGCTTTCGGCTCCGGCCTGGCTGGTCAGCCGGGTGGGGCAGGGCGACGGCATTCTCCTTTCCGCCGACCGCAACCCGAACGTCCGCGGCGCGCTTGTTACAGGGTTGATCAAAGAACTTCCGTCCGTACAGCTCACCGCACTCGGCGCCAAAATCGACGCCGGCGAAATCAAGACTATCGTTGCCATCGGCGAGGATCTGGCCGCCGCCGGCCTCACCGCGGCACAAATTGAGAAAGTCCGCGTGATTTATCTCGGCACGCACGCCAGCGCGACGAGCGTGGCCGCCGCGGTGGTGTTGCCGACACTCACGCCTTTCGAAAAAAGCGGCACCTTCATCAACCAGCAATTCCGCCTGCAGAAGTTTCATCAAGCCGTGCCGGGGCGCCTGGGTGCGACCGACGATCTCGTTGTGTTTGCGAAACTTGTCGCCGCGGCCGGCGGACCGGCGCTGCCCGGCGATATCCACGCGCTCTGGCCGGCGCTCGCCGCCGAGATTCCGTCGTTCGCCGCCATCACCTTTGCCAATCTGCCCGCCACCGGCCTGGTGCTCGACTCCTCGCCATGGAGCGGGCTGCCCTTCGTCGAAGGTCCGACGCTACACTATCAACCGGCCGCCGCAGCCGCCACGCCATGATTGAATTCTGGCTCAATCTTCCACTCTGGCTTCAGACCGCGATCAAGGGCGCCGCGGTCATCGCCGTCATGATTCCATTCGCCGGCGCCTGCTCCATGGCCGAGCGCAAGGTTTCCGCCTGGATTCAGGGCCGCCCCGGCCCGAACCGCGCCACGGTGCCGTGGGTCGCCTGGATTCCCTTTGTCGGAAAATTTCTCCAGCGCCTGGGTGTGTTCCACCTCATGGCCGATGGCGGCAAATTTGTTTTCAAGGAAAACGTCACGCCGGCACACGTGAACCGGTTTTATTACCTGCTCGCGCCGGTCGTCGCGCTCATCCCCGCGCTCACCACCATCACGGTCGTGCCGTTCGGCGCCTACTGGGACGCCGCCGCGCACGCACTCCGGCCGCTTGCGCTGGCCAACGTCGACGTCGGCATCCTCGCGGTTTTCGCTGTCTCCTCGCTCGGCGTTTATTCCATCATCCTCGCCGGCTGGGCCTCGAATTCGAAGTATCCCTTTCTCGGCGGCGTGCGTGCCTCCGCCCAGCTCATTTCCTACGAGCTCTCCATGGCGCTGTCCGTGCTGCCGGTTTTCCTCTGGGTCAATGCGCCCGGCAGCCGCGGCACGCTGGGGCTCTTTGATGCCGTGCAGGCGCAAAGTGGGCCGTTTCTTACATGGCATGGTGTTTGGTTTATTTTCTATATGCCCTTCTCGGCTTTCATTTTCCTGGTCGCGCTTTTCGCCGAGACCAACCGCCAGCCATTCGACATGCCCGAGTCCGAGGCCGACCTGGTCGGCGGCTTCCACACCGAATATGGCGAGTTCAAATGGTCGCTGTTTTTCGTGGCCGAGTACGCGCACATGATCGTCGGCTCGGGCGTGTTTGTGCTGCTCTTTCTCGGCGGTTGGAATCCCCTGCCGTGGGTGCCGCTCGCGCCCCTCATCGCCGGCCTGCCTGCCTGGCTCGGCGCCCTCATTGCCATTGCCCTCTTCGTCGGCAAGGTCGTCGCCTTCATCTTCCTCTTCATGTGGGTGCGCTGGACGCTCCCGCGTTTCCGCTACGACCAGGTGATGAAAATCGGCTGGCAGAAGCTGCTGCCGCTCGCCATCGCCAATCTCATCGCGTATGCCATCGGCATCGCGCTCATCCAAAGATAAATTAACCACAGAGACACGGAGAACACAAAGACATGATTTTGAATTTACAGAATATTCGCCTCC
>DATJYF010000150.1:0-13404 GCA_035499715.1 Opitutaceae bacterium | reverse complement strand
CCGTCGGTAAGTTTATATGCATCTTTGCTGCACGTTCTAAATTATTAACCACAAATTCGCCTACCATATCTTCGCTGTACTTGTCCTGCGTAGGTCGGCAGTCATGTCTAAGCAAAGAAACATGAGCAGCGGAAATGACATCAAACAAGAGGAACAAGCATGGGTCGAAAACGAACACGGCAAGGTCGTTGCATATTTCTCAAGCATCTGGAGAGAAATGACTTGATCCCTTGGCTGACACTGCGGTTTTGCCAGTTTCATCGTGCGGCGTATTCCAATTCATAAGGCGGCGCCACTCGCTTGCGGGCAAAGGCACGGCGACTAACTGGCGTGTCCGCACCAGGGCGGTGACCAGATGTTGTAACGACCGATCGCCTGAGCGGAGATGCGATGTCACGGCGCCCAACGCCTCGCGCGGGTAAATTGCGGCGAGCGGCTCGAAACCTGTCGGAATATACACCACTGCACCAACGCCCGGCCGGCAAAAACTGCGCAGCCAGCGAAACCATGCCGCATCGATCTGCGGCATGTCGACCGCCAGCACCGCGAGCAGGTGTGTTCGACATGCTAAAAGTGCCGCATGCAGACCGGCCAGTGGGCCGCCGCCTTCAATCGCATCATATAAAAGCGGGCCATTCCCGCCAAGCTGCGTTTGCCCGCGTCTTCGCACAATAGTTACGGGAGCCGCGCCAAATTCACGCAACACGCGCCTCTGGCGCTGCCAGAGCGGTTCTCCCCTCCACGCCAACATCGCCTTGTCATGGCCCATCCGTCGCGATTCCCCGCCGGCAAGTATTGCCCCTCCTGACGACCACACGGTCCTGCTCATCGCGCGTCCTTGCACCAGCGGCCATCGCTGAGGATGCGACAGCGCAACCCTCCACGTCCGCGCAGCCATGCCTCGGCCCCCGGCCCCACCGCTTGGTCCATCCAATAACAGGGCCGGCATTCCTCGGTGCCTTCGAGTTCGACTCCCTGCAAAAAAAAGCGCTGTCCGATCAATGTCGCGAGATCGACGCCCTCCGTGATGATGTTGCGACGGAAGACGGCGGGCGAAGGAAGGACCAGAGACAACTCCCGCCGAATCGCTTTGAAAACTTCCACGGCAAAAAACGTGACCTGCCCCTTGTAGTCAGGCTTGTAATCAAAAAACCGATCCCCGCGCAGGCCGCGGCCGGCGACGCACTCGATCTCAGACACTTCCATCAGGGCGTTTCCTCCGGCCGGTTGACCGTGGCGGCCAAAGAAATTGTGTCCGGACGAAATGAAAATGTGGCGAATGCCGATCATGACCGAAGGCGGCGCGTTTTTTCCATCGATACCGCGCAAGCTTTGTAACCCGGCTGCCGGGAATGCGGATCGAAGGCAGGAAAGGTGAGCCGGTTCACCTCCTCGAAGTGCATGGGCATGAAGACCTGACCGGCTTGAACAATAGGCGTGACCACCGCGGCGGCCCAAGCCTGTCCCCGTCGCGAGCGCACGAGCACCTGGTCGCCCGACCGCACACCGAGGCGCACGGCATCCGCGGAATTGATTTCCACATAGAGCGTGCCCGGGGCAAGTTTCTTGAGCACGCGGCTTTTGTCCGTCCGAGAACCCGTGTGCCATTGCGCCGATGAGCCGCGTCCGGTGAGCAACAGGAATGGATATTTTGCGTCCGGTGCCTCGGGCAGCGCGCGTGGCTCGTCAAAGACGAACCGGGCGCGACCGTCGGCGGTGAAAAATCTTCCGTCGGAGAAAAGCCGGCGCTCGCGGGCGGACGAGGCGGCGTCGGCCGCGGTGAACGGCCACTGGATTCCACCGCACGTCTCGATGTGGGAGTAATCGCGAATTCCCGTGAAGTCACAAGGCTGGCCGCGCGAGAGTTCGCGCATGATCTGGAATGCGGCTTCGGGCGAGGCCCATCGGGCAAAGAGATCGCCGCAACCCCAGTACTGCGCGACGAGCTTGAAAATGGCGAAATCGCCCAGCGCGTGTCCCGGCGCCCGCGCGACTTTCTTCACCAGCCCGAAGCGCCGTTCGGAGTTGATGAACACGCCGGTTTTTTCGCCCCACCCGGCTGCGGGCAGCACAAGATCAGCATTTTGCGCCGTCTCGGTGGTGGCATACATGTCTTGCACGACGAGAAAATCCAGACGGTCCCGCAACGCGGCAAAGCGGCCCTGATTGATCCACGAATGCGCGGGGTTGGTCGCGATGACCCACAAGCCTTTGATGGCGCCTTCGTCAATGCCGTCGATGATCTGGTCATAGGCCCACCCCTTTTGCGCGGGGATGCGGGCCGCATCGAGTCCAAGAATGCGCGCTACGTGCGCGCGGTGTGCCGCGTCGGCAAAATCGTACCCGCCGAGCAGCGTTGAGGCATTGCCAAACAGCCGGGAGCCCATCGCGTTGCATTGGCCCGTGATGGAATTCGCCCCGGAGCCGGGACGGCCGATATTGCCGGTGAGCAGTGCAAGGTTGATGATCGCCTGGGCCGTGCGCGTCGACTCGTGCCCCTGGTTTACGCCCATCGTCCACCAGAACGAAACGCGCCTGGTGGGATCGCCGATGGTTGCCGCGAAATGCTCCAGTTGCTCCGGCGTCAGCCCGGTCTCCGCACACACCCGGTCGGCGGGAAAAGCGCGCACGTGCGCCGCGAAGGCCCCGAATCCCGTCGTGTGTGCCTCAACAAATGAGCGGTCCACTAAGCCGCGCGCGATGAGGAGATGGGCCAGGCCATAAAGCAGCACCAGATCGCCCTTGGGGCGTATGGCATAGTGCTGCGTGGCCGCCATTGCAGTCTCCGTCTTGCGTGGATCGACGACGAGGATTTGCGGCTGGCGGCGATTACGCATTACGCGCTGCCACATGATCGGATGCGCAATACAGGGGTTGGCACCGATAAAAACGATCACGTCGCTTTCCTCGAAATCGGCGTAGGTGAAGGGCGGTGCGTCGAAGCCGAATGACTCGCTATAAGCCGCTTGAGCTGTGGCCATGCATTGGCGGGTATTCGAATCGAGATGGAGCAATCCGAGGCCGAACTTGGCCAGCGCGCCGAGCAACGCCATCTCTTCGGTCACAATCTGGCCCGTGCTCAAGACGGCCACGCTGTGCGGCCCGTGCCTGCGCTGGATTTCCTGGAACCGGCCGCAAAAAATCCGCAGGGCCGTTTCCCAGTCCACCGGTTCGGCCGCGGCGCCAGGCTTGCGGCGCAACAGGGGCGTCACCGCGCGATCGGACGCGGCGAGCGGCGCCAGTGCCTCCCAGCCTTTCGGGCACGCCATGCCAAGATTGACGGGATGATCCGGATCGGGCGTAAGGTTGATCGCTTCGCCCCGCTGGTTGAGATGGATTTTCAGCGAGCAGCCCGTGCTGCAAAAGCCGCAGATCATCGCTGTCGTGTCCGTTGGGGCGAGATGAACGGGCACGCGGCCAAGGCCAAAGTCCGCCGGATGCAACACCAGTTCGGAGGTCAGCGGCCCGTCATGGGCCCGCAGAAGGTTCCCCACCGCGGCTCTCATGTGCCTGACAATCCCGGCATTTTCGGCGCGTCCACCGCGCGGAAAAAAAGATAACGCTCGGCCAACTCGCCCGCAACAAAAAGCAGAATGCCCGGCACCTCGAAGCCGCCGGCGAACCCGAACAGCGCTCCCGCGCCGAACGCGAAGCGCAGCCCCACCGTTCTCCGCAACGGTCCGCGCCACAAACGGGCGGTCACATCCGATCCATGCATCGTGGCGCTTTCGAGAAGCAACTTGGTCCCGAGCGCAAGAGCGGCCACCGGCATCGAGACAAAAACCAGACCCGCGACCACCGTGGTGCCAAAAAACTTTCCCGCACCCGTCCATAACCGCCATGCCCGGCGTTGCGTATCGGCATAGAGCATCGCCGAGCACAAAATACCGGACAAGCCGAGCGCCAGTGTGACTGTCCCGAGGGCGAGACCGTGCGGACGCATCACTGCAAACACGGACAACGCGACGAAAAAAAATCCGAAGACGACAATCTCACGGCTAAGCCATGAGCGGCGCAGGCCGAGAAAGCAGCGCCATGCCTTGAGCGGCTGGCCGAGATGAAACACGCTCGCGACGAGCCCGACCGTGGCCGCGGCCCAGGCCAGCAATGGCAACTGCGCCAGAGGAAGCGTCGCCAGGTGAAAAACAAATCCCCGCCACCCGATGAGGACCGCCGCCAGTATTCCAACGGAAAACTGGGTGAGCACGAGCATCCAGACGAGCGGCCAGTGCGGCGGTTGCGGGCGCAGGAGCCCGGCATCCGCCGCACGAAGATTGTCCGGCAGCCGGCGCTGGGTGACGTAGCGCGTGGTCGGCCGTGTATAACTGGGATCTGGAGCTCCCGGCAGGAAGGTTTTTGCCGCCCCGGATGCAAGGCGGGAGCGACCATTGTCTGGACCGATCGGCACCGTCACAATGCTGATGGCATGCGTTGGGCAAGCCTGCGCGCAAGCGGGCGCCTCGCCATGGACGAGGCGGCTTTGGCACATGTCGCATTTGCGGACGATGCCGCGCGCCGGATTATATTTCGGGACATCGTAAGGGCACTTGAGGACGCAGTAGCTGCACCCGATGCACTGATCATCGAGGTGGCGCACAATTCCGGTGACGGGATCCTTCTCGTAGGCGAGAACGGGGCAGCCATTGAGACAGGCGGGATCGACACAGTGGTGGCAGGCGGTGGTGACGACCTGTTGAAATGGTTGTGCGGCGTCGCCGCCGACGAGCAGTCCGGTGTCGCGCCAGGTTTCATTGTCGTCGAGGCCGTTGAGCGAATGGCAGGCGGCGACGCAGGCCTTGCAGCCGGTGCAGGAATCCAGATCGACCTCGAAGGCATATTGTTCGCCAGGGCCGGGCGCGGTGAGGGGGAGAAGCTGGACGCTGAAGGCGGAAACCCTGGCGGCGTCACCGCGATCATGCGCACCCGCAAAACGTGCCACGGGCGTCTGCAACCGCTGCTGTTCGGCGAGGAGTTCGTCGATCAGCGAAAATTCTTTTTGCGGGGCGACCACGGCTAGTAGACATCGCGGGCGTAACGTTTGGCGGCCTTCAAAGCCTGGACGTAGTCGGCGGCCTGGGCGGCGGTCTTGCCGCCGGCGGTTTCGACAACCTTGTGCAGGGCCGCCTCGACGTCCTTTGCCATGCGGGTGGCATCGCCGCAGACGTAAAAATACGCTCCGGCCTCAAGCCAGCCGTAGAGCCGGCGGGCGCCTTCCAGCATGCGGTGCTGCACGTAGATTTTTTCCGCCTGGTCGCGAGAGAAGGCGGTATCCAGGTGCGTGAGGACGCCTTCCCTCTGAAACGCGGCGAGCTCGTCCTGATAGAGAAAATCGGCGGCCGCGCGCTGATCGCCAAAAAAGAGCCAGTTTTTGCCTTTGGAGCCGGTGGCGCGGCGTTCCTGCAGAAATGCGCGGAACGGCGCGATGCCCGTTCCGGGCCCAACCATGATGACAGGCGCAGCCGAATCGGCGGGAAGCTTGAAGGCGCTGTTGCGGTGCACGAACACGGGTGCCGTGGCGCCGGGAGCACAACGGTCGGCGAGGAACGTGGAACAAACTCCCTTGCGTGCGCGACCATGGGCTGCGTAGCGCACGGCGCCGACCGTGAGGTGAACTTGGGCGGGGTGCGCCCGCAGGCTCGACGAAATGGAGTAGAGCCGCGGCTGGAGCGGTCGCAACAGACGCACAAAATCGACGGGCGCCAGCCGCGTCTCGGGACGTGCCAGCACGATGTCGATGACATGCAATACCGCCGCCACCGTGGCCACACCGCCGTTGGAAGCGGGAGCGGCGTAACGGGCGACCAATTCGGCCGAGGGCCTGCCCAGATCGTAGTGCGCGGTCAAGGCATGGCGCAACGAAGTCGCGCCCCCCTCGGGCACGGGCACGGCCTCTTCGCCGTCGCAGCCGAGTGCGACCAGGATCTCCCCGACAATCTCGGGGCAATTCTGCGGAAATACACCCAGCGCATCGCCCGGTTCATAGGCCAGGCCGGAGTCTTCGAGGGAAAACTCAACGTGGCGCACCTCCTTGGCAGAGCCGGAAGAGTTGAGCACACGCGAACAGAGCAGCGGAGCGTGAAAGGGATTTTTCCGGCTGCAGCCCGGCGCCGTTTCCGGGCGGAGCATTGTCGTGGATTCCCCGGCTCCGGTGGAGGTGGTTGTTGCGTTGATCGCACCCAAGGCGGCGAGGGCGGCGCCCAGCCAGGTCTCGAATTTTTTCTCATAATCGAGATCGCAGTCCATCCGTGCGCTGACCCGCATGGCGCCGAGTTTTTCGAGGCGGCTATCGAAGTCTTTTCCACACTGGCAGAATTGGATGTAGTTCGTATCGCCGAGCGCGCAGACGCTGAAACGCACCCCGGTGAGCGGCGGCGTGCCGGGTGCGGCCAGCGCGGCATGCAGCGCCTTGGCATTGTCCGGCGGCTCCCCTTCGCCGTAGGTGCTGGTGATGACGAGCACGTTTTTTTCCTGCGCGAGCTTCGCGATGGAGAATTGCGCCATGTCCATGACGGTGGCGGCAAAACCCTGCCGGCCGGCTTCTTTCGCGGCCCGCTTGGCGAGACTTTCCGCCGTGCCCGTCTGCGAGCCAAAAAGAATCGTGAGCGGCTTGAGCGTTTCGCCCGCAGCGGCCTTGACGGCGGGATCGACCGCGCCACGCGAGAACAAGCCGGCAAGAAAGCCGTTGAGCCAGGCGCGCTGCTCGGGCGTGAATGGCGCGGTCTCAGGAATGACGGGGATCGTTTGCATGCGGACGGTCTCAGGCGGAGAGAAGTTCCTGCAGCTGGCCGACGGTATGGCGGCGGCTCCACGCCACGAAGGACTCGCCCGACTGCCGGCCGGCCTCGTAGGTGCGGAGGATTTTTTCGACGAGGGCGGACACCTCGCCGGCGGCCACGCCGCGGAAGATTTCACGCGCGATGCCCTGTTCGTGGCCCATGCCGCCACCGAGCAAGACGTGATAGCCTTCGTCGCCGCCAGCGAGCTTTGCGCCGAGGAGGCCGATGTCGCCGCAGTAATGCTGCGCACAACTGTGCGGGCAGCCCGTGAAGTGGATGTTGACCGGATGCTCGGGTGCGACCCGGCGGTCGTCGAGCGTCTTGGCGAGCGCGACGGCATGGGCCTTGGTGTTGGTCGAGGAATATTTGCAGCCGGTGTTGCCCGTGCAGGCAACGATGCCGCTGGTCGCGCTTGATGCCTCGGCATGCAGGCCC
The DNA here is from genome assembly GCA_035499715.1 of Opitutaceae bacterium. Taxonomy (GTDB): domain Bacteria; phylum Verrucomicrobiota; class Verrucomicrobiia; order Opitutales; family Opitutaceae; genus DASRHD01. The sequence goes on along the minus strand of DATJYF010000150.1, from coordinate 6,193 downwards.
GTGCGCTGGAGGCTGCGTTTCACCGTCTCCACGAAAGCGTCGGGAATGTGCGGCAGGATAAGGTTCTGCCAGACGGTCAGTCGCAACTCGCCCCTGCCATAATGCGTGGCGAGATCGGCGACCTGGTGCATCTGCTTGGCGGTCAGACGGCCGACCGGCACACCGGCGCCGATGTAGTTCAACTTGCGCTGCGCCTGCTTGTAGACGCCGATCCATCCATGTTTGATTGCAGGGTGGCGCGACTCGCAGAACTCGGGCGGAAGACAGGTCAGCGGAAAGGCCAGTTTTTTCCGCGTCTCGTCGAGGAATTTTTCCGCGCCCCACTTTTCGAGCAGATATTTGAGCCGGGCCTTTTTCCGGTTGGTGCGGTCGCCGTTTTCATTGAAGACACGGATCATCGCCGCAGCCACGGCCACGCATTCCGACGGTTTGATCAGCAGGCCGGTGTCGCGCGCAAAGTCGCCGTGGCCGGTAATGCCGCCTAGTTGGACACGAAAATAGATGCCCGGAGCGGGCGTCGAGGGTCGGGCGTCGAAGGCTGAGAGTGATTTCTCCGTGACGCGGCAGGCGAAGAATCCGATGTCGTTTGTGTCGGCGGCCACGCTGACCGAGCCCCCGCTGTCGAAGGCGACGTTAAACTTGCGGGGCAGGCCGTAGAGATCGCGATGATTTAGGATGTAGTGGTGCAGCGCCTTGGCGAAGGGTCGGACGTCGATCAGTTCGGCGGCGTCGAAACCGGTGGTGGGCGTGGCCGTGATGTTGCGGATGTTGTCGGCGCCGGCGCCACGCGAGACAAGGCCGAGCTCCTGCAGGCGCATGAGAACTTTGATGATGTCGCGCGGGCGCAGTTCGCGAATCTGCAAATTGGCGCGCGTGGTCACATGCGCGTATCCGCCACCCCATTCCGAGGCGATGTCGGCCAGGCCGTGGAGCTGCACGGCGGTGAGTTCGCCAGCCGGAAGGCGCAGGCGCAGCATGAAGCTATCCTGGGCGGGCGCGACGTAGAAGAGACCGTGGAACTTGAAACGGAAGGTATCGGCTTCGTCGGGAAACTTGTCCGCCTCGGCATGGGCGACGAGCTTTTCCCAGATGTCGAGCGGGTTCTCGTCGTATTTCCAGCGTTCGGGCTTGGACAGTTCACCGAGCGGCGTGCCGAAGAACACGTCTTCGGCGGGCGGTTCGGCGAGGTTGGCTGGCGCAGCGGCCGGATCCGCTGTGATCCGGCCGCCGTTGGTGTGGCCGACGAATGGCAGCTGCGCGGCCAGGGCGGCGAGGAAGCCCTCGAGATATTGTTTTTGCTCGGGCGTGAATCCGGCGGAGGTCTCTGCGGCGGCGGCCATGCGGAAAGAGCGCCAGCCGCCTAGGCGCGGGCGGGTTCGCTGCCGGATTCCAACTCTTCAGCTGGCACGGGCGCGGGTTGCGTGGCCGGCTGATAAGTCCAGTAGAGGAAAAGTCCGGTGAAGAGCAGCCCGCCCAAGAGATTGCCGAGCGTTACCGGAATCTGGTTCCATATCCACCAGCTTGAGAGGCTGACCTTGGCGCCGAACATCATGCCGGTCGGAATAACGAACATATTGACCACCGAGTGCTCGAAGCCCTGGGCAAAGAAGGTCAGAATCGGCAGCCATGCGGCGGCGATCTTGCCGATCGTCGAACTCGTGGTCATGGCCATGACCACGCCAAGGCAGACCATCCAGTTGCAAAGGATCGCCTTGACGAAGGCCGCCAGCCAGCCAGCCGTGCCGTGCGCGGCATAGGCGTTGGTTTTCGCCTCGGCGATGGCGGCAATCTTAAGGCCGATGCCGGAGGGCGCATCCATGCCGCAATTCGTGAGGGCGAGATAGAGAAGCCAGCCGTAGACCACGCTGCCGATGAGATTGCCGGTAAAAACCCAGGCCAGATTCGAGCAGATTTGCGGCCAGCCGCTCCGGCCGTCCACCCCGGCCAGGGGGACAAGGGCGAAACTGCCGGTGACGAGCTCGAGGCCGAGCAGGACGATCATGACGAATCCGACGGGAAAGATGACCGCGCCGACGATGGGCAGGTTGGTCTGGGCCGCGGCGGTGATGGCGAGGCTGGTCGCAAAGCCGAGCAATGCACCCGAAAGGAAGCCCCGGATGAGCAGATCCTTGACCGGCAGGCCGGCCTTGGTCGTGCCGGCCGCGAGCATGGTTTTAACCACTTCGGTTGGTTTGATATAGTCCATGGCGTATTTCGTTGGTTCGTGCGCCGGCGGACGGCGCGATTTTATCCGTGGAATAAAGCGTGGCATGTGCCAGCCGGGGGAACCGCCGCGGCATAATCCGCCTCAATGTTTTCATCAAAACGATGAATGATTTTCATGCAGAGCCGCGGCCTCAGAAGGTGAACTCGGCCTGAAGCCAGAATTTGTCGGTGTCGAAGAAGGGCGGCTTCCCATCGTAGTGGGCCGCCTTGGCCAGCACGGTCCAGTACTTGCCGAACTTGTGCGTGATCAGGGCGTCCCATTCGTTGCCGTAATTGTGGCGGCCGTAATCAGAGTCGAATTTGTGGTAAACGACCTTGAGCGGAAAGCCGCCGGGCAGCGCGACGCCAGCCGAGGCATAAAAATCGCGCAAGCCGTTGGCCGGTGTGGTGAGAAATTCATCATCCCAACCGTTGAAGGCGTGCAGGGTGGCGAGCGGCGTGGCGAAGCCTTTTTTGCCGCCATCGCTGCCGAGCACTTCGTAGCCGGCGCCGAAATCGAAGGGTTTGATCGCGCCGCCGAGTTCGCCAACGTAGTAACGGGCCGTGTAATGAAGCGGGTTGTTGCCGGCATCGGATTGGGTGGCGGCCTCGGCGCGGTAAGTGATCTTGAATTCCCCTGTGACCGGCGCAGCGCCGACAAAACTTCCGCCGTAGGTGTCCGACGAGTTGGCGGCCGAGTTTTGAAAATCGAGCAGGTAGGCGTAGGCGGTGATTTTTCCGTAAGACCAGCCGTCGTAGGACGCATTGATGAAGTGGGACTTCGAGACAAAGTCCGGTTGCGGCGATTTGTTGCCGAAAACACGGCTGACCCGCCAGACGTAGCCATAAAAGAAATTGAAATTCTCCGCGGCCTTGGCGGTGAGGGTGGCTGCGTCGAAGGTTTGCTGATTCATGCGCCAGCCGACGTCGCCGACGAAACGCGCGTTGTCGAGGACGATGCGCTGGCGGCCGCCTTTCACCGTGATGCCGGCGTTGGCATAGCTGAGCCACGCCTGATTCAGGTCGGTGACGGGGGGATCGGCGATCACCGTGCGCTTGGCGGCGGCGGGATTGGTGCCGGCGGCGTTATAGTTGTTGGAGTTGCCGATGACGGCGACATTTTCGCCCTCGACCATGCCTTGAAATCCATCCAGCGGCGCGCTGGTGAAGCCGAAGCGCGTGCCGAGGAGGAAGGCGTTCGACGAACGCAAATTTTGCTGGTCGGCATATTCCCAGCGCAAGCGCGCATCGAGGGAAAATTTGCCCCTGGCCAGAGCGTCGGGCAGCGACTGCGTCAGCGGATTTGCGGAGGAACCCGCCGCGGGCGGCGCGGTTTGAGCCGACAGCGGGCCGGCGGCAAGCGCGAAGAGCGCGATGTAGTGGCGTGATTTCATGGTGCAGGATCAATTTGGTTTGGTTGGGAAAATCAGGCGGAAGCGGCTGTGCGCAGCAGGCGTTGAGAGCCACCCGGGCCGGCGGGTTTGGCGGCCGGCGGGGCTCGCAGATGGGAGCGTTCCTCCAGAAATCCGATGAGCTGCTCGCGCAGGCGGTAATATTCGGGATCTTCGAGCAAGGCCTTGCGGTCGCGCGGACGCGGAAACGGAACGGCGAGAATTTCGCCAACCGTGGCGGCGGGACCGTCGGTCATCATGACGATGCGATCGGAAAGAAAGAGCGCTTCATCGACATCATGCGTCACCATGAGCGCCGTTTTCTGATCGCGGCTCCAGAGATCGAGGAGGACGTCCTGCAGCTCGTAACGCGTGAGCGAGTCGAGCATGCCGAAGGGCTCGTCGAGCAGCAGCATTTTCGGCGCGAGCGCAAAAGCGCGCGCCAGACCCACGCGCTGGCGCATGCCCTGCGAGAGTTCGGCGGGTTTCTGATGGAGCGCGTCGCCAAGGCCGACGACCGCCAAATAATACCCGGCCAGCTCGCGACGCTCGGCCTTGGTGGCATCCGCAAAAACCTGATTCACCCCCAGCAGCACGTTGTCGAGCGCCGTCAACCAGGGCAGCAGGCAGGGCGATTGAAAAACGACGCCGCGGTCGGGACCCGGATCAGTAACTTCCTTGCCGGCGAGGATGATGCCGCCGCTGGTCGCTTCGATGAGGCCGGCGACCATCGCGAGCACGGTGGACTTGCCGCAGCCGGAGTGGCCGATCAAGGTGACGAATTCACCCTTGCGCACGGGCAGGTGGAAGTCCTGGACGATGACGGCCGGGCCGCGCGACCCCGGATAGGTCTTGGTGACGTGGGAAATTTCGAGAAAGGCGGACATCGGGTTTGAAATTGAATTTCAGGAAATAACGGCTTCGCGAGGGGTGGCGGATTGACCCAGGCCGGCGGCAACCAGGGCCGGCAGCACGAGCGTGCGATGCGGTGTGGCGCGCCTTTTCGCCGCGGCGGCATCGAGGAGCCAGCCGGCGACAGCGGCGCGCAGGCGCTTGAACTCGGGATCGTGGTTGAGTGCCTTTCGATTGCGCGGGCGCGGGAGCGTGACGGCGATCTCCGGTCCGAGCGTGGCTTCCGGTCCAGGCGTCATCGGGATGATCCGGTCGGCAAGCAGCAGTCCCTCGTCCACGTCATTGGTGATCATGACGACGGTTTTCTGGTCCGCCTCCCAAATGCGTTCGATTTCGTCCTGAAGTGTGGCACGGGTGAGCGCGTCGAGCGCGGAAAGCGGCTCGTCGAGGAGCAGGATTTGCGGATCCATCGCCAGGGCGCGGGCCACGGAGACACGCTGGCGCATGCCGCCGGAAAGCTGGTGCGGGAGCTTGTCGCGCGCGGCGGCGAGGTTGACCAAGGCGAGGTGGCGCTCGACGTGCTGGCGGCGTTTCTCGCGCGACCAGTTGGGGAAAAGATTGTCCGCCGCCAAGGCGATGTTCTCATAAACGGTGAGCCACGGCAGCAGCGCGTAGTTTTGGAAAACGACGCCGCGGTCGGGGCCGGGGCCGGAGACGTCGAGATCGTTGAGCCGGATCACGCCGGCGTCGGGGCGGGTCAAGCCGGCGATGAGGTTGATGAGCGTGGTCTTGCCGGAGCCGGAGAAGCCGACAATGGCGACAAATTCTCCCCGCTCGATATTCAGGTTGATGTCGCGCAGCACGCAGGTGCGTCGGCCGCCCTGGCCGAAGCCCTTGGTCACGCGGTTGATGTTGAGGAAAGCCATGCAAGGATATTTACCCGGATGGAAGGTGCCGTGCCTGGATGCGCATCAAGCTTCGCCGTCAGCGCATGGCGGCGCGGTCGTAGCTCACGAGCTGCTGCAGCACGAGCATCAGCCGGTCGAGGGCGAAGCCGATGATCCCGATGGTGAAGACCGCGACCATGATGAGGGCGAGCGTCTGGCTGCTGCCGTTCTGGAACATGTCCCAGACGAATTTTCCCAGGCCTGGATTTTGCGCGAGCATCTCGGCCGCAATCAGCACCATCCAGCCCACGCCGAGCGAAAGGCGCAGGCCGGTGAAGATGTAGGGCAGCGCCGTGGGCAGCACGATCTTGCGGAGGCGCACCCCCCAGGGCAGCCGCAACACGCGCGCCACGTTGATGTGATCGGAGTCGATCGCGCCCACGCCGATGGCCGTGTTGATGAGCGTGGGCCAGAGCGAGCACAACGCGACGGTGATGGCCGAGCTGACGAACGACTTGGCCAGCCAGGGATTTTTCGGCGTGTAGAGCGCGCTCACCATGATCATGACGATGGGCAGCCACGCGAGCGGCGAAACCGGCCGGAAGATCTGCACGAAGGGGTTGACGGCGTTGTAGAAATTTTTGCTCAGCCCGCAGAGGATGCCGACGGGCACGGCCACGAGCGAAGCAAGGACGAAGCCGGCGAAGACGGTTTCGAGGCTGGTCTCGATCTGGTCGAGGTAGGTGGGCGCGCCGCTGTAGCGGCGCGGCTGCCAGACTTTGCCGGGGAACGCCTTTTCGTAGCGTGCCTTCAACTCGATTTGCCTGGCGTAGAACTCGCGCTCGCGCTGGCGTTCGG
>DATJYF010000149.1:0-6520 GCA_035499715.1 Opitutaceae bacterium | reverse complement strand
AATCGCCCCATTCGTCGCCGATCGATTTTGTCATCCATTCGCCGAGGTGCCAGCGCCCGTGGTGGTTGATGAACTCGGAGCGCTTGAGCGCGGAAACGATGTACGGCGCGGCGCCGGCCGGATAACGCTTGGCGGCCCAGTCGCTCAACACCGTGTCCACGGACAGATCGGGATCGGCCATGAAACGCGAGAAGGCATAGAGATTGACCTCGTGCATGTCCTCGAAGGGATGGTCCCAGTGCAGGCGGGCGCGACCGACCATCCCGGTCACGCCCTTCTCGCGGGCATGGAGCGCGAGGCGGTGAAGATAGTCGACCTGGGCATAAGCGCCCTGCGTGGACCAGGCCTTTTCGACGCCGAGATCGACCTCGATGATCTGGCGCTTCTTGCCGACGTTGCCGTGCTGCGGGTCCCAGGGATAGAACGGATCGAACTCGTGCGTGGTGTCCTTGCACATGGCGATGACGTCGTCGGGCATGCGGGCCAGCGCCTCGTTGAAATCTTTCATTTCCCACGGCTCGTAGAAAAAATTCCTCAGGATGAGCTGCTTATGGTGGCGTTGCAGCAGCTCGTGAAAAAACGTCATGAGCCGGTAGATCCGCTCCGGCACCGGGTCCTTGCTCGCGACCATGTTGTCGTTGAAAACGTGGTAATCGCTCTCGTGCAGGGTGAGGACGAAGCCGGCGGTCCCGGGCACGGCCTGGAGCAGCTTCTCGTAGCGTTCCGTCAGATAGGGGAAGAGCCCGGGGTCGTCCATGTCCACCCGGCCGTTCTTGAGGAAACGTTTCGGTACATCGTCGAATTCATGGACCCACAAATAATAAGGAATGCCTTCGGCCGTCGCCATGTCGCCGATGTGCCGCAAGTCGGACTGCCAGCCGGGGATGAGCCGGAAATATTCGCCCTTTTTGATCTCGTCGAGGTGGGCCGGCGGATGCTTCGGGTCGAGGTCGTCGGTGGAGGCGAGGAAGCCCTCGACGGAGCGGAACCACTCATGGGAGAAGATGAAAAAGTTGACGCCGTAGTCCGGCGCGCGCCGCACCGCCTCTTCGAGCTTGGGGAGGTTGTAGTCGTGAAACTGCCAGCCGTTCATCGCGAACGGCAGGGGTTTGTCGGAGGCTGCGTGCAGACGCGGGGAGAAAGCGGCCAGCACGGCGGCGCAGCAGAAGATGAAAGGGGTTTTCATGGCGAATTTCGGGGTTGAGATGTGACGGGCCTCACATCGTTAGACGAACGGCGGCATAAAACGGATTCCGGCCGGTCGGAGCAAAACTTTTGGCAAAGAAAAAGCCCGGATTTTCATCCGGGCGGAAAACCTTCCGGCGGTGAGCCGCCGCAAAATTTATTTCAGGATCATTTCCTTGACCGTCTTGCCGGCGGGAATCATCGGCAGCACGTGCTCGGTGTAGGGCACGATGATGTCGAGAACGTAGGGTCCCTTGTGATCGAGCATTTCCTGGATGGCGGGGCGCAGATCGGATTTCTTGATCACGCGGCGGCCCTTGACGCCGAAACCCTCGGCGATCTTGACGAAATCGGGATAGAGGGCGGCGGGATTGTCGGGACCGCCGATATTCTTCTCGTCGCCGAGAATGGTGTTGCCGCGCACGCTGCCGTAGAAGCGGTCTTCCCACTGCACGACCATGCCGAGGTGCTGGTTGTTCAGGATCATGGCCTTGGCGGCGATCTTCTCGATATGGGCGGTGGCGAGCTCCTGGATGTTCATGGCGAAGGAGCCGTCGCCGTCGATATCGATGACCTCCTTGTCGGGGCAGGCGACCTTGGCGCCGAGCGCGGCGGGATAGCCGAAGCCCATGGCCCCGAGGCCGAGCGAGCTGATATAGCGGCGCGGCTCGTTGAAGCGGTAGAACTGGGCGGCCCACATCTGGTGCTGGCCCACGCCGGTGGTGATGATGGCGTCCCCCTTGGTCAGCTCATAAAGTGCGGCCACCGCCTCCTGAGGCAGAATGTGCGGCATCTTGCCGAAGCCGGCCGAGCTGTCGAAGGGATGTTCCTTTTTCCATTGCGCGATCTGGGCGTGCCAGGCCGCGGTGTCGGGCGGGCTGAACTTGAGCACGGCAATGAGCTCATTCAGGCGGCCCAGGGCGTATTTGATGTCGGAGGAAATCGGATACTGCACGCGCTTGTTTTTGTTGTGTTCCGAGGTGTCGACGTCGATGTGGACGATCTTCGCCCCGGCGGCGAACTTGCCGACGTCGCCGGTGATGCGGTCGTCGAAGCGCGCGCCGAAGCAGAGCAGGAGGTCGCACTGGTCCACCGCCCAGTTGCCGTAGGCCGCGCCGTGCATGCCGAACCACTGCATGGAGAGCGGGTGCGTCTCGGGGAACGCGCCCACGCCCATGAGCGTGGTCGCGACGGGGATGTTGGTTTTCTCCGCGAAGGTCTTCAGTTGGGCGTGCGCGCCGGAGGAAATGATGCCGCCGCCGACGTAGAGCACGGGTTTTTTCGCCTCGGCGACGAGCGAAAGGATCTGCTTGAGCAGGACATCGTCGGCGTGATTCTCGGTGCTGATGTAGGGATTGCGGAATTCGACCGCGCCGGGGAAGACCGGCGTGATTTTCGCCTGCTGCACGTCCTTGGGGATGTCGATCACGACCGGGCCGGGCCGGCCGCTGCGCGCGACGTGAAAGGCCTCCTTGAAAATGCGCGGCAGGTCCTGCGCGTTCATCACCAGGTAGCTGTGCTTCACCACCGGCAGGGTCATGCCGTAAAAGTCCGTTTCCTGAAACGCCATCTTGCCGATGTATTTCGAGTAGACCTGGCCGGTGATCGCGACCAGGGGGATGGAATCCATGAAGGCGTCGGCGATGCCGGAAATGAGGTTGGTGGCGCCGGGTCCGCTCGTGGCCATGCACACGCCGACCTTGCCGGTGGCGCGGGCGAAACCGCCGGCGGCAAACGCGCCGCCCTGCTCGTGACGGGGCAGGATGGTGCGGATCTTGTCGGTGCGCGCGAGCGCCTGGTGCAGCTCCTGCGACGCGCCGCCCGGATAGGCGAAAATGACGTCCACGCCTTCGCGGATGAGGCACTCGACGACGCAGTCGGCGCCTTTCATTTCGCGGCCGATTTCGGCCTGGGGAAACACAGTGGGCGTGGGTGACGTTTTCATGGCAGGAAGAATCTGTCAGTAGAACGCCGTTTCCCGGCGCGGGCAAGCCTAGGTTTTGGCGGGGGCTTGGCGGCCGGGTCGTTCAGCGGCCGGCGGCCGGCGGAGATTTTTCCTGAACGTAACCGGCGTCCGCGGTCCGGAAAAATGACAGATGCTGTTGTTCCAGCCAGTGGAGCCGCTCGGCGATGAGGGGAGAATTCGGCGATGGAAAATACACCCAGAAATTCGATTCCTGGTTGGCCGCGGCGAGGTTTCGCGTCTTCAAGTAGCTCGCGATCCAGAGCTTTTTTCCCATCGTGATGGTGGCGGCATTGCGTTCGGGAGTGAAATTCGACCAGATGAGGGCGGCGAGCGCGACCCAGCCGATCATAAGACCGCGTTGCAGCCCGCGGCGTCCGCCCGCCCATTCCTCCACGGCGATGGCCAGGCCGCAGAGAGCCGGCGTCATCAGTGTCATGTACCGCCACATGAAAGCCGCCTCGATGTTAGTCGGGAGTCGGCCGACGGCTGTCAGCACCGTGTAGATCAAGGGGATGCCGGTCAGAATCCACACGACCTTGGTGCGGGCGGTGGCTTCTCCCCGCCAGATTTTCACCGCCGCCGTGAGAAAGGCGGCCAGGACGAGTCCGAGCAGGGCGGTGCCCGCGGACGTGGTCGGGGCCGAAATCGAGCGGAATCCGAGCAAGCTGGTGAACATGAGGGCGCAGAAGCGCGGATAATCCCACCAGTTTGAGACGGGAAAATGCCACCCCGGCACGCCCGGTTCCCAATGATAGTCGCACGCGAAAGCGAGGGCCGCGGCGCCCAGGCAGATCAAGGCCAGCCCGGCGGTCCGCCTTTCCTCGCCCGTCCGCTCCGATCGCAGCCAGAGCAGCAGAGCCAGACCGATGATCATGGGCGCGCCGCACACGCTGTAGCCCGTGAAAATCAGCAGGCCGCCGGAAAGACCGGTCGCCGCCACCTGGAGCAGCGGTCGGGGGATGCTCCAGGCATACGCCAGCAGGAAAATAAACGCCAGCGGCAGGATGGAGTGCGAGATGTTCGGAACGAAAGTCATCGTTTCCCAATGGAAGGTGCCGAGCAGCAGGAGCGGAAATCCGGCGTCGCTCCAGCTCAACCGCCCGCGCAGGCGGACCATCAAGGCCAGCGCGACCACCGTGGTCATGCACAGCACGACGACGTCCGTCCAGACCTCGGCGCGGACGTCCCAGCCGGTTGCCCGGTAAAGATACCAGCAGATGAGCCCTCCGAGTCCCTGTCGTTGCGGACCGTATTGAAAAAGGAAACTCCGCCACGGGCCTTCGTTGCGGAAAAGCGGGCCGAGGGAGATCCACTGGTCTTCAAAGGGCAGATCGACGGCGTTGTCCTGCACGAATCCCACCAGCCGAATCAGACAGATGGCAAACGTCGCGGCCACCAGCGCCAGGGCATAAAGCGGGCCGCGGCCCTGGGCGGGCGCCGCCGCCGCGCGGGGAGGTGGGTCGTCCATCAACCGAATCAATCGGATCGACGCGGATTTGGCGAGTCCAAGCGCCCGGCAAGCCGTTCAGGCGGGCGGCGGCCAAGCCGCACCGCGGCCGTCTTTGCATTTGCATTGTGACGCTTGGGCGCGCGAGGCTGGCCGCGTGCTCAAGCTGCTTTTCATCGGCGACATCGTCGGCCGTCCCGGCCGCGAGATCGTGATCGAACGCGTGCCCCAGCTCCGCGCCGACCTCGGTCTCGATTTTGTCATCGCCAACGCCGAGAACGCGGCCGCGGGCGCGGGGCTGACCGGCGCGCTCGCCCAGGCGCTGCTCGCCGCGGGCGTGGACGCGCTCACGCTCGGCGACCACGTCTGGGACCAGAAGGGCTTTGAGGCCGAGATCGGCGCGCTCGAGCGCGTGTGCCGTCCGGCCAATCTGCCGGCGGCGTGCCCGGGCCGGGATTTTTTGATCATCGAGGCGCAAGGCTTCCGGCTCGCAGTCTTCACCGTGCTCGGCCGGCAGTATCTCAACCTCAAGGCGGACTGCCCCTTTTTGGGCGCGGACCGGCTGCTCGCGCAGCTCGCCGACAAAGCCGACGGATTTTTTGTCGAAGCGCATGCCGAGGCGACGTCGGAAAAGCAGGCGCTCGGCTGGCACCTCGACGGCCGCGCCGTGGCGGTGATCGGCACGCACACGCATGTGCCGACCGCAGACGCGACCGTGCTGCCGGGCGGCACGGCGTTCATGTGCGACGCGGGCATGACCGGACCTTACGCGAGCGTGCTCGGCCGCGAGGTCAAGCCGGTCATCGGACGATTTCTCGACGGCATGCCGCGCAAATTCGACGTGGCCGAGGGCGACGTGCGGCTTTCGGCCGCGCTGGTGGAGTTCAATCCCGGTACGAAACACGCGACGCGCTGCGAGCTGGTGACGGTGCGGAAGTGAATTTTAAGCGCGAAGGCGCAAAGACGCGAAGAAAACAGGAGTTTTTTTCGCAGAGGGCGCGGAGGAAAGCGAGGACGCAGAGGGCGAGCTCTCGGTCATTCTGAGCGCAGCGAAGAACCCAGTGCGACTCCGCCAAGCCATACCGGTTGGATTCTTCCCTGCGTTCAGAATGACAAACCATTTCGAGAACAGGCCTTGATTCTTGGGGAAGCCTGATCTTTGCGAGCTCTGCGCCCTCTGCGTTAAAATCTGAATCCGGGTAAAGCTTATTCGGCCGGCTTTTTTTGCGGATCCGGGGGCGGCGGAGTTTTTTGACCGGCCTCGGCGGCCTTGAGCCGTTCCAGTTCCGCCGGATGTTCCTCGATCATTTCGCGCTCCGACATGCGGCCGGTGAGCCAGGCGAGGTTGAGCGGATAAATATCAGGGTTGAAGATGACGAAGTAGAAATGCCAGACGATGATGGCGAGCGTGGCCAGGATGGCCTCGTAGAAGTGGACGGCTTGCGCGATGTCGAAGCCGAGCTTGGTCAGCAGGCCCATCGAAGTGTTGTCGAACCAGAGGATGGCGCCGGTCACGCCCATGATGATCGTGCCCCAGACGAGCGCCCAGTATTCGCTTTTTTCGATGTAACTGAAGCGGCCGAAGCGCGGCTTGGCGGGCGCGAGGCCGAGGTTGTAGCGCAGCACGCGCCACGGATCGGTGAAGTCGTTCCGGCGCGGGAACAGATCGCGGAAAAGCGCGCGGCCCGCGGCGGTGAACGCGAGGTAGCAAGTGTGCCATGCACCGGCCGCGAGCAGCACCGCACCGGCCACGCGATGGATCAGCCCGCGCCACTCGAAGGCCCGGCGGCTCAGGCCGCGGATGGCGACGACCCACCAGGCGTCGGGATAATGGAGCATGAAGCCGGTTACGACCAGCAGCATGAAACTGACCACGAGCGTGCCGTGCTGCAGCCGCTCGTGCACGGTCATGCGCAAATACA
>DATJYF010000148.1:0-7957 GCA_035499715.1 Opitutaceae bacterium | reverse complement strand
GGAATGGCGACGATGAACAGACCGAGCGAAACCGCGATCGCGGCGGGGCGCTCCAGTTCCTCCTGGTTGTAGAGCCAGGCGTAAGCCAGATAGGGAATCAACCACTGCAGCGAAAACAGACCGTAAATCAGGACCAATCCGAGCGCCTGCCCCACGGCGCAGGCCGCGTAGCGCCACGCCGGCACCTGAGCATGGCCGGCGTCCGATTTCGCCGGATGACCGGCCGGTCTCGTTGCCTCAAGGTGAGCGGCCAGCCGGCGCACCGTGGGATGGTTATAGACATCCGCCATTGAGACGTGCTGCAAGGCGTGATCCCGGCGCAACGCCGACACCAACTCTGCAGCGCGCAACGAATCGCCGCCGAGACCGAGAAAAAAATCATCGTCGATGGAGACGCCTGCCGGCGCGAAAACAGCGGCCCACTCGGCATGCAGCCTGCGCTCAGCTGGCGTCCCGGGTGGCACCAAGGGCCGGTCCGAGACCGCCGCGCGGGTTGGCGGCGGCAATCTCTTCTGATCCAGCTTGCCGCTGGTCAGCATGGGGAGTGTTGCAAGCGGCTCAAAAATCGCCGGGACCATGTAAGCCGGCAAACGCCGCCGCAGCCTGGCGCGCAATGCCGTCTCGTCGCAGGTCCCGCTTTCGCGAGGCACCACGTAGGCGACTAACGTATTATCTTTCCCTGCCTCGCGCCACAAGATCACGGCCGCCTGCTTCAGGGAATCATCCGCCAGTAAGACAGACTCGATCTCCGTCAACTCCACGCGATAGCCGCGAATTTTCACCTGGCTGTCGATGCGGCCCAGAAACTCGATTTCTCCACCGGATGTGATTCGCGCGAGATCGCCGGTACGATAAAGCCTTGGATCGGGGCCGCCGGACTCACACCGTGGATTCGGTACAAAACGTTCGGCCGTCAGCCCGTCGAGACCAACATAACCCATCGCCAATCCCGGTCCGCCAATGCAAAGTTCGCCGGTTTTTCCGATCGCAACAGGCTCGAGATTTTCATCCAGAATCCAAGCCGTGTAATTAGGCAATGGCCGGCCGATCGTGACCGGCTGGCTGGGCGTGAGCTCCGCGAAGGTCGCCGTGATGGAGGTCTCCGTCGGCCCATAGGTGTTGAGAATGCGCAGCCCGGGTCGCGCCCACCTGCGCACCAACTCGGGCGGACAGGTCTCGCCGCCGAGGTTGAGCAGGCGCAGCGTGGGAATGACCGGCTTCTGCAGCGCGAGCAAGGTCGGCACGCCCGTCCAGACGGTGACTCCCTCCGCTGCAAGGATGGGCGCCAGATCCGGACCGGCGCGCTGCATTTCCGTCGTGCCAACCAGCAGCGTCGCCCCCGCCGCCCACGCCGGCCAGATTTCCTCAAGCGACATGTCGAAGGACAACGACGATCCCTGGAAGACCAGATCGTCCGCCTGCAGCTTCAGCACCGAACCTTCCGCACGCACAAAGTGGCAGATGGCTCGATGTGAAATCATCACTCCCTTGGGCCGACCGGTCGAACCCGACGTGTAGATGATATAGGCACAATCGTCGGGCGTCGTTCCGGTTTCCGCCCGGGTCAGCGGACGCGCAGACCCGCCTGCAATCTCCCCTACTTCCTGTTCAAAGACAACCACCCGGCATGATACGGCATTCGGTTCGAGCGCGAGGGCCTGCGCCGTCATGAGGACGCGCGCACCGGCGTCACGCACCACATACGCCACCCGGTCGGATGGACATTCCGGATCGAGCGGCACATAGGTTCCCCCGACCTGCAGGATGCCGAGCATGATGGCATACACGTCGATTCCCCGCGGCATCCATACGACCACGCGTTCGCCGCGGCCCACACCAAGAGCCCGCAGGTAACGCGCGGTCTGCTGCGAACGGCGCAACAGTTCACCGTAGGTCATAGCCCGACCGCGGCATCTCAACGCCGGGCATGCCGGTCGGCGTTCCGCGCTCGTTTGAAAAATCTCATGCAGCAGCTCGTCACGCAGGAAATCCGGGGATGCCGGACCGGCCAGCCATGACATGCCGCCGGACCTCTGGTTGGCACACATGAAGTTTAATGAGAGGGCGAGCTTCCCACGAGAAAAAGGCGGCAACGTGTTACTGACGCTCGCACGGGCGGAGTGGTTACACGGCGCGCGTCACGGCGGGATCACTCATCATCCCCTTCGTCGACGTCCAGCACTCTGCCATTACCGGCGTCAATCGAGACATCGATGACCTTCTTGCTCGGGGTAATGATTTCAAAATCGTACTGGAGATTGCCGTCCTCCACTTCAAGTTCGCCGTAAGTGACCTGGCCGGGAACGGCCGCAACCGCGGCGGCGTATGCATCTTGAAAGCTGATTTTCGCCAGGGCCGCCCGCTCGGTCGCCGTAGGCTTGCCCTTGGGACGGATCGAGCCCCGCGGGGTGGCATCCTTTTCCTTGGCAGAAACCTGACTAAGCGGAACCAAGACAAGCAGACCGAGCGCAGCGACAACAGACAAGAGGAGGGTTTTCATTCGCTTTTTGGGTTATTCTGAACGTCTGCGACAGGGATGCGCAGATCCAAAATTTTTCTATGCAGGCTCCCACCCTTGTAAAGAAATACCCCTTCGGAATCAGCCAGCGCAGGATTGCAGTTGATTCAACACGAGCGAAGACCTGTGCACCCGGCATTCTGCACCTTTCCATACCCGCCGGTTGAAAGCACCGGTCACTCTGCACAATATGTCTCCCCATGGATCTGGAAATCCATCTGCCCGCCGGGGTGCCGGCGATGACGCTGCCCAAAACGGTGTTTTTTCCGCAGGCGCTGCTGCCGCTGCACATTTTCGAGCCGCGCTACCGGCAGATGCTGCGCGACGTGCTCGCTTCGCACCGGCTTTTCGCCGTCGCTCATCTCGATCCGCGCCGCGCCGGCGCCGGCGAGTTCGAGCCGGCGCACCGCATCGCCACAGTCGGCATCGTCCGCGCCTGCCAGAAAAACGATGATGGCACGTCGAACCTGCTTCTGCAGGGGCTGGCCCGCGTCGAGCTGCTCGCCATCGTCCGCGAGGAGCCGTACCGCTTCGTGCACGTCCGCGCCCTGGCGAGCACGCCCGGGGGGGACGCGGACGAAAACCGCCGCCTGTGCGCCGCCCTCGCCCGCCTCATCGCGCTCAAGCACGAACTCGGCGCGCCGGTGCCGCGCGATTTCGCCGATTTCCTGAAAACGGTGGACGATCCGGAGACCTTCGTCGATCTCGCCGCCTTCAGCCTCTGCTCCGATCCGGCCGTGAAGCAGACTCTGCTCGAGACGCTCGACGTCCACCGCCGCCTCGAGCTGTTCCGCGCGCAGGTCCACACCGAGCTCGGCGCCCTGAAGCTGCGCCGCAAGCTGCAGGGCAACCTGCCGGACGACAAAATCGCCGACAACTGACGCCGCGCGGGCCGGCGAAAATGGAGCCAACAGTCGGATTTGAACCGACGACCCACGCTTTACGAAAGCGTTGCTCTACCAGCTGAGCTATGTTGGCCTGGCAAAACAGCGGAAGAAACCCGGCACGCCGGCAAGGGCAAGCCTCTTTTGGCGCCGCCGCCGCAGGCACGGCCAATAAACGCGCCGGCGGACGCGCCCGCCCTGACGTCAAATAAACTGCTCGGCGATCCCCCAGACAATTTGTCCGATCAGCAGCGCCCAGCCGAGGAAGGGCACAAATTTCGCAAAAACCTTCCCCAGCACTTTCGCCAGGACGGACTCTCCGACCTTTTCCGCGAGCTTTTTCAGGAACGGTTTGGAAAAAATCAGCTCGATCAGGATTTTGAGATATTTTTTGAGGAGCGACCAACTCGCCTCGGCGATTGCCTTGCCCAAATTGGCCATGAGGAGGGCGCTGCCCGCGTCCGCTTCCAGGACGTCGATGATCGCCTTGAAGATCTCACCGAAACCGAAGAGCGCAAAAATCTTGGCGATCCACTTTCTGGCTCCCTCCGCGTTGGCGCCGGGGAGCGTGTCGGCCAGGATGAGACCGGGAGAGGCGGTCACGGGCAGGAGAATGAGGCCCTGCGTCACCGGCGCAAACGCCACATCGGGAAACTCCCGCAGCGCATTGACCAATTCATCCTCCCGCCGCAGGAATTCCTCGTGGGTGGGAAACAACGTGTCGAAGCTTTCGCCCGCCATGCCTTCGCCAAAATTATAAGGAATCCCCAGTTCCCCCGCCAGGCTGATGGACGAGCGGGCGAGGTCGCGCGCTTCCTCAAAAGCGCCGGCCACCATGGCACGGCTGGGCCGGGTCCCGTCCGCCGGCAGCCAGGCATCGAACCGGGTGACCCGGTCGATCAGCTGGGCCTGTTTGATGGCCAGGCGCGCGGTGGATTCGATTCCGCCTCGCCTTTCCGGCGCCGGGCGGCGTTTCGTCGAACGCTTCTTTCCTTCCGTTGGTCTGGTGGTCTCAGTCATGATGTTTTCCTTTCAAAAATTTTCCGCGGCTAGTGGCATTCACAGACCATCCGCATGACGTAGCGGCCGTCCTTGTCGGGTGTGTCGATGAAATATTTCCCGCATTCTTTTTCGTCCGGACAGGCGCCGACGCATTTGAGCGTATATCCGCCGTCGTTTGATTTTAAAATCTCCAGATGGCAGCCTTCGGGCTCTTCGTCGTACACCTGGGCGGCCAAGGCGGCGTAAACCTCCCGCGAAAGAAAAAGCGGGCCGGGCAGAAGCACGCCGGCAAGCGAAAGCGCCACGGGAAAGCCGTGGGGATGCCGGGCCAAATCCAGCGCACAGTTGAAACCTTGGGTTCCCGCGCCCTGGGTGATGGGCTCCATGCGTTTTCCATCCCTCGTCCACCAGGCTTCGGTGATGCGATCCCGGTCCCAAACCAGTTCAAAATCGTTGGCCCAGACGGGCGGCACAATGCCCGGCCCCTTCGGTTTCGCGCCGGTGAGTGAAAAATGAAAATCGTTCGTGCCGGGAGGCACCACGATCTGGCCCTTCGGCATGGGCTGGCCGTTTTTCGTCCACCAACCGGCGGCGCCAAGCACGGGAATGCCCCAAATGATCCTGACATCGTTCGCGCCGCGCGGGGCGACGGCCTTTCCGATGATCACGCCGTTTCGCGTGAAAAAAATCACCGGCCCGGGCGGCGGCTTTGGCGGGTTGACCGCTTTGGCCCGCCGCGCGGCGGGTGCGCCTCGTTTGGCCTTCTTCTTCATAGCAGCTGGACTAATTGTCTGTATAAGATTATCAAATTATTTGCATTACCAAGTCAACAAAAAGAAATTCACAATCATTATGTTACAAGCAAGTTACAGCGCACTTGCTGTTTCGTGCCGCGGAGCCTCCACCCGCCACGCCACTTCACGGACCGATGTCGCTCTCGGTTTGCGGCAGGCAGCCCCAGCTGAAGCCGTAGTCGGTGGGTTGGTCGCCGACATTGATCACCCGGAGAATATAGATGCCGTTGGCGAGCGTTGGCAGAGCGATGTGCTGGAGGTTGTCGACCGCGCTCCGGCTGGCCTGGACAAACGAAATGGTGCCGTCGCTCGCCACGCTGTAAAACTCCAGCTGCAGATGCGGCAGGACGGCGTAATCAACCGTCTGGGCAACGCCCGTGCTGCTGATCTTGCGATCCCAGTTGAGGGTGGCGGCGAAGCGCCGGGCCGTGTCCTGATTGAGGATGAAATAGTACAGGCGCGTGTCGCCTGGCGCGATGCTTGCCTCGTAGGTCCAGCCCAGCCAGTTGACCCAGCCGGGAGATTGGGCGCCGGTGGAGAGAATCAGCTCGGAGTGGTCGATGTCCACCTGGCCGGCGCCCTGCTGCCAGTCGAGCGGTGAGGTTTCGTCGTCGGTCGTCGTGGTCGGGTCGCCTTTGGCCCAGCCCGGCAGCTTGTTGGCGCCGGTCTGGAGGATGGATTTGATCACGACCGGTTTGGTTCCCTTCGCGAAACTGGTCTGCCCGCCGGCCACGCGCAGGTGAACTTCATCCAGCAGCATGGCGGCGTAGCATGAGATGAGCGGCGTGGCCGCGCTCACGACCGGCAGCGGCGCCACGATGTCGGGCTTGCAGCGGCCGGCGGTGACGCCGTCGGTTTCCTGGAACACCGTGGGCCCATGGCTGCACTCGCCGTCCGTCAGGCCGACGGTGATGCCGTTGTACATGCTGCCGAAAAGCTGGGAAATGGGAGACGTGGGATCGTTCGGAATGCCCGCCACCACGACGATGTCGTAAGCGTCGGCCATCCAGTCCGCCCGTCGTACCAACTGGGTGGCGATCGCCGATACGCTCGTGTTTATCACCCAACTGTTGTTGAGGATATCGACCCCGAGGTCCACGGGCCCGGCAGGATCGAGCCAGTTGAGCCCGGTGGATGAGACCAGAAACCCGCTGTTCAGGCTCAAGTCGGCCTTGTAAAGTTTCACCTGCGGAATCGCGGAAGTGAGCGAGAGCGGCGGATCGCCATAAAGCATCGTGCCCACGTCGGTCGCATGGCCCGACACCGGCGAGTCGCCATCCACGACTTGAAAAGTCACATGGGAAAAATCCGGATTGGTGACGTCGGGGAGGTAGGCGCCGTTCAAATTTGCCTCAGCCTGGCCCATGACGATCGTCGCGCCGTTGATCGGAAAAGGATTATGCCAGCGCTGGCACAAGCGATCATAGCCGGTCTCCAGGGGAAAATTCACAACCGGCCCGTCGGCGAAGGCAAGTCCCGCCCCGCCCAGCAAGATGAGTATGGCGACGCGAACAATGTCTGCGAAGCATGGGGTCCGCGGCATCATGGCTTGCCTTTTCCGTCCGCTAACGAACGACTGAAAGCACGATGTTCGCCACCGGCCTGGGGTTCATGGGTTCGAAAAAAAATCATGGCAAAAGACAGGCCGGCAAAATGCACGTTCGTGCAGCTCCACCGGCGTGGCGCGGCGGAAGGAGTCTTCCGCCGCAGTTGCAACAAGCTTCGGTTGCCATCCGCCGCCCGCAACGCCATTCTCCCCCAAAACCGTCGGGGTAAAACGTATCATGTCATCAGGCAAACTCTGGCACTTCCTCCCGCTGCTTGCGCTTGTCCTCCGGCTGGCCGCCGCTCCGCCCGATTCAGCCTCTTCCCCGCCGCCGGAAATGACCCCGGCCGGGATCGGCGCCGCCATCCGCGCCCGCATCGCCGCCGAGCTTTTCCACGCGACACCGCCCTCGCCCGCCTCAATCCGCCGGACACTCGCCGCGCAGCGCGCCGACGGCAGCTGGCCGGACGTTCCCTACGACCGGCGCGACCGCAGCATCTGGCCGCCGCAAAAACACCTCACCCGCCTTACTTCCCTCGCCATCGCCTACCGCGAACCGTCTGGTCCGCTGCATGGCGACCCCGCGCTCAAAGCCGCGATCATCCGCGGCCTCGAGTTCTGGCTCAAGCGCGACCCGCAAAGCGACAACTGGTGGCACAACGTCATCGCCGCGCCACAGGAGCTCGGCCGCCTCCTCGTTCTCATGCGCGACGACCTGCCGCAGGCCGATTTCGCGCTCGCTTGCGACCGCGTCCGCCGCAGCAAGACCGACCGCATGACCGGCGCCAACCTCACCTGGACCGCCGGCAACCTCTTCACCCTCGGTGCCGTCACCGACGACCTCGCGCTCTTGCGCGACGAACTCGCTCTCATCACCGGCACGATCAAAATCACGACCGACGAAGGCGTGCAGCCGGACGGGAGCTTCCACCAGCACGGCCCGCAGCTCAACGCCGGCAACTACGGCCTGGCCTTCCTCGACACCTGCGGCCGTTACGCCTCGCTCGTGCGCGGCACGCCCCTCGCCTTCTCGCCCGGCCAGATCGACCTCCTCTCGAACTTCGCGCTCAATTTCCAGGACTGGGTCGTCTGGGGCGACCGCATGGATCTCAGTTCCTGCGGCCGCCAGCTCGACCACCCGAATGCACCCGCGAGCAAGGCGGCCGACGTCGCCCGCAGTTGCGCCCGCCTCGCCGCGCTCGATCCGGCGCAC
>DATJYF010000147.1:0-8756 GCA_035499715.1 Opitutaceae bacterium | reverse complement strand
GTCGCGCACCGGTGCCCCGGGCAGGTTCAGCGGTTGTCCCGCTTCGAGGACTGCCGGCGGACAAGCACATGGTAGGCGACGGCGTCCCAGGCGTTGTGAATGCCGATGAAGAGCAGCAGCAATGCCCCCGCGGCAACGGCGAAGAGCGCCGGATGCCCGTGGACAGGGGCGGCGACCGCCGACACCGCCCACGCGACGTAGGCGGCGAGGGGAAGCAGCACATGGAACAACCAATCTTCAAACACCGGCTCGTAGGTTGCCTGCCGGCGCATGCGCCGGGCCACGACCGCGGTATAGGCGATGCCGCCAAGGCCCATCAAGCCCCACAGCATCGCGACTGCCCCGATCCCGTTCCAGGGTGCGCTGATCAAAGCCGACAGCAACAGCACGACTCCGAAATGGACGACACTCGGCGTGGTGAAGGCGCCGCTGGCTTGCGCGTCATCGCGCGTGACCGGCAGGTCGGCGATGAGTGTGAGGACGACAAACTGCAATCCGATCAGCGCGCCGGCCGACGAACCGACGATCACATAAAAATTTTGCCATCCGTCGAGTGCGGTCATGTCAGTCCACTTGCGCGGAAGGCCGGTCAGCGGCCCGGGCTTTCCCGCCATCGCGCGCAGCTACCGTGATCTTTGCCGCGACGCTGTCAATTTCGCGGCGATCATCGAGGCGCGAACCCGGCGCCCGCGACGCCGGGACCAGATGACAGCCATTGGCCTTCGCGCGAAATGGACTCGGGTTCGCATCCGCGCGGAAGAAGCCGCGAAGCGTCCGGCCGATGGCGCCGGGGCCGCGCAGGCCAAGTCATGGTACTACCAACCGTTCGAATATCGCAGCCGGGCGACTTTGCTGGGGCTGCCGCTGGTGCATGTCCTGACTGCCGCCAAGGCGCCGGGCAGGGCGCTGGTGCCGCCGGCCCGCGGTTGGATTGCCATCGGCAACCGGGCTTGTGGAGTGCTGTTTGCTTTCGGCGGTGGGCGCCGTGAGCGTGGGCGGCGCGGCCGTGGGCATCCTGACGATCGGCGGCATCGGCGTGGGGCTGTTTTCCTTTGCGGCCTTTGCGCTCGGATGGCGGTCGATTGGCGAGTTCTCGGCAGGCAATCTTGCCTGCGGCCATGCCGCGCTGGGCTGGCTTGCGGCCCAGGGCAGGTACGCCCTGGCGCACAACTGCGCCATGGGCCGTTCGGCGTTCGCCCTGCATGCCAACGACTTGATCGCACGGTCGCTCATTTCGAAAAGCATATTTTTCCGCTATGCTTCGGCGCTCTGGAAATATGGGAGCATGGTCATTTGGGCGCCGGTCATGCTGCAGACGTGGCAAATGGCGAGGGTTCGGCGTGCCGCGGCCGCTTCCACTCCGCCGGCGAAGAATTCCCCGGCGGACCGCCTATAAGTGCAAATTCAGCCGCCGAAAAATTCAGGAATATCTGGGCGGGAGCGGGCCAATAGCCTTGTCCGGCCGCGGCGCACCGGAGAAAGTGCCGGCGTCCATGAAATCCAGCTTCTGCGTGGCGCTCGCCGCCTGTGCGGCGCTGGCGGCGCCTTTTCATCTCGCCGCGGCCGACATGGCCGCCGCATCCTTGCCGGCGCCCACGCTGGAGCAGCGGGTGGGCGACCTCGAGGCCTACGTGAACAACGCGCCGCGCGCGACCGACGGCCGCGCGCAGACGAATCTGCCCTGCGGCGGTCCGGGCCACAACGCCTGGATGATGACCAGTTCCGCGCTGGTGCTCTTCATGACCCTGCCGGGTCTGGCCCTGTTCTATGGTGGTCTGGTGCGGCGCAAGAACGTCCTCTCCATCCTCGCCCAATGCCTCGGCCTCACCGGCCTGGTTTCAATGCTGTGGTGGATCTGTGGATACAGCCTGACGTTCGGCCACGGCGGCGGCCTGATCGGCGGCCTGGGTCAGAGCTTTCTCCGCGGCGTCGGCACCGCCCCCGACCGCGAGTATTCCCAGTGGGTTCCGCAAAGCCTTTTCGCCATCTACCAGCTCATGTTCGCGATCATCACGCCGGCGCTCACGCTCGGCGCCATCGCCGAGCGCATGAAATTCAAGGCGGTGATGCTTTTCAGCGTGATCTGGATGTTCGTGGTTTATTTTCCCGTGGCGCACATGCTGTGGGGCGCCGACGGCTGCATGAGCGGGCTGCTCAATCCGCTGGCGCCGGTCAAGGCGATCGATTTCGCCGGCGGCTACGTCGTACACATGACCTCGGGCTGGAGCGCGCTCACGCTCTGCCTGGTGCTCGGCCGGCGGATCGGGCACGGCCGCGAGCCGATGCCGCCGCACAGCATGGTGCTCTGCATGACCGGCACCGGCATGCTCTGGGCCGGCTGGTATGGATTCAACGCCGGCAGCGCGCTCGCGGCCGACTGCATCGCGGTCAACGCCTTTGTCACCACGACCCTGGCGGCGGCCGCCGGCTGCTTCATGTGGCCGTTGCTGGAATATCTCCGCCGCGGCAAGCCCAGCGTGCTCGGCTTCTGCTCCGGCGCCGTGGCCGGCCTGGCCACCATCACGCCGGCCAGCGGCTTCGTCACGCCCGGCTCGGCGGTACTGATCGGCCTGATCGCCGGCGCCGCCACCTACACGGCGTGCAATTTCATCAAGTCGAGATTCAATTATGACGATTCGCTCGACACGTTCGGCGTGCATGCCGTCGGCGGCACGATCGGTGTGCTCATGGCCGGCATCTTCGCCACGGTCGAGGCCAACCCAAACCTCGCCTCCGGCCCCATGGCCGCGCTCGTCGGCCGCACGCTCTGGCTGGAGCAGCTCAAGGCGGCCGGCATCGTCATCCTCTGGTCGGTCGCTTCGACCTTGATCATTGCCAAGGCGCTCAGCGCCGTTTTCGGCGGCCTGCGCGTCAGCGGCGAGGAGGAGACGATGGGGCTCGATCTTGCCGAACACGGTGAAGAAGGCTACATTGTCGAATAAACGCGGTCTCCTTCCGCCACCCAATGGAGTCACCACCGGCGGGCTTTGCCTCCTCCGCCTCCGGATTCGGATTGAAATGAACCTTCTTTCGTCCTAGGAAGAGAATCGTCTAGTTTCGTCCAAGCCCTCGATGTTAACCCGGAGGGAAATGTTGCTCGCGTTAGGCGCCATGCCCATCGCCAGTCTGGTGGGTAAAAGCCGGTTGTATGCCGACGCGGCCAAGGAATTGCCCCGGCGGTTGCTGGGACGGACCGGCCGGCAGGTGGTGCCGCTCGGCCTGGGCGGGCAGGGGTCCCTGCAATGGACCAAGCCGGGGCTCGACGCCCCCGACATCATCGTGCGCGCCGTCCAGCTCGGCGTGAACTATCTCGATACCTCCAACATCTACGGTCCGAGCCAGGAGTATTACGGCGAAGCGTTCCGCCGCCTGCACCTGACGCCGACCGATCCGCACTACGCCGCCGGCCTGCGGCAAAGCCTGTTTCTCAACAGCAAGGCACACCGCCGTTTCGCCCGCGAGCCCGTCAGCACCGGCCCGACCGCCATCGACGAACTGAAGAATTCGCTGACGTTGATGTTTGGCGACGGCAAGGGCTTCATCCCCGAGGGCGCCTATCTCGATTCATTCCAGGTTCACAATCTCAACCTGCCCGAGCAGGTGGACGAAATCTACGAAGGCATGGCCGAACGCGGCTCGCGCATGCCGGAGCGCATCGGCGTGCTGGCCGCGTTGCTCGATTATCGCGACGGCACGAACTACACGGGATTGAATCCTGAAAACCACCGCTACATCCGGCACATCGGCATCACCGGCCACTGGAATTCACCGGTGCTCATGCGCGCGCTGCGCTGGGACACCCAGGACATCATCGACACGCTGCTCGTCGCGTTGAACGCCAACGACCGGCTCTGCCTGCCACACCAGAACAATGTCCTGCCCCTCGCCATCGCCAGGGGTCTCGGCGTGATCGCCATGAAGATTTTCGCCGACGGGGCGTTCTACGGCAAGCCGCCGCGCAACACTGTTGACTACAACGATGTGATCCGCTCCGTCGGCAGACAGGACGCCATCGCGTATTCCGATCTCGTGCGCTACCCGCTGTCCCTGCCCGGCGTGAGTTGCGCCATCACCGGCATCGGGCACATCGATCGCGACCGGCCGGAAAACGACCAGCTCGTGGCCAATCTTGCCGCCGCCCGGATGGACATGCCGTCGGAGATCGAGCGCCGGCGGATCGAGCAGGAAGCGGCCGCGCGCCATGGTGACACCAATTATTTCCAGGACAAGCTGCGCGGCATTGTCCAGCCGAGCGACATCCGCGCCCGGCGCGACGGCGACCGCGTGGTGGTGGAATGGAACAGCGCGCTGGCCGGCGTCGAACCGATCCGCTCCTACGAGATCTATTCGGGCGAAAAGCTGCTCCTGTCGGTGCCGTACCGGCCGCAGCTCACCGAAGCGCCGCTTTCGGTCTCGATTCCCGCCTCGGACATCGGGCCCGAAGGCGTGACCGTGGTCGCGTCCGAAGCGCCGCCGAGTCACGGCTAGCCGCGGGTCGGCCGAAAGGTTGCGGTTGCGCCCGCGCCGCTCGATGCCTGGGTGAAGGGATATTGGGTGGACAAAATCGTCCGCACGCTGTCCGGCCTCGGCTCCAAAATCGCCTGGGCCGAACTCCGCCATCTGCCCGTCCGCGCCAACGAAATCGCCGTCCGGCACGACGGCCTGGCCAGGACCGTCATGACCAATCAATCCGGCCCCGCCTTCATCTGGCAGGCGTGTTTTCCCGGTGCGCATGAAACGCTTCTCGTCAACGGCCGGCCGATGTCGGCCACCGTCTGAGCCGGGCTGGCTCGGCCACCGCATCTCATCGGTGCGCGTCACGGTTGGCGCCGGCGGCGCCGTCACCGTCGAGGTTCCGAAATAAAACGAAGGCGTGGCGACGCGGCCGGGCGAAAACGTTGCCCGCAGAGGCCGGGCCGCCGGTTGAATTTCAAAAACGCTCCCTAATCAGGGTACTCAACAACTCTTCTGTCTGTCACCGGCATCCTCCGTGGGGTTGAAGTCACCCTGCCGCGCCGGTATTACCCTGAAGCTGGCGCCGTGCCTCTCCACCCGTGGGCGCCGACACTTAACCCTGCACGCTCATGAATCGCCGCGATTTCCTCAAAATCTCCGCCAAGGCGGCCACCGTCGCTTCCGCCGCCAAAGCCGCCAGTCTGCTCGGCGCCGGCGCACCGGCCGCGCCCAAGGCCGCCGCTGAAACTCCCGCCGACGCGCCGGGAAAAGGCTGGATTCCCGCCGATCCGTCGAATTCGCCGGTGGGCACGGCCAGGGGCATTTTTCCCGGGCGCGTCGTCTGGATGCGCGATCTCGCGGCGACACCCTGGAAGGGTGACATCAATGCCAGCCATTGGTGGGACTCGGCCACCGGCGTCAACCAGGAGGTGGTGGACCGGATGCTCTCGCGCTCGCTGCAGGCCCTCACCGGCGTGACGAGCGACGCGGCGGCCTGGCAGAAACTTTTCGCCCATTTCAATTCGACCCATCAGCGCGGCGACGCCGGCTACCGGCCCGGCGAAATGGTCGCGCTCAAGATCAACTGCAACAATGCCTACGCCGGCTACGGCGACAACGACAACCAGATCGACGCCGCGCCGCAGTCGGTCCTGGCCATGCTCCGCCAGCTCGTCAACCAGGCCGGCGTGCCGCAGAAAAACATCGTCGTGTGCGAGGCGATCCGCGTCATTCCCGACCATCTTTACCAGCCCTGCCACGCGGAATTTCCCGACGTCCTCTGGATGGATTCCAAGGGCGACGGCAAGAACGGCCGCCAGCCGGTGAACTGGCACAAGAACGCCTTCGCCTGCTCGGTCACGGAAAAAAACCAGGTCGGCACCAGCATCCCCGGGCTGATCTTCCAGTCCGCCTACATCGTCAACATGTCGCTGCTCAAGGGCCATCCGACCTGCGGCTTCACCCTCACGGCCAAGAACCACTACGGCTCGATCGACGGCCGCGATCACAAATATTATATCAATACTTGGCAGCACAAGATGGGCATCTACAATCCCTTCGTGGACCTGATCGGCGCCAGACACCTCGGCGGTAAAACCCTCCTCTTCATGATCGACGGGCTCTTCGGCACGCGTGACGCGAACGACCCGGTCATCGCGCAGTTCGCCGGCTGGAAAAATCTTTTCGGCGGCGAGTGGTCGGCCAGCTTTTTCCTGTCGCAGGACCCGGTCGCGATCGATTCCGTCGGCTACGATTTCCTGCGCTCCGAATTCGGCGGTTTCCTCGCCAGCAGTCACGGCGGCGGCCACGAAGTGAATGCCGACAACTACCTGCATGAGGCCGCGCTCGCCGACCACCCACCGTCCGGCACGGTCTATCAACCCGACGGCGTCCGCCTCGCCAGCCTCGGCGTCCACGAACACTGGAACAACGCCGCCGAGAAAAAATACAGCCGCAACCTGAGCCGCGACGGCCGGGGCATCGAACTGGTCGCCGTTCATGACCAGGCTCCGGCTTGAGGCGCTTTCTGGCCGTGACGACGACCGAAGCAGCCCGTTTGCTGGAGCGATTCCGTGCCGGCCAGATCGGCCGGGACAAGGTGCTGCGCGCCTTTCAGGCCGCCCCGGTCGCCGATCTCGGCTTCGCCCAGGTCGATCTGCACCGCGGTCTGCGCAACGGTTTTCCCGAAGTCATCTTCGGGGCGGGCAAGACGCCGGAGCAGGTCTGGAAAATCGCCACCCGGCTGCTCGGCCGGGAAAAACGGGTGCTCGTCACCCGCGCCACGCCGGAACAGGCGCGCACGCTGCGGAAAAAATTCAGGCAGGCCGTCCACCACGAGCTGGCCCGGTGTGTCACGATCGAACAAAAGCCCCTGCCCAGGCGCCCCGGCTTCGTCGCCGTGGTTTGCGCCGGCACGAGCGATCTGCCCGTGGCCGAGGAGGCGGCGGTGACGGCGGAAATCATGGGCAACCGCGTCGAGCGCATCTCCGACGCCGGCGTCTCGGGTTTGCACCGGCTGCTCACGCGGCTGGAAGCGATGCAAAAAGCCAGCGTGGTCATCGTGGTCGCCGGCATGGAGGGCGCGCTGCCCAGCGTCGTGGCCGGCCTGGTGGCGAAACCGGTGATCGCCGTGCCGACGAGCATCGGCTACGGCGCGAGTTTCGGCGGGCTGGCCGCGCTGCTCGGCATGCTCAACAGTTGCGGCAGCGGCGTCACGGTGGTGAACATTGACAACGGCTTCGGCGCGGGCTTTGCCGCCTCGCAGATCAACGCGCTGGCCTCGGGCAAATGAACATCCTCTATCTCGACATCTTCAGCGGCATCAGCGGCGACATGTTCATCGGCGCGCTGCTCGATCTCGGCGTGGACGCGCGCAAGCTGGAGCGCGAACTGAAAAAATTGAAGCTCGACGGCTATCGCCTCTACATCGCCCGCCGGCAGAACGGCGGCATCGGCGGCGTGAAATTCGATGTGCTCCTGCCCGGCGCGCCGGAGCCTGACCATGATCATGACGACGCGCACGACCATCATCACCCCCCCGGTCGGGAGCATCGCCATGGGCACGATCATCACGACCATCACCGCCACCACCACGACGGCAGCCGCAACTTTGCCGACATCGCCGAAATGATCAACCGCAGCAAACTTTCGGCCTGGGTGAAGAAAAAATCCATCGCCGTTTTCCGCCGCATCGCCGAAGCCGAGGGCAAAGTCCACGGCCTGCCGCCGGACAAGGTTCATTTCCATGAGGTCGGCGCGGTCGATTCCATCGTGGACATCGTCGGCGCCTGCGCCGCCCTGGAGCTGCTCGGGCGGCCGCGCGTGCTGGCGGCCCCGGTGGTCGAAGGCACCGGCTGGATCGATTGCGCCCACGGCCGGCTGCCGGTGCCCGCGCCCGCGACCCTCGCCATCCTGGCCGCGCGCGGCGTCAGCCTCACCCAATGCGACGAACCGCACGAGCTCGTCACGCCGACGGGCGCGGCCCTCCTCGCCGAATTCGCCGAAAATTTCGGCGTGCTCGAGGGCTTCGTGGCGGAACGGATCGGCTTCGGCCTCGGCACGCGCGAAAACAAATCGCGTCCCAACGTCCTGCGCGCCGTGCTCGGCAAACGCGCCGCGTTCAATCCCGCGCCTTCCAGCGCCTTGGATTGGGAAACGGACCGCGTCGCCGTCCTGGAAACCAATCTCGACGACATCAACGCGGAGATTCTCGGCCATTTTCTCTCCACTGCCCTCACTGCCGGCGCCCTCGACGTTTTTCACACGCCGATCCAGATGAAGAAAAACCGCCCCGGCGTCCTCCTCACCGTTTTGTGCGCGGAGGCAGACGCGGACAAATTCACGGAGCTGATCCTGCGCGAAACCTCCGCCTTCGGCGTGCGGCGGACGACGGCCGAGCGGCGCAAGCTGCGACGCGAGTTCAATGAGGTGAAAACTCTGTTCGGCCAGATCACGGTGAAAACCGGCCGGCTCGATGGCAAGGTGGTCCAGGCCGCGCCGGAGTTCGAGTCGTGCCGCAAACTGGCGGAACAGGCCGGCGTGCCCCTGAAACAGGTTTACGAAGCGGCGATCAAAGGCGCGAAAGATTCGAAACGATGACCGAAACCGCCGCCAAACTCGATCTCCTGCGGGAGCGGCTCCGCGACTACGGCTCATGCCTCGTGGCCTATTCCGGCGGAGTGGACTCGGTCTTTCTCGCCTGGGTGGCGCGTGACGTCCTCGGCCCGCGGACCCTGGCGGTCATCGCCAATTCGCCCAGCCTGCCGCGGCGCGAATTGGAGGAGGCGCTGGCCATCGCCAAA
>DATJYF010000146.1:0-8353 GCA_035499715.1 Opitutaceae bacterium | reverse complement strand
AAAAAGAAAACCCGCTTCGACGCCGTCATCACCGACGTGCGCAACCACGGCTTCTTCGTCGAGCTGCCCCAGGCGATGAGCTTCGGGCTGGTCCATGCCTCCTCGCTGACCGACGACTTTTACGTGCTGAACAACGCCGGCACCACGCTGATCGGCCGCCGCACCAAGCGCCGCTTCAGCCTCGGCGACGAGATCACCGTGGTGGTGGACAAGGTCGACCGTTTCAAGCGCATGATCGATTTCCGCGTGGCTTGAGCGAAAAAGCGGCGTACGAAAAAAATCCGCCACCGCTTTGCTTCTTCGCATTTTCGCGTTAGAAATTTCCCGCATGAAGCACTACGATTTCACCCAAAAATTCCGCCAGCTCTACACCAAGGCCGTCGATCTCTATGCCAAGGGCCAGCGCGGCTCGGAAACCTACTTCAACGCGGAGGAGAAGGCCTGGCTTGCGGCCAACGGCCTCACACCGCAATATCTCTATGATTATGCCGAGGACGAGAACGGCTCCGGCGAGCCCGGCTACGACAACGCTCTCGCCATCGAGCTCGTGCGCCGCGACTACTTCCTCAACGTCCAGCACTGCCGGCCCTCGTCCGCCGTGCTCGACGAATCGAAAATGCCGGCCAAGACCGACGCGGTCCGCGGCATCGAATGGCTCCCGCGCATCATCCCGAAGGCCAAGGCCAAGCTCCGCGGCGAGCTGCCCGTCAGCCTGATGTTTTGCTGCGGCGGCGACCGGAGGTTTTTCAAGACCCACGACATCCTTCCCGCCGAATTCCTGGCGCTCGTCTGGCGGAACGAAAACGACGACCGTGCGGTCGTCGAATGGGTCGCGGCCCGCAGCGCGGCGGCGGCCAAAAAAGCCGCCGCGTGATTTCCCCGGGATTTTAGCCGCGGCGGGTTGACTTGGGCGGGCTTGTGCCCACGTTCGCCGAGGTTTTCCACCTCTAAACTGAAGTCCGTCTTATGGCCAAATTCACCCTGAACGTCAACGGCCAGTCGCGTACCGTTGACGTTGCGCCCGACACTCCGCTCCTCTGGGTGCTGCGCGACCACCTCGATCTTGTCGGCACCAAGTACGGCTGCGGCATCGGCCAGTGCGGCGCCTGCACCGTCCATCTCAACGGCGCCGCGGTCCGCTCCTGCCAGCTTCCCGTCGGCAAGCTCCACGATGCGAAGATCGTCACCATCGAAGGACTTTCCGCCGACGGCTCGCATCCTTTGCAGAATGCCTGGTGCGAACTCGACGTGCCCCAGTGCGGTTATTGCCAGGCCGGTCAGATCATGACCGCCGCGGCGCTCCTCGCCCGCACCCCGCAGCCGAGCGACGACGACATCGACACCGCCATGGCGGGCAACCTCTGCCGCTGCGCCACCTATCTGCGCATCCGCGCCGGCATCCATCGCGCCGCCGAACTCGCGACGGCCGGGAAGGAGGCCGCCAAATGAGCACGCTCGCCTCTCCGCTCGACCGCCGCGGCTTCCTCAAGCTCTCCGCCCTGACCGGCGGCGGGCTCCTCCTCGGCTTTTATCTCGCCCCCGTTCGCCGTGCGCTCGGCTCCGACATCGTCAAGGCCGACAAGCTTCCCGATGGCGGTTACTTCGCCCCCGACGTCTTCGTCCGCATCGCACCCGACGGTGCCGTCACCATTTTCGCCGCCCGGCCCGAAATCGGCCAGGGCATCAAAACCTCCCTGCCCATGGTCGTGGCCGAGGAGCTCGAGGTCCCGTGGACATCCGTCACCGTTGTCACGGCGCCGATCGATCCGGTTTTCGGCAATCAATCCGCCGGCGGCAGCACGTCCACGCCCAATTCCTACATCGCCATGCGCCGCGCCGGCGCGACCGCCCGCACCATGCTGATCGAGGCCGCCGCGCAAACCTGGGGCGTCCCCGCCGGTGAGTGCTACGCCGAAAACGGCACAGTGTTTCACCGCGGATCCGACAAGAAGCTCACCTATGGCGAGCTCACGGCCAAGGCCGCGACCCTGCCCGTGCCCGGCGAAGACTCCGTGCAATTGAAGGATCCGAAGGATTTCAAGATTCTCGGCACGCGCATCGGCGGCGTGGACAATCCCAGGATCGTCGTTGGCGATGCGCTTTTCGGCATCGACCAGAAGGTGCCGGGCATGCTCTACGCCGTTTACGAAAAATGCCCCGTGGCCGGCGGCAAGGTCGTCAGCGCCAACCTCGACGAAATCAAGGCCCTGCCCGGCGTCCGCCACGTCTTTGTCATCGACGGCGGCCGCGATTACAACGGCCTCATGTCCGGCGTGGCCATCGTGGCCGATTCCACCTGGTCGGCCTTCAGCGCCCGCCGCAAGCTCGAGGTCAAATGGGACGCGGGCCCGCACGCCAACGACAGCTGGGACAGCTTCGCCGCCCAGGCCAGGGAACTCGGACCGAAAAAAGGCGAAAGCACCACGCGCGACGACGGCGACGTCGACGGCGCGCTGGCCAAGGCGGCCAAAACCGTGGAAGCCGACTATTCCTACCGCTTCATTTCTCACGTCGACCTCGAGCCGCAGAATTGCACCGCTTTCGTCCAGGGCGATCGTGCCGAAATCTGGGCGCCGACGCAAAACCCGGCCAAGGGCGCCAAGCTCGTGGCCGAAACCCTCGGCCTGGCCGAGGGCAACATCACCGTGCACATGACGCGCTCCGGCGGCGGCTTCGGCCGCCGGCTCGACAACGATCCCATGATCGAGGCCGCGGCCATCTCGCAAAAAGCCGGCGCGCCCGTAAAGCTCACCTGGACGCGCGAAGACGACATGCGGCACGATCACTACCGCCCCGGCGGTTTCCATTTCCTCAAAGGCGGCGTGGATGAAAAAGGCAAAGTCGTCGCCTGGCAGGACCACTATGTCGGCTTCGGCTATTCCGAGGGGAAAACCTACAGCGGACTGGGCGGCGACGAATTCCCCGCCCGCTTCCTGCCTGACCTTCGCATCGAGCAGAGCACGCTCGTCTGCGACGTCCCGATGGGACCGCTGCGCGCACCCGGCAGCAACGTCTTCGCCTGGGTCATCCAGGGCTTCATTGACGAACTCGCCCACGCCGGCGGCCGCGATCCGGTCGAACTCCGCCTCGAATTGCTCGGCGACCGCGACATCGTGCCCGGATCCGGCCCGCGCAGCCTGCCCTACAATGCCGCCCGCATGAAGGGCGTGGTCAGGCTCGTGGCCGAAAAATCCGGCTGGGGCACGAAAAAATTTCCCCGCGGCCAGGGCCAGGGCGTGGCATTTCACTTCAGCCATCGCGGCTACTTTGCCGAGGTCGCCGAGGTCACGGTGGACCAAGACGGGACGCTGCACGTCAACAAGGCCTATGTCGCCGCCGACGTCGGCTCGCAGATCGTCAACCTCAGCGGCGCGGAAAACCAAGTGCAGGGCTCGGTCATCGACGGGTTCGGCGCCGCCTGGCAGCAGGAACTCGATCTCCAGCATGGCGCCATCGTCCAGGGCAACTTCAACGAATACTCCATGATCCGCATCCCGGACTCGTTCCCGGTCGAAGTGCATTTCCTCAAAACCGACTATCCACCCACTGGCCTCGGCGAACCGGCGCTTCCGCCGATCGCGCCGGCGGTGTGCAATGCCATCTTCGCCGCCACCGGCAAGCGCGTGCGCACCCTGCCGATCACGCGCACGGACTTGAGTTGGACCTGATATTCGGGCAAGGCTGCTCCATCGTGCTCACATCACGCCGGGACTATCTTCTGCGCATCATCGACGAGGTCAGCGCCTTCCTCGCCCGGGTGATTTTTCAGCGCAACAAGGGCAACCTGCAGGACGCGTTGCAGTCCGTGGTCCAGGGCTGCGAGCGGCTCTTTTCCATGGACGCCGAGCGGCTGTTTCAATTCACCCCCGATCAGCACTTCACCATGCTCACACTGGACGAGCCCCCGGACATCGCCCGCGACAAAGTCCTGCTCTACGCCGCCCTCAACGCCGAGGCGGGAAAGATCTACGCCGCGCTCGGCAACCGGCCGATGGCGCGCGGCTCGTATCTCAACGCCCTCCGCTTTGCGTTGAAGGCGAAGACCGCCTACCCGACTGCCGCCGCTTCGCTGCCCGCCTACGCGCCGCGCATGCCCGATCTGCTCGACGCGCTCAAGGACGCGCCGCTCGACGCCGATACGGCCGAGCTTCTGCGCGAGGCGGAAGCCGCGGGCTAGCCGCCGAATAACTCGGTCTGCTCGCCGCCCGCCGCGGGCTTCACCCCGAGAAAGCCGCCATAGCGCTCGAGCCAGTCGTCGAGTTTCTTCACGTAATAATCCGGATCGTAGGGCGCGGCGCCCGCGTCATAAAGCGCAACCGGCCGCGCGCGCTGCCAGTCGTTGGTTTTGCCCTTCGCCCTGGCCGTGACGTAATAGCTCACGCGATCGCCCATCCGCGGGCGCGGATTAAGCTGCAACGCCGCCTCGGCCGAGGCGCGCCGCGGCTTGCCGCCCTCGGCGACGAAGCGCTCGTAGGTGTCGGGATTCTGGCTCAACGCCTCGGTCTTCGCGATCTCCTCGACCGGCAGCGCCCGCGCCGCGAGCTTTTTCCGGCAATCCTCCAGCAGGGCCAGCGGCGACTCCGCCGACGCGCCGAGGAGGAAGCGGATCATCTGGTCGGTGAGTTTCTTCAAAAACGGCTCGGTGCCGCGCGAGCGCAGCGCGCTGCCGCGCTGCAGGATTTTTTTTCCATCATAAAGCGCGTAATTTTTTGCCTTGTAGCAAAACATCGCCTCGTAGCGCCCGTCGTACTCCAGCTCGAGGCCGGCCGGCAGGATCGAATCGACCTTGGCCAGCAGCTCCTCCGGCCGGTCGAAAAACGCGTCCGACGAAACATAGATGCCGTCGGTGTCGGCCTCCAGCGGCTGGCAGCCGTTCTTTTCGAATTCCGCCACCAGCGCCTGCAGCAGCTCGCGGCCGCGCCGCGTGACCTCGGCGGCCAGTTCGCCGTCGCCGAAGCGCGCGCCGGAAAAACCGAGATAGCCGTAGAAGGAATTGATTAAGATCTTGAAACTCGCCTGCCGCGCCTGCGCCTCGGCCCGCTCCTCCGCCGCCGGCGCCGTGCGCGCGAGCTGCTTGTACTTCAGCCGGTATTCGCGGAGGCGGCGGAGTAGCGGAATGAAAACGCCCAGGGTGTCGTTGCGGGGATTGCGGCCGATGAAGAGCAGGAGGCTGGGATAGAGCGAGGCCACGTCGAAGTGCAGCACGTGCTTGAACACGCCCTCCTGAAAGCTGCGCGTGTAGCCGCCCTCGAAGGGCGCGATCTCGGGCGGCTGCGGGCAAGCCTGACGCGCGTGGTAATATTCCTCGAGGAAGAGCAGGTCGATTTTGTTCGTCGTGCCGCGCAGCGTCGCCTCCTGGAGCGTGACCGGAAACGTCTTGGCCTGCTCGAAGTAAGTCGGCAGCAGCACGTCGGCGATTCCGGCGGTCTCCCGCAGGTCATCCGCGAGGTAGGCCAGGAAGCGCGGGCGGTCCTGCCGGTAGGCGTCGAAGATCTTGTCGCCGGCGATGTAGGTGCGGCCACCGGTCTCGGCCGCATCGTCACCGGTCACGCCGAAATAAACCGCCACGTCCTTCAGCCCGTAGCTGGTCAGCTCCCGGGCCGTGATGTCGTAAAGCTGGACGAGCAGGTAGGTGTCCACCACCGACCGGCCGGGAATGTCGCAACGCGGAAAATCGACCAGCCGCTCGGCCACTTTCAGGCGGCTGTTGCGGAAGCTGGCGTGCTGCCCAAAGCGGCCCCAGGCGCACGGCACCTTGTGCAGCCGGCAGCGCTGGCGCAGATAATCGAGGTCAAACTTGAAGATGTTGTGCCCCTCGATGACGTCGGGGTCCTCGGCCGCCAGCACGGTATTGAGTTCCTCCAGGAGCTTTTTCTCTGCCGCGTCGGTCAGCTCCGCGAGCACGAGCGTGCGGTCGCGGCCGTCGCAGCGCAGGCCGACGGCGAGCACGCGGTCGCCGGGCCGCGTGGCGCGGCTGAAATGGCCGGCGTCCGAGGCCGTCTCGATGTCGAGCTGGCACCGGCGCAGCTGGGTGAAGGGCAGCTCGCCGAAAAGCCGCAAGCGCGTCTGCAGCAAAAACTGGCTTTCCAGCGTCCGGATCGCGTCCACGCCGTCGGCGAGCTTCAACAACGCGTCGTAGGCCGCCAGCGAGTCCGCCTGGGCCAGAAACGGAAACGTCCCCTCGCCTTTCAGCCGCTCGATCTGCAGCCCGGCGATGGCTTCGTCGACCGGCGGCTCGCGCAGCCAGGCGAACGGCCGCAGCGGCTCGATGCGCTCCTCCCGCCCGCCGGCCGCCATGGCCGCGCTCACATGCACGTGGGCATTGTCATCGACCCACACGCCGCAGAGTGAGCCTGCCGGGTTCACGGGAAAATCAGAACGGCCGCACGTAGACCATGGCGAGAGCGGTCGCGAGCAGCACAAGTGTCACAAAAACGAGCAGCCCGACTGCGCCGCGCCGGCGGTAGGCGATGCCGCTCATGGCGGACAATCCCAGCCAGCAGACGAATTTCACCATGAGCCACCAGCCGGCGTGAAAGTGATATAACTCCTGCCACATACGCAGCCCGGTGAGCAGCACCAGCAGGCTGGCAATGCCTGACCACATCATCACGCGCTTGCGCGATTCGGGAGCGCCGGCGAAGGCGTAAAACGTCGCGCCGGTGAGCCCGAGCACGGACAGGACATGGAGGATGTGGAGCGTGTTGAGTTCGTGCGGATTCATGGCGCGTAAAAATTGCTGTTGTTTCCTGTGTTTTCCAGTCCGCAAAGGCAAACCTTGAAATTTTTTCGCACCCGCCGCCAGCATGCGCCGCCCGGACCATCAAAAAAAAGGCACCCCGCATGTGCCGTGTGCCCAAAGGCTCTTGTCCTTTTTAAGTCAGGTGGGAACTTCCACGGCAACGTTTGCTTTCCGATTTACGGCCTAGCAGCTTTCACCACGGGTTCGGCTCCCAAAAAGAAGCAAAGGCAAAGAGCGGTTATTGAAGGCACCTCGAACACTGTAGGGTGCTGGGAATGAGACTATGACGACCCATGCGACGGTCAAACGGGAACACTGCTTTTCCCGCAGAAAAACTTCTTGCTTTTTCATCGCGGCCAATCCCCCACGCGTCAGGCCCGCCTTGGGATCCCCTAAAGCACGACCGCTTTGGGCCTCTCTTAGCTGATGAATTACCTCGGATTGCCATTCCTTCTATGAAAACTTGAACGAAGCATCAAAAAACCAATAATCATCACAAGCGATCCCCCGATTCTCACGTTAAGTCCTACCGCATATGCTGTCATGTCTCCGCCTTCGCCTGTAATAAGAGCCTGGAGCCCACATACGATTATGAGGCATGAGGCAATAATATTCCAAATTAAATTAGTTTTCTTAAAATTCATGCCGACTTATTGGCTGACCGTTTTATAAACTTTTTGAACCGTGCCAATAGTTGAGCCTAAAGCTCCGGCTGTGCTCAAAGGAGGCGTACCGGGTGATAAGTAACCTTGAAAAAGATCACGCGTGTTATTGATTACTTGTTGCCCACCAGGGCTGCATGCCCAAATATAGGCTGTTGTAGACCCTGCGATAACACGCGATGTGGCATAGTTTAAAGCGGAAGAACCGTAACTGGTAGAATAAGAATATGCTGCCGTTGTGGTGTCATTTAGCACTCCGATCCCTTCTGGCGCAACCCAGATGAGCACTTCCGCATCCACTGCAACACCAACTACATGTGACAATCCCGCCAGTCCTTTGAAAGCATCGCCTCCATATTTTAACAATCTATCCAAGTCGTTCTGACTTTGGTTACTGGATTGGGTCAACTGACCCTGCGCGTATGCGGCGGCATTTTGAGCAAGAACCCCATTCCAGCTTTGAGGCGGACCGGGATCGTATGTTATCGGAGAAAGGGTTTCATTATTTGTGCTAGAAGGTGTTTCATCATTTGTGCTCCAAGGACCCACACCTGCATCGGCAAAATTGTTTCCAACCGAGCTCAAAGGCACCATTTTCCCCTGCCTGTTCTGAACCAAAGTCGGGAAAACGGTGACCGTGATCTTTTTATCATGGGTATTGTCCCCACCGAAGGACGGATTGACTCCACCTGAGCTTTCGGTAGTGAAATAGTCAGTCCCACCAGCTCCACCTCCGCCGCTATGCTGAACCACACTTCCAGACACACCCCAGGAAGTGCCGCCACTGGAAACCAGATTGCCCGCTAACTGTAATGCCTCGTCACCAGAAACATAGGTTCCCATGCCACCTAATGTAGACTGAAGGTCACTCGCTGCATTTTCCAGGCCTACGTCGACGTTTACCGTATTTATCAATTCGCTACCAGGCGTAGGGCCGTTATCCCCGTCA
>DATJYF010000145.1:0-5247 GCA_035499715.1 Opitutaceae bacterium | reverse complement strand
CCTTTCCCTTGCTGCCTTACGCACACTCGCCAACCCTTGGGACACGCGGACCTCGCTCTGTGTCGAGTACGTGTTGAGCTGATGAGTGTTCTCCTTGATCAGCGGCCTTCCCTCCTCACTCTCCGCCAACGGTTGTCCGCTTTTGTTCGAATGATTCATTGGTACTGTACCGCTGTCCGACTCCTCGAAGACGTGCATGCGGGCCGTACGGCTACTGCCTTCACCCGCCAGCCTGCCGCGTTGTTCCGCTTCAGGCATCCCCGAGGTCTCCCGGTTCTCGTGCATGGAGTTTCCAGACGTGCATGGGGTCTACGACTACGCAGGGCCGTCCGGCAACTTGCGTTAGCGCTGCCGGGCGTCTGGCCGTCCGCAGTGGGTACGGCGTCGGCGCCCTGATTGCAGATTTTCGAAGCTCGATACCCAGCCCATCTTTTCCCCTGTTTACGCTTCACTGGAGACCTCACGGAATCCAATGCAAAACTCGGGCCCGAGCGGATCGCTACTCCTTTCTCGTAAGGCTCTTTCATCCTCAACTCCATGCCGGTTTATCCCGGCGCACACCCACGAATTCTGCTGACGAACCAAATAAAATGCACCGGGACTTCCTCGAACCACTGCGGTATGCGAAATTCCGGCGCGTTGGCGGCCAGGCCGATTGAAAATCGGCCCCACAAAAACTGGCTCACTCGTTTACGTGGACGACTTTGGCGGGCGGGAAACCGTTGAAGTGCGTGGCTGAAGCGTTGCTGTAAGCGCCGATATCCTCGGAATAAACCAGGTCGTCGATTTCCAGCTTCGGCAGCGCTTCCGATTGCGCGATCGTGTCCATGCCGTCGCAGGTCTGTCCGAAAACCGTCGACAGCTCGGTTTCGCCGCGCTTGAAGGCCTTCAAACGATACTGGCAGTGGTCGAAGATGATGCCGGAATACGTGTGGTAGACGCTGTCGTCGATGTAGTAACAGGTCTTGCCATCACGGAAGGTTTTGCCGATAACGCGGGCGATGGCCGTGGCGGCGGTGGCGACAAGGTACCGGCCGGGCTCCGCCAGAAACTCGGTTCCGGCGGGGAACAGGCGGCCGATTTCGGCGTTGATCTTCCTGGCGAGATCG
The DNA here is from genome assembly GCA_035499715.1 of Opitutaceae bacterium. GTDB lineage: Bacteria > Verrucomicrobiota > Verrucomicrobiia > Opitutales > Opitutaceae > DASRHD01. The sequence continues at coordinate 4,138 of DATJYF010000145.1, read as the reverse complement.
CGCAGCGGCTTGACGTGCGAATCGTAGGGCACTGGAAATCCGCCGCCGATATCGAGAATTTTGATCGGATGGCCGCGCGATTCGGCTTCGCGCCGGACGGCGTCGGCGATGTTCAACGCCTGCACGAAATTGTCGAAATTGGCGCACTGGCTGCCCACGTGGAAACTCAGGCCTTCCACCACGAGTCCCACGCGAAACGCCTCCAGGATCAGGTCAACCGCCTCGCCCGAATCGCATCCGAATTTGGAGGAGAGCTCCACCATGGAGCCGGTGTTGGGCACGCGCAGACGCAGCACCAGGCCGGCGTTCGGCGCGTAGCGCTTGATCTTGCGCAACTCCTCGGGGTTGTCGTAGGTGAGGAGCGGCTTGTACTGGTCGAGCGCTTCCAGCGTTTCGCGCGGCTTGATGGGATTGGCGTAGATGATCTTGTCCCAGATGAAATCCTGACGCTCTTTGGCGGGCAGTTTCTCGATGTTTTCGTGGACCAGGAGGAACTCGGCGACAGATGCGACGTCGAAGCTGGCGCCGGCTTTGTATAAGGTGCGGATGATTTCCGGCGCCGGGTTGGCTTTCACCGCGTAATAAGCCTGGATTTTGGGTAAGTGGCGGCGGAAAGTGGCGTAGTTCTGACGGATCTTTTCGTGGTCGATGACCACGACGGGAGTCCCGTGCTTGCGGGCGATGGCGATGAGTTGCTTCTGAGTCATAAGCGGACGGGAACGGCCACGGCGGGCTCAAGCCCGGAGCCACCTGGTGTTGGGCCGGTCATGGATGCGGCCGAAGTTGTGGGGCAGCTTTCCAACCTGCGGCCGATTTTCAATCGGCCAGTACGCCAACACGGCGAATTTCCCACGCGATCAGCGCAGCCTCCGGTGTAACGCCCAGGCGCGCGGGCGCCGCGCACCGAGTCACGCGGACAAAATCGACGGCGTGCGGCGGCCGCCAAGGCCGGTTGCAAACTCGCCGCGGATTGGAAGCCTGCCAAACAAGATACGCCTACTGCCTGCGAGCGGGAAAAACGAAGCGGCATTGGTCTCAAGCCCGCGGCGGACTAAAGTCCGCCCTCCCAGTCCGAGCCGTCGAGCATTTTCACTTTGTTGTGCTCGAAGTACTCGCGCGTGAGAGCTTTCATCATCTTGCCGCGCTGGTCGTACAGACGTCGAAGTTTGCGTGGTTTGTGGCGGGCGAGAGCGTAGCTGACCAGCAGCGGCATGGCGATGGTGGTGTCGGTGTAGCAGACCACCGCATCCGGCAAACGGTCGGGGTCGACCTTGCCCCAACTTACGGCTTCGCTCGGCGTGGCGCCGCTGAGACCGCCGGTATCGGGACGGGCGTCCGTTACTTGCAGGAAGAAATCCTGCCCGTATTCCTTGATGCGCAGCACTTCCTGAATCTGCGGCTCGGTCTGGAGCATGAAGTTCTTGGGACTTCCGCCGCCCCACAGGACCACGCCGCTACGCCCGCCCGACCGCTTGGCGGCCAGCACGAACGCGGTGGTCTCGTTGACGTCGATGGCGGGATTCAGGCGCAGCTTGTTGCCTCGCAGCTCCACGCCGGCCACGTTCATGCCAATGGTGGAGTCGCCGGGCGAGGAGGTGTAGCACGGCACGCCGGCGCGGTAGGCGGCGGCCAGCACCGAGACATCCTTGAGTCCCGCCTTGCGCTCCCATTCGGCGCAATACCTGCCCAAAAGGTAATGCAACTCGCCGGTGCCCATCTCCTTTTGGAATTCCGGCTGGACCAGAATGTTCCGCAGGATTTCATCGGTGGCCATCAGGCAATCGCTGTAGCCGAGCAGAACATCGTAGACGCGGACGATATCGTTGTCGCGCAGCTCGGTGTCGTCCATGCGGAAATCGCCCTGCCGCACCGGGTAATTGAGGGCGAAATGCATGTCGTGATACAGAATCGCGCCCGTGGAGACGATCCAGTCGACGAAGCCCGCTTTGATCAGCGGCACAATGCACGAGGCGCCCAGACCTGCGGGTGTGAGCGCCCCGGAAAGACTCATGCCGATGGTGACATCGTTCTGTAACATTTTCCGGGTGAACAACTGGCAGGATTCCCGGAGGCGGGCGCCGTTGTAGGCCAGAAAGGCGTTATCGACGATGTCGGGAAGCTTGTCCTTACCCGTGAGATTCTTAGGTAGAATCCGCTTTCCGGCAAGGTATTTGGCGCGGTTCGGACAGGCTTTCTTCTTCAGCCAGTCCGGCATTTCGGAGAGATCTTTGCGTTCGCGCGAGTATTTCGGCGGATGATGTGTAGGTTTTGCCATGATGGAATTTTCGATTTTACCAGTCTCTGCGTGAAAGAGGATTGAAAACTGTAACCGGCCGCCCTCCCGCGCTCGTGGCGCGGGCACTCGTGCCTGGAGCGCCAGCACTCATGCCGGCGTTCCGGGGTCTGAAACCAATTTGCCGGGTCCTCGTTCCCGGCATTTTCAGAGCTTCACCTCCGTAACTCCATTGGAGCTATCCTGGTTACTCCGATAGGAGGCTCCCCATGACGATCTCCCGCAGACGGTTGCTGCAAACCGCGTGCATCGGCCCGTTCGTCGCCGGCGCCCAAACCCTCCCCGGCCGGCTCCTCAAGCGCGACTTCGGCCGGCTGAATTTCGAGCCGACCACCCTCGGATTGGGCGGTCAGGCCTCGCTGCAATGGACTCCCGAAGGCATGGACCCGGTCCCCATCATCCTCAAGGCCTTTCACCTCGGCATCAACTACTTCGACACCTCCAACGCCTACGGCCCCAGCCAGTCCAACTACGGCAAGGCCTTTCGCGAACTGCACCTCATCCCCGGCGAGCCCGGCTACAACCGGAAACTGCGCGAATCCATCTTCCTCACCAGCAAAACCGGTCTTCGCTGGGGCAAGGGCGGCGCCGCCAACCCCAGAATCCGCGGATTCAGCAACGGACCCGCCGGCTCCCACACCGCCGACGACGTCCGGCGCACCCTCAGCCAGATCTTCGGCGATGGCCAGGGCAACTATCCCCAAGGCGCCTACCTCAATCTGGTGCTGTGCCATGCCCTCGCCACGGTGGAAGAGGTCGACGCCCTCTATACCGGCCTCGATAAAACCGACCCGAAAGCCGAGAACATCGGCGCCCTGGCCGTGCTCCGCGATCTGCGCGACGGCAGCAACCTCACCGGCCAAAATCCCAAGGAGGAAAAGCTCATCCGCCACGTCGGATTCTCCGGCCACAGCTCGCCGCCGGTGATGATCGAGATGCTGCAGCGCGACACCGGCAACCTCCTCGACGGCATGCTCGTGGCCATCAACGCCAACGACCGCCTCAATTTCAACATGCAGTACAACAACATTCCCGTGGCCGCAGCCCGCAAAATGGGCCTGATCGGCATGAAGACCTTCGCCGACGGATCCATGTACGGCAAGCCCCCCATGTTCTCCAACAACCCGTCGCACGTCATTCGCAACGTCGGCAGCGCCACGCTCCCCAGCCATCCGCTCATCCAGTATTCGCTGTCGACGCCCGGCATCTGCACGCTGATCGTCGGCACCGGGCAGATCGACGGCGACCCGCGGAAGTGCCAGATGCAACAGAACCTGATGGCCGCGCAGATCAAGCCCAACGGCCTCTCGGTGTCCGATCGCCGCGCCATCGAAAAGACCACCGCGACCGTCCAGGACGGCAAGACCAACTACTTCCAGTTGCCGCATCAGGATCTGACGCCGCCGCGCGATGCCGCCCTCGCGCAGGACTCCGCCGATGGCAAGCGCGTCGTCAAGCTGTCGTGGCAAACCGCCTATGCCGGCGACGAGCCTATCTCGCACTACGAAATCCTGCGCGACGGCCAGAAGATCGCCCAGGTCGCCCACCATCCGCAGATCGACAAGACTCCGTTCCGGTTTGAAGACAAAACCGCCGCGCCCGGTGCGCATAAATACAAGGTGGCATCCGTCGACGCCATCGCCCGCCGCGCCGAATCGCCTGATCTCACGGCCTCGGCCTGAAGCGCCGGGACGTAGGGCAGGCGATCGTTTTTTGTCGCCTGCCGAATCAGGTGGCATCCGTCGACGCCATCGCCCGCCGCGCCGAATCGCCTGATCTCACGGCCTCGGCCTGAAGCGCCGGGACGTAGGGCAGGCGATCGTTTTTTGTCGCCTGCCGGCGCAG
>DATJYF010000144.1:0-6335 GCA_035499715.1 Opitutaceae bacterium | reverse complement strand
GCCCGTCGATTTGTCGATATAGGGCGTGCTCTCAATTCCCACGTCGCCGGTGATGTTCAGGCTGTTGTTGCCGGTGATATCGGCGATCGGAACGGGCGTGATGTTGCCGCCGGTGAAACTCACATGCCAGAATTGCGTATTGCTGTCGGCGTCGAAGGCGTAGGCGTCATCTTCCATCGTCTCGATGAAGACGACATTGTGCGTGCCACCGGCGATGCTTACGTCCGACACATAGAGCGGCTGGGCGTAGGTGGAGCCATCGACCGAATAGGCCCAGACCTTGCCGAAGGTGGTCTGGTTGACGTTGCTCGTATTGAGGATCGTTTCGTTCGGATTGCGACCGGTCCGGTTGTTGTCGTTCATATCCGTGAGGACATCCACGGCGCGGGCCGGCAACAGAAAGGTGAGAGTGGAGAGCACAATCAGGCCGGCAAAAGATGCCGCCCGGACATTCGGCCGACGAACGGCCACAGGGTAGGAGCTGCCTTGGGTATTCATGAGGACTTTGGGGTATAAGTTTCAGTTATGTAACGCATAATATTTGCATCAACAACTAAGAAATGACAACCGCAATCGGCATCTATTCGGAAAATTTCGCATTACGAAATGCGCCGCTTTTTTGCGGCCTTTGTCCGCAGATCGGCACCACCACATCCGCATGCGGAGGTCAGATGAAAGACCAACGGCGTCTGCCCGCCAGTTCCGATCGCCGCTCAGGCGGCGCAATGATCAATGCCGGCTTTCGTGAACAAAAATCGCAAGAGGACCTCACCGCGCTTTGTCACTGCTTTTAACAGCACCTTGGCTTTTCGTTATTTTTTGTCCGTCATGCGCTTGTCACCCGACACGCCCGCCGCTGGGAGTTTTTTGCGCGAGAACGGCACGGGCGTTCAACCTTCCGCTCCACGCCGGTGAGGCTTGGGCGCCGGCGTGGCGCACGACGCCAAACCGGCAAGTCCAAACCCGAAGAATATCATTTTCACAAGCTGGAGTTTTTTCATGGTCAACGTCATTGAAAATGAAACGGCCCGCGACAAGCATCGACCGAGTCCTGGCGCATCGTGCTAATGCACCTCACTCCCGCCAGGGTCGGCTGGCGCGGTAGGCCGCCAGGTGCTGCTGCTCGTCGGCCGCGCCTTTTTCGTCGCCCGTCTTTTTCGCGCCGGCCATCGCCCGCTCGGAGAGTTCCACTGCTTCGCGAAAACGCCCGCACTCGGCCAGCGCCGCCGCCTGCGCGCTGCGAAAACGATATTCCGGATGGTCCGGCGCCAGCCGCTCCGCGAGCTTGAGCGCTTCGGCGCCGTTGCGGACGCGGTCGTCGGCGCAGGTCGCGAGCAGCCAGACCAGGTTGTTCGCGATCGTGGCATCGAAGTGCAGCGCGAGGGCCTGCCGGCAGAGCTGCGCCGTTTCCGGAAAGGCGCCGTTCGCATGGAAACCATAGGCCGCCTCGGCGAAAATGCCGAACCGCTGCGCCGGCGCGGCGTGCGCGGCCGATTCGTTCACGGCCGCCAGGGCACCGGCAGCATCGCCACGGCCGAGGAGCAGCCTGGCTTTCGCGAGCCAGAACTCCGCCGAGTCCGGCGCCAGGGCGAGCGCGGCATCAAGCTTGTCTTCCGCCGCTGCCGTGTCGCCAAACGCAAGGTCCTTCAACGCCGCTTCGTAGTCCGCCTCCGCCGGCGGCGAGCTGAACCGCGTCTTGAACAGCGCGATCCGTTCCGGATGAACCCGCACATCCCTGGGCGCATCGTAAGGAATCGGCTCAAGCCAGAGCGGAACGTCGCTGCCGACCAAAAGCTGGTAGCCAAAAGAAGATTCCAGCGACTCGCCGTTCGGGTTTGAGTGCAGCAGGCTGAAATACTGGGCGAGAAAATTTTCCTCGGAAATCATCACCATGTGAGTGATTCCGCGTTTCCTCACCAATCGCCGCGCTTCGTCGGGCGATTGCGCCGAGAAAATCCCAGCCGCCGCCCGCAGGCCGGCGACGTTTTCCCAATAAAGCGTTCCGATCGTCTGCAATCGTCCGTAGTAGCCGATCGAGTCCGACGCATTCGGGCTCGCGAGCAGGATGATGTTTCCGCCAGGCTGCGAGGCGCGAAGCGCGCGCGCGATGTCGCGGTATAGCGGTTGCAGTGCGTCCATGCGGTCGACGAGATGGCGGCGGTTGTCGCGCCGCTGCGTCGCGATCCGGGAAATCGCGGGCGGCAGGCAGAGTGCGCCGATGACGACGGCCAGCACACTCCACTTCAGCCAGTTTGCCCTCCGGCCGGCGAGCGCCACCACCGCCACGAGGATCATCACGATCTGCATGGCCGCCGCGCTCGTCCACCAGCGCAGCTGCGCCGCAGCCATCGCTGTGGCGGCAACGGCCGCGAGTCCGGCGAACGCCACGACTACGCGGTCCGGAAAACGGCACCGCCACCACCCGGCGGCACCGAGCCCGAGCGCGGCGCCGGTCCACGGCAGCTCGTTCCAGAGTTGGGCCGGCCCGAAAACGCGAACCGCCTTGGCCAGCGAATAGCCTTCCGACACGTATTGCGCCAGCTGCGCGACAAACGGATCGAACACGACGAACACGCTCGATCCGCCCAGCGCGATCGTCGCCGGCGCGAGCAGAATCGCCGCCGCCGCCAGCGTCAGCCGTACGGTTCGCGGCCGAAAATTTTTTCCGGCCAGCCGCCACTCCGCGATTTGGGCAATGACCTCGCCGCCGCCCCACCATGCCGCGGCGTAGAATGGATGATTCACTTCCAGCCGCAGGCCGAGATGATGAGGTGCATATTCAAGCAGGTAGAAAATCAAACTGATCGTTCCGCCCACCGCGCCCCACAGCCGCCAGATCGCCGGCTCGAGGCTCGCGCCTTCCTCCACCGCCCGGCGGCCAAACGCAGCGATCAATCCCGCTCCCGCGATGCCGCAAATGGCGATGGCCGGCACCAGCGTTGGCGCGCTGACCCACATGCCGATGCCGCCGCACACCGCCGAGAACACAGCCGCGCGCCGGGCCTCCTCCACGGACCGCGGCAAAAGTGAATTACCGCCATCGGACACGCGCCAGAATCCTGCGCCCATGAACGCGACGCCCAGGACCAGTCCGAGCACCGCCGCCGCAAAAACGCCGTGATGGCCGACAAAGAACGGGCTGAATCCGTTGTAGAAGTCGTCGTTTCCCATCATCGCAAACGTTAAAAAAACTCCGGCCCCCAGGCCGGCCCGCCGGCTCACCCACGTCGAGAGCGCGATCACGAACGCCATCAGCAGCGGCAGATTGAACCACGCAATCGCCTGCTCGATGGCTTGCGGCCACGGCGTGCCGTCAAGCTCGTGCCGGAACGATCCGGCCAACACGATCAGCCACGGCAGGCCCGAATCCCAGTGCACCTCGCGGCCGTACGGCGCGTTGTCCGCATGGGTGAAGCGCATCTGCGGCCCCGCACCCTCGGTCAGCGCGATGGCGTGCCGCACCCACATCTGCGTGTCGGCATCCGGACAAATCTGCCGCAACGGCGTCCCCGCCGCCGGCGTTCCCCGCAATCCGGTGCGATCCAGGATTTGAACGTAATCGCGATAAGCGGCCAAATGCAGCCAGAGCAGCAGCGCTGCGATGGCCCACGCGCCGAGCAGGCCGATCCACTGCGCGCGCCGGCTCTCCGTTGTCAGTTGCATCATGCCGCGCCGCTGCGAAGCGACGGAAACACCGGGCCAGTGGGGAAAGAAAGCCGCACGCCGCCTAGTTAAGCGCGGCTCCGCGGGTGTCAATGCAGCCGAATTTCATCCGCTTGTGGCTGGGTGCCCTAACCCCACAGGCATGAGCTTTCATTTTCACCGCGACCAGTTCCCGATGTCGTCCTCGCTCGATTTTCCGTCTGGCCCGAGGCTCCACACATCATAACCTTTCGGGTTGTGAATGCCTGGGCACCGATACTGATATGGACGCCCCCAGGGATCCAAAGGCACATGATCGCCGGCAACATAGGGTCCTTTCCATATTTTCTCCAGGCCCTTTGGGCAGCGGACCAATGCATCGAGGCCTTCCGCGGTCATAGGATAATGTCCAATCGCCATACGATAGCATGCCAGTGGAACCTTGATCGAATCATTAACAAATAACTTGGCCACTTCCGATTGCGACGGCGGAGGCTCAGAATGAATGTAGAAGACAATCGAAACGGCGGCCACCAGCAGGGTAAATATAATGGCGGTATAACCGAGAAGCAGGCTCCTTCGCGAAATAATCGGCACCACGAGCAGCGATAACACGAACGAGGACAGCGCGGTGATGGCCATCCATTCTTTTGGGTCGGAAGTCCGGGTCAGCCAAATCATCGAACCGCCAAATACGACAAATGGAAGCGATAGCAGCAGGCGTTTCATTTGATTCTCATTCCGCAATGCAACCGGTCATTGGGGAAATGACGTAACGTTCGAACCAAGGAGTCAAAAAATATCACTGAGACCAATGCCTGAAGCGACCTCACGGCCTGCCGTTAAGGTGCGTGCACCCCGCTTGAAGGCTTGCATACCTGATTCACGGGCGACACGGGCCTTTAATCTCGGCTCATCCGCTTTAAACGGTGCGTCTTCGCCTTCGCTTCCGGCGCGGCAAAATCAAGTGATTGCGGTCCAGGACCGGCGCGACGATGCCGACAAACTCACGCGCGCGATCCGGCAGCTCGTGGTCAATGGCGTGAAAGCCGATCCTGCCTAAGGCGGCGATGGCGAGCTTTGCGAAGCGATGGGATACATCCGGGAAAGCGCCCGCGCGAGCGGCCTGCATCGGAACCGGCAGTCTGCGGCGCCGAGCCGGGTTCTGCGCAGGCGGTGATCGCCGCAAACGTGCCCCCGCGGCGCGAAGATCAGGGCCGTCCGCAGGAACGGCCGCCGCCCATTTATCCCTTGGGCTTCGCTTCGTTGACGGTCAGCGGGCGACCGCCGAGATCGGCGCCGTTCATCTTTTCCGCCGCGAGCTTGCTCTCGTCCGCATTGCTGAACGTGATGAAGGCAAAACCGCGCGGCCGGCCCGTTATGCGGTCACTCGCGATGTGAATGTCGGTCACCGCGCCAAACTGGCCGAATGCCTGGCGGAGATCCGCCTCGGTGGTTTGGAACGACACGTTTCCAACATAAAGTTTCGGGTTCATGAGTGATGTATTTCGTATGCTTCGTTCGGTGTTCAGTGTGTTCCCGGGAATCGGGTTTCGAATCATCACCTGAACTTGAAGCTCACCTGAAGACTCACCAGCAACTGGGCTCTAAACGCCACTTACCCATGGAAGCTCCGGGCAAAAAGTCTAAAACGCAAGGACCATCGCGCGATTCCAAAAAATATCGGGATCCCGCCCCTCGCGCGAATGACTCGCCGATTTATTTTTTCTCGAAGCGCCACCGTCGCACGGGGTTCGCACTATCCGCGCACGCGCGGCCGATGGCGCTCGACTCGGCGGCGCATAGGCAGATGCTCGGCGTCGCTCCGTCCGATCAATCTCCGGGCAAAAACACGAGGAACCACATGCACAAATATCAGGAACAGCTTACCCACGCTCATAGTCTGCGCACCGCCATTCTCGCCGCGCCTGAGATCTGGCTCCCCCGCCGCGCCGTGTTGCTGGACTGGCTGGACGGCTTTCTGTCGCGGGTCGTCTCCACGGAATATGAACTTTCGCGCGGTGACACCACGGACTTGAACGCCCTGGACGGATTTTTGCGGAAGCGGAAAGTGCCGGTCGCGCCGGGCGCCGCCTGAGTGCGGCGCGGCAAGATTTTCGAGAAATCGTCGTTCGTCTCTCGACTAATCGCCCATCGTGACCGAAGCTACTTGCCGGCACCCCGGCGCAGCCGTGAGAAGCCGGCATGGCACGAGCCGATCGTTATGGCAACCTATGAAGACATCAAGTCCGCGGCGGTTCGAATCCGAAATGAGCCGGCTAGTTCCGAAGGCATCAAGCATCTGGCCGAAGTCGCGATTGCGCTCTGTGACCGGTTGGCGGAGCTGGAATCGCGGCACGAGACAGATCTCCGCCGCCTTGAAAACTGGGGTGATTGACCCTTCACCTCAAGTAGCTCAAAAGCGGGCCAAAAAGCCGGGAAGATGAAAAAATCAGGGTCAAAAAAGGGCAAGCCCCAACTTGCACCAAAAAGTCACAGTTTGCCCCAACCTGTGATTAAGAGTAACTTAAGGGTATGGCTTCGGCCTCCAATCCAAATGGGATTTTATTCCGGGTTGACCGGAAAGGCGTCCAGTGCAACGGTGAGCAACAAATTACGTTCCATGCCTCAATCAATAGAAACCAAGAAAATAGATTTCCCATTTGTTAAGTCCCCTACCCATGCCATGTACC
>DATJYF010000143.1:0-14357 GCA_035499715.1 Opitutaceae bacterium | reverse complement strand
CCATGCCATGTACCCTGTTCATGGTGCATTCGCATCGGTTAATGGGCTTCGTCAAATGCTTTTGCACTTTTACGTTGAATATCCGTCAATGCCAGAATCAGCGACCGTAGAGGCTCGTATTACTGATGGAAATGTCGAAATGATCGGCCAGACATTAAACATTAAAAATCCAGAGAGCATAACGAGGGAAATTGTTGCTACAATTAGCGTACCGATAGAAGTAGCCCTTCCTTTGGCGAAGATTATTCAAGATCAGCCAAAAAAATTTAATTTGTAGGACAATGAGTTCAGGATACCAAATAACTTCGGCTAGTTCATCTTATACTATAGATGGAAACTGGACTAATTCAGCGATTCCTTCATGGGCCACTGGCGTTGCTTATGCACCGTATGATTTTATTGATACATCTACAATAAACCATGCTTTTATGGTTGCGGTTAGAATCATTAGGGCCTTGAGACGAAATCAAAAGTATGCCGAGTTATATTCAAATTTCTCTAACGGGGCAATCAGTAAGCGAAAATTTAAATCCGAAGCTTCTCAATATGCTTCCCGGGTTAGAGAAATCACAGAGTCTCAGCTTATTTTTGAGTATAATTTGGCATTAGGGTTATGCGGAGAATCTTCATTGGGTATAGAAGATTTTTCAGCAATGTTAGATCTTGATCCGATTCAAGTTGATGAAATAATTAAGGCCCGTGAGCAATCCGCATGTTACGCCAGATAACACAGGGTGGGCTGATTTTTCACCTAATCCCTCTATCGAGGGAGAAGTGATAAAAGTGGAGGCTCAAAGTATTCATCCGGTACGAGGAATAAGAAAAGGTAACAATCAATTATTACACTCATTCAAGGCCACCGGCGCAGCAAGAGCCCAGATAACCAGACCTTACGCAAATTCTAAATCCCGTTTTTGTCGGTCATCACAAGTAGTTAATGGATCATTAATAAGAGGACAATCTATATATTCATTTTGCCATGATTTTGACAGGCCTACTCATGGTGGCTCTCGAACACGATCACATCGGCATTCACGCCAATCCCAATATTTTAATAAGTGTTTATCCGTAGTTTATTTGTCTTCTCTTAGCACGCTTCCATCAGGTGGAGACCCCGTCAGAATTTTAACAACTGCAATAAATTCTCCGTTTCGGATTGGATGAAAAAAAATCCTCCCCAAGAAACCGACAAATCCGCTTTTTTCGGCTTGCTTACGCGCGCTGCTCACCCACTCGCACCGAAAGATCAGAAAAAAGCGGCTGTTCCGATTTCCGACGGTTGTAACGGTAGCAAAATTCATTCACGTAGTTCTGAAGATGCTTCTTTGAAACGTGATGAAAAGTCCCGTTGATTGAGCGTTTGAGCTGGCTCCAAAAGCCTTCAATCGTGTTGGTGTGAGCGATGGCGCGGACATATTCCTTGTCCCGGTGATTGACTCGGGCATGGACATAGCCAACGCGGCCAACAAGGTTGTAGCCCTTCCATTCATCAGTGCATACCGTGGAGCCTTGGTGAACATGGTCCATGACCTGTGGCACCAATGACCAAGTAGCTGTCTCCTCAATAACCTTTGCTCTCACCTCACCTTCCCGTTGCACAAGACCAAGGACGGCGGTTTTGCTGTGCGGCCCAGTTTTGATTTCCTTTTCGGCCCGTTTCTTGATGTGCATGTTTTTGGATAGACCGCCGATGTAGGTCTCATCCACCTCAACCACTCCGCTGAGTTTGCCGCCCGAGACATCCATCAGCTTGCGGATTTGATGCGCCATACGCCAAGCGGTCTTGTAAGTCACGCCAAGCTGGCGTTTCAGTTCCATTGCCGCCACGCCGTTCTTTGAAGAAGACATGAGGAAAATGGCGAAGAACCACAGTTTCAGGGAAGTCTCTGATTTGTGGAAGATCGTGCCGGCAGTTGGGGAAATCTGCCGTCCGCACCATGAACAGGCGTAGCAGCGCCGGCCCGTGACTGGGTAAAAGCAATCCACCTTTCCGCACCCGCATTTGCCGCCATCAGGAAATCTCGTCTTGAAAATGAAGTCCAAACACTCGGCATCAGTCTTAAACTGCTCATGGAAGTCGTTGACGGTGTATTTCATGCCTGCACTCTAGCAGGCTTTTACTTGTTGTCAAGGGATAATTACCAAAACTGGCTCAAAAACTTGCGCCGGTGATCGCGGACCAAGGCGATGCCGGGATATGGGTGGCGAATAGCAATAATCAACGCGGCCGAAGGTTCGGCTCTCGGAGGTAACGTCAGATCTGGCTCAAAAAGGGACAAACGCGGCGAAAACAGCCCCGGCGGTGCTTGGAATATACGACAGCCTGCACGCCCAAACGCAAAAATATATGCGCTCAGACGTCAAAAGTCTGCTCAGGTGGTCACGATCTTCCGCCGGCGAATGACCACAAACACCAAAGCTGCGAGCCCGAATACGGCAGCGTATGCCGCGGGTTCTGGAATTGCAGTGAGTGACAGAGAGCCAAACGCCGTGTCCCAATGATACACGTACTCGGGTGCAATCACGTTTCCACTCCCGTCCAGCAGAGCCTCTCCGACAAACAAAGTATATTCACCTGGGCTGAGATTACCATACGCATCACCGCCATTCAGGCCGATAAGCGTGTTATAGTGAGTCGGCCCATATTGGCCGGCGACAAAAACCAGTCCATTGCCGGTTAGAATGGGATCACTCGAAAAACTGACCAGATTGTCATAGGTCAGGACGTCGCCATTGTGATTCTCGACCGCCCCGGAACCCGGAAGCAAGGACCCTGCCGCGGTAATCAACATACTTGGGTCTGCCTCAACCGGGACTCCTGTGACGTTGATTGTGCCGGATTGGGCGACTCCGCTCACGACATCGATCATGCCCGTGGCATTCATGCCACTGCTGGTGAAGGTGAAATTGAAGATTTGGGCGTGAGCGGAAGAGGCGAACACAAGGAGCAAAAGCCCTGTGCACCACGAAAAGGGTGATAATTTATTACGATTCATAATTGATCATCCAGGTTGGCAGATAAATGAAAAGGGTCGTATAATCAGTCGCCACGTGCGCAGAACTCATGACTTGCGCCGAGGACGTCGGCGTCCGCGACACCCTTGAAAAACAGTAAGATCCGCTGGTCAACGGCGAACCGCCATCTGCATGAAATGTTTGCGGAATCGTCACCAGCCCGGCACAAAAATTCCGCCAATGCAGGCAGCTTCGGCCGATCCGCGTTGGGTCTCGCGATTGGTTGGGCTCCTCTCAGCTCCCGGATCGCCACGTTGGCATGCAATCCTAGACGGCCACGAACCGCTCCAAGTCGAAAGGATCATCGTTCTTTGCCGGCAGATGCGATTCTTGCCGAACGTTAAAACTGAACCACGCGAGGACAAGCGCAGCGAAAACGGCCCCGGCGGGATTGGTTCGCCTCTCTTCTAATTGTGGCTTTTATGGACAAACAAACGACTAGTATCAAGGTCGTAGATGACTGTGACGCCTCCGCCGTTCGGATGGCGGTTTTCATAGAATAGTGCTTTCCTGACAGCAGGAGGATTAGGTTCATGACCCAAATCGACGGTGACCACGTCATGTGGATCCGTCTTCTTTTTCGGTGGAGATGGACAAAGTATGTTACGCAAGCCAGTGGTGACATCGTTCTTCGGCACCAACTTCCATCCTTCTTTTTGAGCCAAGCGGTCGAGCGCTTCTTTCGGCAATTTGCAATCGTAGCAGATAACCCAACCAAAGCCGTCTCTTTTGACATAGGTCACGTCGCTCGCCTCTGCTGGCAGCCAAGCAACGTGAGCCAGATGCTGTGCGCGCTCTTCTGGGCCGGATCGAAACGCGAACAACACGAACGCTACAAAAGCCACCATTCCGACGGCACCGAGCAAGAAAACTATTTTTGCAGCACGTCTCATCTTTCGGCGAACAGTGTCATTCGGCTGCACTGAGTGCAGCTATTGCAGATTCGAGATTTAAGAAATTTGTCGGAGCAACCCGTTCATAAAGACGAAATGGCCGTTTACGACCCGACGTCCTGCACCTCGACCCAGCGGACGGCGTGGCGGACGAGCGCGGTGGCGTCGTTCAGCTCCAGCTTCTCCTTTATGTTTCCGCGGTGAACGTCGACCGTCTTCGGGCTGAGGTTGAGTTGTTTCGCGATGTCGCGCGTGCTCTTCCCCTGCCCGATCAACTGGAAGATTTCGAATTCGCGGTCGCTGAGCTTTTCGATCGGCGAACTGGAGCCGCGCGGCTTGCGGCCGGAGAAGGTGTCGAGGATGCGCGCCGACATCTTGGGGCTGACGTAGACCTGTCCGCCCAGAATCTGGCGGATGGCGAGGAGGAGGTTTTCGCCGCCGGCTTCCTTCATGATATAGCCGCGCGCGCCGGCGCGAAGCGCGCGCTCGGCGTAGATCACCTCGTCGTGCATGGAGACGACGAGGACGGGCAGGCCCGGCTGCGCCGCCTGCAGGTCCTTGATGAACTCGATCCCGCCGCGGCCGGGCATGGTCAGGTCGGTGAGGACGAGGTCGACTCCGCCCTTGGCCAGTTCGCGGATGGCATCGGCGGCGTTGCCGGCTTCGCCGCAGACCACGAGGTCGGGCTGACGGTCAATGAGCTGGGCGAGCCCGGCGCGCATGAACGGATGGTCGTCGACAAGGAGGATTTTTTTGCGCGCGGCGGGCGCGGCAGCGGGCGGCGGCGAACCTTTGGCACGGCGTTTCATCGGGATTTTCTCAAGGTGCAGGTGATGATAACGCCGCGGCCCGGCTCGGAATCGACACTCAAATCCGCGCCGATGACGCTGGCGCGGTGGCGCATGACCTGCAGGCCCATGCCGGGGTTTTTCGGGTTTTTGGGCAGGCCGCGGCCGTTGTCGCGAATCTGCAGCTCGAGCACGCCCTTGTTTTGGGCGAGGCGGATGATCAGCTCCTTCGCCTGGCTGTGTTTCATGGCGTTGTTCACCGCCTCCTGGGCGATGCGGTAAAAATGGCCGGCCACGGCGCCGTCGGTGATGAGCACGGGCGAAGGGCACTCGAACTTGCATTTCAGGCGGCCGAGGGCGTTGGTGCGGTCGACCAGTTCGAGGAGACTGACCTGCAGGGCGTCGGACTCGCCCTTGACCGGGACAAGGCCGCGGGCGAGCGAGCGCACGTGGGTGATGGCCTCGCGCAGGAGCTGGCTGACCTGCTCGACCTGCTTGATCAGCCGCGGATGATGGAGCGCGGTCATGTCCTCCTTCAGCGTGGTGCAAAGCAGCTCGATGGCGGTGAGCTGCTGGCCGAGGCCGTCGTGGAGATCCTCGCCGATGCGGTGGCGTTCGCGTTCGCTGACCTCGAGAAGTTCCTTTTCCAGGCGCTGGCGCTCCTTGAGCATGGCGGCGAGGGCGCGGTTCTGGTCGAGGGCGGAGACGGCGCGCTTGACCACGCTGGGCAGGAGGTCGAGCAGCGCGGAGTCCTTCATGACGTAGTCGAGCGCGCCCTCCTTCATCATTTCGACCGCGACCTTTTCGTCGCCCTGGCCGGTGACGACGAGAAACGGGATGGGCGAATCCGCGCTTTTGATCTGCCGCAACAGCACCGGGCCGCCGACGTCCTTGAGCTTGAGGTCGAGGAGCATGAGGTCGGGCCGGTGTTTTTCGAGCCAGGCGAGCGCGGCGGCGCCGGAGCCGGCGGTGGCGACATCGTAGCCCTCGGCGCGGAGGGTTTCGGCCATCAAAATCAGCAGGCCTTCGTCGTCGTCGACGACGAGGATGCGCGGATGCTGGAGGGGTTCGGTCACGGCCGGAGCCCGGCGGGCGGTGGCGAAACGGCCGGCCGCGGGGCGGAAGGAATGCTTACGTCGCGGAGGCGGCTCATGAAATGTTTCGCCTCGGCGCTAGCGCCCGCTGTTCACCGCCGGCACGAGCAGCAGGGTCATGAACATGCCGAGGCGGCGGATGGCCTCGGCGAATTTCTCGTAGTCCACCGGTTTCTGGATGTAGATGTTGCAGCCCAGCTGGTGGCAGCGCTCGACCTCGCGGACGTCGTCGGTGGTGGTGAGCATGATGACGGGCAGCTTGTGCAAGGTGGGGTCGGCCTTGATCTGGCGGAGCACCTCGATGCCGTCGACTTTGGGCATGCGGATGTCGAGCAGGACGAGATAAAGCTGGTTTTCCTCACGGATTCGGCCGGCGCCGCGCCGGAAGAGGAAATCGAGGACGGCCTGGCCGTCGCGGAAATGCTCGATGGAGTTGTTCAGGCCGGCCTCCTCGAGGTTCTGGCGGACGAGGATGGCGTGGCCCTCGTCATCCTCGACGATGAGAATGACCGGTGCGTTCTTGATGTTGCCTTGACTCATGACTGGGCGGAGTCCGCCGCCGGCAGTGAAACGGAGAAAGTCGAACCCACCCCTTCGCGGCTCTCAACCCAAATCTTGCCCTTCTGCCGCTCGAGGACGCGCTGGGCGATGGTCAGGCCGAGCCCCTCGCCGACGGTGGAGTCGGGGTTGAGGCGGTGGAAGATTTCGAAGACCTTGGGCTGGTGCTCGGGCGGGATGCCCACGCCGGTGTCGGCCACGGAATAAACCGCCTGCCCTTCCTCGACGCGGCCGGCGATGGTGATGCGGAGAGGCCGGGCCGGGTCGCGGTATTTCAGGGCGTTGTCGATGAGGTTGGCGAAAACCTGGCTGGTCTGCTCGCGGTCGGCGAGGCAGCCAGGCAGCGGCTCGACGCGCACCTCGGCCTTGGCTTCGTCGATCTGGAATTTCATCGCGGCGACAACGTCGGCGAGAAGCGCGTTCATTTCCAGCGGGCGGATGGTGAGGCTGATGCGGCCGAGGCGCGAATAGCGGAGCAGGCCGGCGAGCAGCATTTCCATTTTGTTCACGCCGGCGTTGATGAAGTGCAGGGCCTGCGGAATGGAGGTCTCGACCAGCGGCTTCAACTCCGCGGTGCGAACCACCCCGCTCTGGGCGGCGACGGCCGTGGCATGGATTTTTTCACAGGCGCGGCTGAGCTGGCGGCCGAAACCCTGGACGTTGACCAGCGGCGAGCGCAGGTCGTGCGAAACGGTGTAGACGATGGTCTCCAGCTCCTTGTTTTTCTCGGCAAGGTCGGCGGCGAAGCGCTGCAACTCGAGCTCGTCGGCCTTGCGGCCGGTGATGTCGGTGCGGATGGCGACATATTGCAGCGGCTTGCCGGCCTCGTTGAGCCGCGGAAAGATGGTGGTGTCGACCCAGTAGTAGCCGCCGTCCTTGGCCCGGTTGCGGATTTCGCCGTGCCAGACGCGGCCGCGGGCGATCGTGGCCCAGAGATCGCGGAAAAATTCCTTGGAATGATAGCGCGAGTTGATGATGCGGTGATCCTGGCCGAGGAGCTCCTCGCGGGCGTATTTGGAAATGGCGCAGAACTTGTCGTTGACGTAGGTGATCTTGCCGGCGGCGTCGGTGATGGCGACGATGGAGTGCTCGTCGAGCGCGGCCTTGATGTCCTGGAGCTCGCGGACGGTGGCGAGCAGCTGCCGCTCCAGCTGGGTGCGCTCGGCCTCGCCCTGCGCCGGCGGGCGATTGAGGAGATCGCGCTCGATCGCCTGGAGCAAAGCGATCAGTTCGGCTTTGGTCATGTCGGCGTAATTTTTGGCGGCGGGCATGGCGCATAGCTAGGAGGCGGAAGCGCCCGGGAGCAAGGCGGACCTGGCGCACTGTGGCCGGGGCTCAGCCCGACTAAGAAAATTCCTTAGTGAGAAAAGGGCTGGGCTCCAATTTCCGGCGCCGGCCGCAGCTGCTAAGGTTGGCCCCATGCAAAACGCCGTCGCCTTTCTTCCCCGCCCCACGGACAACCAGGTCCAGCATATCCGCGAGACCGTCGCGCAACTGCAAAAGTCGGAGATTTACCGTGACTATGCGCAGGCCTTCCAGACCACCACCGGGCTGCCCCTGGCGGTGCGGGCCGCCGGCTCCTTCCAGCCGCCGCTGCACGGTGCGAAACAGGCCAATCCCTTTTGCGCCCTGATGGCGGCGATGAACAAGACCTGCGCCGCCTGCCTGCAGCTGCAGCAAAAGATCGAGGAGGAGGCCGGCGACGAGCCCAAGACCATGGAATGTTTCGCCGGCCTGACCGAATCGGCCGTGCCCATCCGCCTGGGGGAAAACGTGCTCGCCTATCTGCAAACCGGACAGGTGATGCTGCGCCGGCCATCAAAAGGAAAATTCAAAAACACCGTCCGGCAGCTCGCCAGGTGGGGCAACCCCGGCAACCTCAAGCAGCTCGAGACGGCCTATTACCAGACCCGCATCATCGCGCGCAGGCAGTACGACTCGGCCCTGCGCCTACTCTCCATTTTTGCCCAGCATCTTTCCACCATCGGCAATCAGATCGTGCTGAAGGGGGCCGCGGCCGAGGCCCCCGTCATCACCAAGGCGCGCGCCTTCATCGCCGAGCATCACAGCGAGGAGCTGTCGCTCGCGCAGGTGGCGCGGGCGGTGAACATGAGCGTGTTTTATTTCTGCAAGATGTTCAAAAAGGAGACGGGCGTGACCTTCGTCGATTATCTCGCACGGCTGCGCGTCGAAACGGTGAAGGAATTGCTGCTCAATCCGCACAAGCGCGTGAGTGAGGCGGCCTATGAGGCCGGCTTCCAGTCGCTCTCGCAATTCAACCGCGTCTTCCGGCGTCTCGCCGGCGAGGCGCCTTCGGCTTATCGCGAACGGCTGCACGGGCCGACCGACGCCCTGGCGGGCGGCCGCGCGCTGGCCCACGCCGCCTGACGCTGCGATGCAAGGCTCCCTTCCAGCAACGGGCGCCGCCCCGCTGAAGACGGTGGTGGCCTACGAGGATGCGGCGGCCGGCCACCGGGCGGTCGGCCTTTTGAAGGAATTACTCCAGGTTCTCAGCGACGACACGGAATTGCAGCCCGTGCTCTGGCGGTTCGATCTGTTGTCCGATCCGCACTGGTACAAGATGGCCGTGATCGACGCCGCCCATGCGGACATGATGATTCTCTCGACCAGCGGCTCCTCCCGACTGCCCGACGCGGTCAGCCGCTGGCTCGAGGCCAGCGCGGCTTTGAAGAATGGCGACGGCGTCACCGTGGTCATCCTGCGCGGCGTGAAAGAGGCCTGGACCGTTTCCATCCAGGACGGCTCCATCACCGAAATCCTGCCGGGGACCAAACCGGCGCCGGAGCGGGAGCTTTTTCTCCCCTTCGGCGCAAACGCGGCGGCGGCCAGCAGCTGACGGCCGGTCCGGGCGCCGGGCCCACTTGTGGCCGGGCGGGACGACCAAGTTATGCGTGGGAAATGCCAACCATTGCGGAGCGCAAGAAGAGGGCCCGTGATAGCCTTGCCGGGAACTTGCATGGCAACTCGTGCATGAAAACGATCCTTACCCCCATCGATTTTTCGCGGGTCACCCAGGCCGTGGTCGATGAAGCCGCCGCTCTGGCGCGGGCGTTCGACGGCCGCGTCGTCCTGCTCCATGTCGCCCAGCCGCCGGTGATCACGAGCGATTACGGCCTGATGCTGGAAAACATCGCACAAATCACCGCGATCGCGAAGAAAGCCGCCGCCCGGCAGCTGGCGCGGCTGCGTGCCGAGCTGCAAGCCGGCCAGGTTCCGGCCGACCCCGTCCTGCTCACCGGCTCCCCGGTTACGATTATTCTCGATCAGGCGAAAAAACTCGCGGCCGACTACATCGTCATCGGCTCGCACGGCCACACGGCGTTTTATGATTTGCTGATCGGCAGCACGGCCAGCGGCGTGTTGAAGAAGGCGCTGTGTCCGGTGATCATCGTCCCGCTGGCCAAAACGAAGAAGCGGAAGTCCGGAAAACGGCTGCCCGCCGCCAAGGAAAATTGATGCCGGCGCGCGTAACTGAGCTTGCCCGCGCCGCCCCAGGTTGAAAGATGAGCCGGAATGGCAAGCCCGGTTCCACCGTCCCGCTCCGGCGCGTCGCCCGCGCTCTTTAACTGGCTCGAGGAGCGCGCGGCCGGCGTTTTGCTCCATCCGACCTGCCTGCCGGGCGATTTCGGCATCGGCACCCTTGACCAGCATGCCGGACAATTCCTCGAGTTTCTGGCCGCGGCCGGCTTTCACTACTGGCAGATGTGCCCGCTCGGTCCGACCGGCTTCGGCGACTCGCCCTACCAGTGTTTTTCCGCCTTTGCCGGCAATCCCTATCTGATCGATCCTGTTGCGCTGGTCCGCGCCGGTCTCATTCCGGACAGCGCGCCCGCGCCGCTGCTGTTTCTCAATTCCGATCGCGTGGATTTCGGCGCGCTCTGGCGGCTGAAGTGGCCGATCCTTTTCCAGGCTTACGAAACCTTCCGCCGGTCCCGCGCGGCCGCGCCCGACGGGGATTTCGCGGCATTTCAAAACCGGCAGACGCACTGGCTGCCCGCCTACGGTCTCTTTTCGGCCTTGAAGGACCACTTTTCGGGGCGACCCTGGTGGGAATGGCCGCGTGAAGTCCGCACTTTTGCCGCGGCGCAAAACTCCCCCCTGGCTGCGGCGCTCGCCAGCCGCAGCGAGGCCCACCAGTTTTTCCAGTACCTCTTTTTTGGCCAGTGGGCGCAGCTCAAGACCCGCGCCGCCGCGCTCGGCATCCGTCTCATCGGCGACGCGCCGATTTTCGTCGCGCTCGACAGCGCCGACGTCTGGGCCTCGCCCCAGCTTTTCCAGCTCGATGCGGCCGACGGGCGTCCGCGGGCCGTGGCCGGCGTCCCGCCCGATTATTTTTCGGCGGACGGCCAGCTCTGGGGCAATCCGCTCTATGACTGGCCGGTGCACGCTGCCGACGGCTATGCGTGGTGGTTTGCGCGGCTCCAGGCCAATTTCGAATTGTACGACGTGGTGCGGCTCGACCATTTCCGTGGCTTCGACACCTACTGGTCGGTTCCCGCCGGCGCAGCCACGGCCCGCGCCGGCGCGTGGAAGCCGGGCCCGGGCCTCGATTTCTTCCGCGCCGTGGCCGCGCGCTTTCCCGGCGCCAGAATCATCGCCGAGGACCTGGGCGAGCCGGCGGCCAGCGTCACCGCCCTGCTCGAGGCCACCGGCCTGCCCGGCATGACCGTCCTGCAGTTCGCCTTCGGCGACAAAGCCGACAATCCCTACCTGCCGCACAATCACCAGGCCAACTCCGTGATTTATCCCGGCACGCACGACAACGACACGGCCCGCGGCTGGTACGCCGCCACCGACGAGGCCACGCGCGACCACGTCCGGCGGTATTTGCGCGTCAGTGGAAACGAGATCGGCTGGGACTTGGTGCGCACCGCCTACGCTTCGGTGTGCAAGCTCGCCGTCATTCCGCTGCAAGACCTGCTCAGCCTGGGCGACGAGGCGCGTTTCAACACTCCCGGCACCGCCGCCGGCAACTGGCAGTGGCGCTACCGCGCGTCGCAGCTCGAAAAGCTGAAAAGCGAGAGCTCCGCCTACCTGCGGGAAATCGCCAGTCTTTACGGCCGGCTGGTCAGCCCAGCGGCTTCGGGCGATGGCAAAGCTGCAGCGGCACACCCCACGGATCGCGCATCATGATGAGCCGCGAGCCGTCGGGCAGATCGTCCTCGGCAAAAAACCGCGCACCGGCCTTTTCCAGCCGCTGCTGCACCGCGCCGGGATCGTCCACGACAAACGCGATGTGAAAGCACAGCGGATGCGTGCCGGGGTAATCCGG
Source organism: Opitutaceae bacterium (assembly GCA_035499715.1). Taxonomy (GTDB): domain Bacteria; phylum Verrucomicrobiota; class Verrucomicrobiia; order Opitutales; family Opitutaceae; genus DASRHD01. The sequence goes on along the minus strand of DATJYF010000143.1, from coordinate 2,716 downwards.
CACCTCCGCGGCCGGATTCGTATAAAGCTCCACGATCACCCGGCCGGTGTCGTCCGCCAGAAACTTGGTGTACGGCGGATCTTCGCGGCTGCGCACGATGTGCAGGCCGAGGTGCTCCACATACCAGCGGGCGATGGCGCGGACATCGGAAACGTTGAGGGCGAAATGCTCGAATTTCATCGCGGCAGGCTTGGCAGAAAAAATTCCGCGAGACGACGCCGAATTTCCGCTCCGGCGTCCTCGAGCACGTAATGGCCCGCGTCGGCAAAACGCACCGCCTCCGCCTGTGGAAAAATTTCCCTCCAGCGCGCCAGAAACCGCCCGTCGAAGCAAAAATCCCGCCCGCCCCAGGCAATCAGCGCCGGCCGGTCGCGAAACTGCGGGAGCGCCGCCTCGATTTCACGCAGCGCCGCCAGGCTCGGATGCGCCGCTTCGAGCGGAATGTCCTTCACGAAAGCGTCGATCGCGACGCGGTCGGCCCAGGAACGATAGGGCCAAAGATAGGCGCGCCTTTCATCGGCGGCCAGCGACCGCCGGTGCATCGCCATCCAGATCGCCGGCCCGGCAAACCCGTTCAGTCCGCGCACCAGCAGCGTGCCGGGAAACCGCGTCCGGCAAAGCGCGATGCGCCGCGGGATCCACGGCACGGGAAACGCCGCCGTGTTCAGGATCGCCAGCTTTCCCACCAGCGCCGGTTGCCGCGCCGCCAGACCGAACCCGATCGCGCCGCCCCAGTCGTGCACCAGCAAATGCACCCGGCGCAAGCTGAGATGAGCGACCAGCGCCGCCACGTCGTCGATGCGCGCGGCCAGCCGGTAGGGATGGTCCTGCGGTTTGTCCGACAGCCCCATGCCGACGTGATCCGGCGCAACGCAGCGCAGGCTTGGCGACAGCTCGCGGATGATTTCGCGGAAATAAAAGGACCAGGTGGGATTACCGTGCAGCATCAGCACCGCCTCGTCGCCACGCGGCCCCTCGTCCAAAAAATTCATCCGCGCGCCGTGCGGCGTGATGAAACTCTGCCGCGCGAACGGATAGATCTTCTGCAGCCAGGGCGGCAGATTTTTCCGGCTTCCGGCGGCCGGTTGATGGCTGCTTTTGTCCATCACCATTCCAATGCCAGCATCATGCAGCTCAGGCCGCTGCCAATGCCGAGCATGGCCACGCGGTCGCCGTCACGCACCGCGCCGGCTTCGGCCGCGAGGGTCAGCGTGGCGGGGAGCGAGACCGAGCCCATGTTGCCGAGGGTTTCGAATGTTGAAAAGTCCCTGGCCAGATCAAGTCCGAGGGCTTCGTAAAGCTTGCGCCGATGCGCGCTGCCGACCTGGTGGGTGACGATGCGCCCGGGGACGGCTTCGTTCCAGCCCGTCCCGGCTTTGAATTCCTGCCAGGTTTCCCGGGCCAGCGCGATGCCGGCCAGCAGCAACTGCTCTGAGTCGGTCTGCATGCTGAGTCCACCCGCGGCGATGGCGTCGCCCTGGCAAAGCTTGCTGTGCTCCGTGGCGGTGCGCGCGGCTCCGCCGAGGAGGCGGTGAACGCGGCCGCGCACCAGCGACTGGTGGCAGACGATGGCGCCGACCGCGCCCGACCCGATGGTCAGATTGGCGAAGAACGGCTTGATTTCGTTGCGGCTGAGCGGCCGGCCGAGCAGGGTCTTCAACGTTTCCTCGACGAGCGGCCGGCCGTGCTCTCCGGCCACGATGAGGCCGCATCGGGCCTGCCCCGCCTCGATCATCGCGCCGACGATCGTGAGCGCGTTGAGAAAACCGAGGCAGGCATTGGACACATCGAAAATCTGCGCCCGCGCCGGCAGGCCGATCTTCTGATGGGCAAAGGCGGCGGTGGCCGGTTCGAGCATGTCGCGGCTCACCGCCGCATGAACGAACACGTCGATCTGTTCCGCGCGCAGGCCGGATTTCGCCAGCACGGCCCGGCCCGCGGCCGCGCTCGCGTCCGAGGCCCGCGTGCCCGCCGGCCAGACGCGCCGCTCGCGGATGCCGGTCATCAATTCCAGCCGCCCCGCCGGCAGCTTCAGCCGTTCGTAGAGCGGCCGCAGCCGCTCCTCCATCTGCGCCGAAGTCCAGATTTCCTCCGGCAGCACCGCGGCGATCGACTCAAGGCAGACGTGCTCGAAGCGCATGAGTCATTTTTCCGGCCGCATCGCGAGCCGGATGATTTCCTGGTCGAAGTAATTGCTGCCCAGGCCGGCATCGACCACGAGCGTCGAACCGTTGATTCCGCCGGCGCGCTCGCTGAGCAGAAAGAGCACGGCATCGGCCACCTCGGCGGTGGCGAGAGCGCGCTTGCGGAAAGTCATTTTTTCGGCGTAGAGAAAACTTTCAAGATAACCGGGGATGCCGGCCGAGGCGCTGGTCTTGAGCGGGCCGGCGCCGACGACGTTGAAGCGGATCTCGCTGTCGGCGCTGAACGATTTGGCCAGAAAGCGGGCGCACGACTCGAGCGCCGCCTTGATTGGCCCCATGTAGCCGTAATTGCCGGGCGTGACCTGCAGGGAGGAGATGCCGATGGTGACGACGGAGGCATTGTTTGCCAGGTGCGGCTTGAAGGCGCGGGCGATTTCGACGAGCGAGAAGGCCGAGACGGCGGCGGCCTGCAAAAAATCGCGGCGCTTGGTTTCATGGAAGGTCTTGAAGCCTTCGCCGTAGTTGGCAAACGCGATCGAGTGGACGAGGCCGTGCAGCGGCGCGAGGCCGGC
>DATJYF010000142.1:0-9272 GCA_035499715.1 Opitutaceae bacterium | reverse complement strand
GACCGGCCCTGAAATACCTCCGCGGACTTCGCTTCCTGGGTGGAGCAGGGAATCCGCCTTACAGCTTCCCGCCGTAGATCGCGCTCTTGCCCAGTTCCTCCTCGATGCGGAGGAGCTGGTTGTATTTCGCCACGCGGTCGGTGCGGCAGAGCGAGCCGGTCTTGATCTGGCCGGCATTGGTGGCCACGGCGATGTCGGCGATGGTCACGTCCTCGGTTTCGCCGGAGCGGTGCGAGATGACGGCGGTATAGTTCGCCTCCTTGGCCATCTCGATGGCGTCAAGCGTCTCGGTGAGCGAGCCGATCTGGTTGACCTTGACCAAAATCGAGTTGGCGGTGCCGGTGTCGATGCCGCGCTTGAGGAACTCGGTGTTGGTGACGAAGAGGTCGTCGCCGACGAGCTGGATCTTGTCGCCGAGCGCGTCGGTGAGCTTCTTCCATGTCTCCCAGTCGTTTTCGCCGCAGCCGTCCTCGATCGAGACGATGGGATATTTTTTCACGAGGTCCTTGTAGACCGCGACCATCTGGTCGCCGGTGAGGGATCGTCCGTCGGACTTCTTGAAGACATAGCGCTTCTTGGCCTTGTCGTAGAATTCGGAGGCGGCGGGATCGAGGGCGATGGAGATGTCCGGGCCGAACCTGTAGCCGGCGTTTTTGACCGCGAGGCCGATGGCGTCGAGCGCGGCGGTGGCGGAGTCGAGTTTGGGCGCGAAGCCGCCCTCGTCGCCGACGGCGGTGCTGAGGCCCTTGTCCTTCAAAACCTTCTTGAGCGCGTGGAAGGTCTCGGCGCCCATGCGGAGCGCCTCGGCGAAGGAGTTCGCGCCGATGGGCACGATCATGAATTCCTGGAAATCGATCGGGGCGTCGGAGTGCGCGCCGCCGTTCATGACGTTCATCATGGGCACGGGCAGGACCTTGGCGTTGGGGCCGCCGAGGTATTTGTAGAGCGGCTGGCCGAGGGCGGCGGCGGCGGCCTTGGCCGTGGCAAGGGAGACGCCGAGGATGGCGTTGGCGCCGAGTTTCGACTTGGTCGGGGTGCCGTCGAGCTTGAGCATGGCGCGGTCGACGCCGAGCTGGTCGAGCGCGTCGAAGCCGATGAGCGCGGGGGCGATCTTCGATTTCACATTGGCCACGGCCTTCTGCACGCCCTTGCCGGAATAGCGTTTCTTGTCGCCGTCGCGGAGCTCGAGGGCCTCGTGCTCGCCGGTGGAGGCGCCGGAGGGCACGGCGGCGCGGCCGAGGGCGCCGCTGGCGAGGCGCACGTCGACCTCAATGGTGGGATTGCCGCGCGAATCGAGGATCTCGCGGGCGTTGAGAGCTGCGATGGATGTGTTCATGGAAATAGGCGAAGGTCGAGTGAAGCAGGGCGCCGCGCAAGGGAAAGCGGAAAATGCGGCGCGGCGGAACGCAGTAGGAATTTTTTTAGCGCGGATTACGCGGATGAGCGCGGTCAGAAATTTTACTTCCGACTATTTTAATGGAAATGCTGATCGAAAATCCGGCTTCGATCCGCGAAAAGCGGCGGCCGGTATACGTGCGATTTTGACTGGCCGGCCTGATGGCGAGTTTGTAATATAATACGTTACAAATCCACGAGGCTTTTTGCCGGAATTTGTAACGTATTATGTTACAAAAATCAAAGAGTGGATGAGACTCTCGGGCGTCGATTTAAATCGAAAACGCATGGAGGAGGCGGGAACCAATCCGGGGCCGGGCCGGGCCGCTCAGAGACGGGTGTTGCCGAGCCGGCGGAAAAATTTTTTCAGCGGGCTGGGCGGCTGGGGGCGGATGGGCTCGGGAATCTGTTCGATGAAGCCGCGCTCGATGGCGGTGCGGAGCGGGGTGATGCCGTCGTAATTGCGGACGTTGAGATTCTCGGCGGTGAGGACGTGCGGGGGAATCTGATCGAGATGGCCCTCGTAAGCGGCAGCGTGGAGCGGCGTGTCGCCGTGGTCGTTGCGGGTGAGGAGGAGGGCGGTGGTGAGCCGGTCGCGGGGAATTTTGTAGAGCTGGCCGGTTTCGGCGGCGGCGTGGATGACGGTGTAGCTGGATTTGCTGACGAGGGTGAGATTTTCGCGGGTGAGGAAGCCGGATGGAATCTGTTCGATGTGGCCACCGAGGGCGGCAGCGTGCAGGACGGTGTCGCCGGCGACGGTCTGATCGAGGAGGCGCGCGGCGGTGAGCATGTCCGGCGGAAACTGTCCGAGATGGCCGTTGAGCGCAGCGACGTGAAAGACGGTTTCCCCGCTGAGATTTTTGTCGGCGAGAAGCTCGTCGGTGATGAGGCGGGAGGGAAACTTAGCGATGGCGCCGGACTCGGCGGCCTCGTGGAGGAGGGTGTTGCCGAGGTCGGTCTTGAGGCGGGCGATTTCAGGGGTGAGAATGTCGGCCGGAATTTGCGCGAGGCAGCCGTGGGCGGCGGCGACATGGAGGACGGTGTAACCGACCTTGCTGCGGGTGAGGAGAAGGCGGGCGGTGAGCAGCGCCACGGGAATCTGGTCGAGATGGCCGCCGAGCGCGGCGTGATGGAGGGGGGTGTAGCCGGCGTCGTTTTTGACCGTGAGATTTTCGGCGGTAAGGATTTCGGGCGGCAGCTCGGGGAGGAAGCCGGCGCGGGCGATGGCATGGAGCAGGGTGTTGCCGGCCGGATTGGCGGCGAGCAGGGTATCGCGCGTCAGGGCGGCGCGCGGGACGTCGGCGAACGAGCCGGTGCGGAGAGCGGCCTGCAAGTCGGGCGAATCCATGGTTTTCATAAAAAAATAATTCGGCCGGCTTTGCACCTCCAAAGTGAAGAAGAAAAAACTGAAATGCAGATGACTTTCAGCCCGGTGGCTTTCGGTTTGCCAAGCCCGCCCGAGTGCACAGGCTGAAGGCATGGCAGCCAAGACCGCGTCTGAAAAAACGGAAAAGCCGCCCGTGCTCATTGTGGATGACGAGGTGGCGCTGCTGGGTGTGTACGCAGCGGCGCTCGAGCCCTATTTTGATGTGACCACCGCAACCTCGGCCCGCGACGCGGAATTTCTCCTCCACCGGCAGGCGTTCAAGGTGGTGGTGGCCGACCACATCATGCCGGGTGGCAACGGGATGGGCTTTCTCGTGCGGGCGCGCGAGGAATACCCGCACATGCAGCGGATTCTCGTGACCGGCTACATGAAACCGGAAATGCTGCTGCGCAGCGTGAACGAGGCGGCGCTTTTCCGCTATCTGGTCAAGCCGGTGGCGGTGTCTGAACTCGTGCAAATCGTGCAGGAAGCCGTGGCGGTGCACGATCAGGCGGTGGCAGCGGCGGCCGGCTGAGGCGGCGCCGGCGCAGCCGGTGGTATTTTTTTCAACCGCGCGCGGAGATAGGGCGCCGTCGGGCTGCGCTTGATCTTGAGCAGGCCGGCGAGCGGGCCCTGGTAGATCAATTCACCGCCGTCCGGACCGCCGCCGGGCCCGAGTTCGACGATCCAGTCCGCCTCGGCCAGCAGGTCGAGATGGTGTTCGATGACGACGACGGTGTGCCCCTGGTCGACCAGCGAATGGAGGACGCGGATGAGTTTTTCGCAGTCGCTCAAGTGCAGGCCGATGGTCGGCTCCTCCAGAAGATAGAGGTTGCGCGGCTGCAGGCCGCGGCTGCGCTCGGTGAAGCTCTGCAGGCCGCGCGCGAGCTCGGTCACGAGCTTGAGCCGCTGCGCCTCGCCGCCGCTGAGCGTGGGCGAACTCTGCCCGAGGGTGAGATAGCCCAATCCGCAATCGACCATCAGGCGGCAGACCTCGCCGAGCTGGGCGTGGAAATCGAAGAACGCCGCCGCTTCCTCGAAGGTGAGCTGCAGCACCTGGCCGATGGTTTTGCCCTTCCAGGTGATGTCGGCCAGCTCGGGTCCGTAGCGCAGGCCGCCGCACGCTTCGCAGGGGAGGAACGTGTCGGGCATGAACGCCATCTCGAGCTTGATGCGGCCGGCGCCCTGGCAGGTTTCGCAGCGCCCGCCGGGGGTGTTGAAGGAAAAGCGCGAAGCGGTGTAGCCGCGCATCCTGGCCTCGGGCAGCGAGGCGAAAAACCGGCGGATGAGGTCGAAGATGCCGAGATAGGTGGCGGGCGTGGAGCGCGGCGTCTTGCCGATGGGCGCCTGATCGACCTCGATGATGGAACGGAAGCCGCTCGCGCCGCGGAGATCGGCGAAGGGCGGCCGCAAATCCGCCGCCGCTCCGGCATCGTCGGTCCAGGCGGCGGCCTTGGCAAACTCGCGGCCGGTCAGGCGCGTTTTTTTTGTTTTGATCGCGTGCGCGACGGCGGGATGGAGCAGATCGCGGAACAGCGTTGATTTGCCCGCGCCGCTCGGTCCGGCGACCATGATGAGCCGGCCGGGCGGCAGGCGCAGGTCGAAGCCCTTGAGGTTGCGGAAGCGGGCGCCGGAAAGCGTCAGCCAGTTCGGATCCCGGGTCTTGGAGTCGGGATCTTCGACCGGCCGGTATTCGCCGCGCGAGGGATGGGGCAGGCCGCGGGCGAGATAAAGCCCGGTGAGGGAGGACGGGATTTTTTTGACGTTGTCCGGCGTGTCGTTCGCCAGCACCCGGCCGCCATGGATGCCGGCGCCGGGCCCGAGGTCGATGACGCGGTCGGCGCGCTGCATGAGCTCATCATCGTGCTCGACGACGAGGAGCGTGTTGCCCTTGTCCCGGAGCGTCTGGAGCGTGTCGATGAGGCGGTCGTTGTCGCGCGCGTGCAGGCCGATGCTCGGTTCGTCGAGCACGTAGAGCACGCCGGCGAGGTTGGTGCCGAGCTGCGCGGCGAGGCGGATGCGCTGGGCTTCGCCGCCGGACAGCGTCGCGGTGGGCCGGTCGAGCGAGAGATAGCCGAGGCCGACGTGATCGAGAAAACGCAGGCGCTCCTCGATCTGCGGCACGATGTCCTGTGTGATGAGGCGGCCGCGGGCGTCGAGGTCGAGCGCGCGCAGGTGCGCAAGGAGCTGCGCGGGCGTGCTGCGCAGCAACGCCGGCAGCGAAAGCGGAGGCTGTTTTCCGCGAAAATGCAGCTTCACCGCGCAGGCGACGCGATTGAGGCGCTCGCCATGGCAGGCGGGGCAGGGCCGGCCGTCGTCCGAGATATCCTCGGCGGAATCGACGCCGAAGGCGCGCAGCCGCTCAAGCGGATCATCGGAATCCTCGTCCTCGGGCTCGAGCATCCAGGGAAAAATCCGGCCGTGGCCGCGGCAGGCCGGGCACCAGCCCTTGGGCGAATTGAAGGAAAAATGTTTCGGATCGAGTTCGGGAAACGATTCGCCGGTGGCGATGTCGGTGCGCGTGGTGGAAAACCAGGAAAGAATTTCGCCGGGCGGAGCGAGCAGGAAGCACGAGCCCTTGCCGATCGCCAGCGCTTCGTCGAGGCGAGAAGCCAGAGGCCGGAAGCCAGAGGCCGGAGGCTCGTTGCGAGAACCTTTTTTTCTGGTTTCTGACTTCTGGCTTCCGACCTCTGCCTTCAAATCCGCCACCACGACCTCGACGTCATGTTCCTTGTAGCGGTCGAGTTTTTCGAAGGCGTCGACGCGGAGGAGCCGTCCGTCCGCGCGCATGAGCTCGTAGCCTTGTTTTCCGATCCAGGTGGCAATGGGCTGGTGATGGCCCTTGCGTCCGCGGATGAGCGGCGCGCAGAGATAAAGATGCTCGGCCCGTTTCGCCTTGGGCGAGGCGAGGACGCGGGCGAGAAGCTTTTTCAGCTGGCCGGGCGACAGCGGCTCCACCGGCCGGTCGGTGTCGGGGTGGTGCTGGACGCCGAGGCGGGCGTAGAGCAGGCGCAGGTATTGCGCGACCTCGGTGATGGTGGCAACGGTGGATTTGCGCGAGCCGCGCGTGACGCGCTGTTCGATCGCCACGGTCGGCGGAATGCCGGTGAGGCGGTCGATGGCCGGGCGCGGAAGCTGTTCGACGAACTGCCGCGCATAAGGCGACATCGACTCCATGAAGCGGCGCTGGCCCTCGGCGAACACGATGTCGAAGGCGAGGGTGGATTTGCCCGAGCCGGAGACGCCGGTGACGACGTTGAGCCGGCGGTGCGGAATCGCGAGCGAGATGTTCTGCAGGTTGTTTTCGCGCGCGCCGGTGATCTGAAGCTCCCCGCCTGCGGTTGTCGGTTCACGGCCGGCTTCGTAAGGGACAGCGTCTTCCGCGGCCGATAACAGTGAACGGTCAACCGTGAACCGGGAGCCTTCATTCAGCGCGTCGCGGAGGAAGGGCGAGGTGGCCGTGCTCATCGCGGCGATGATTTCGGGCGGTCCCTCGGCCACGATGCGGCCGCCGTCGGCGCCGGCCTCCGGGCCGATCTCGAGGATCCAGTCGGCGGATTTCAGCACGTCGAGGTTGTGCTCGATGACGACGACGCTGTGGCCGCGCTCGACCAACGCCTGGAGCACGGCGAGCAGGCGCTTGACGTCGTGGCGGTGCAGGCCGGTGGTCGGCTCATCGAGCAGGAGCAGGGCGGCGGACGGCGTTTCGGCGGTGAAATCGCCGAGGTATTTCACGAGCTTGAGGCGCTGGGCCTCGCCGCCGCTGAGGGTGTTGAGCGGCTGGCCCAGCGTGAGATAGCCGAGACCGACCCGGTTGAGCGCGGCCAGGCGTCGCTGGATTTGCGGTTCGCCGGCGAAAAGGGGCAGCGCTTCGTCGATGCTGGTGGCGAGAAGATCGGCGACGCTTTTTCCGTTCCAAATGACGGCGAGCACCTCGGGCTTGAAGCGGCGGCCCTCGCAGACCGGGCAGGGCACGAAGACGTCGGAGAGGAACTGCATTTCGACGCGTTCATAGCCGAGTCCGAGACAGTGGTCGCAGCGGCCGTCGCCGCTGTTGAAGGAAAAACTCGAGGCGCTGAAGCCGGCCGCCTGCGCGGCGGGCGTGCCGGCGAAAAGCCCGCGGATGGGCTCCCAGGCGCCGGTGAAAAGGGCGGGATTGGAGCGCGGCGTGCGCGACAGCGGCGACTGATCGACCAGCACGATCTCGCCGAGCTCGAGATCGCTGCGGATCGACCCGATGGAGGCGGGATCCTCGGTCAGCTGATGGCGCTGGGTCAGCAGGCCCTGATAAATGACGTTGTCGAGCAGCGTGGACTTGCCCGAACCGCTCACGCCGCTGAGGCAGACGAGCCGCTGGAGCGGCAGGCGGAAGGAAAGATTTTTGAGGTTGTGCTTGGCGGCTCCGGCCACGTGCAGCGCGGGCGAGCCGGCTGATACCGGCCGGCGGCTCGCGGGAGTTTCAAGTTTTTCGCGGCCGGAAAAATAGGCGCCGGTGATGCTCGACGGCGCGGCGAGCATGGCCGCAACCGGACCCTCGAACACGACCTGGCCGCCGCGGCCGCCGGGTTCCGGCCCGATTTCAACGACGTGGTCGGCGGCGCGGATCATGGCCTCGTCATGTTCGACCACGACCACGGTGTTGCCGGCGTCGGTCAGCGAGCGGATGATGGCGATGAGCCGGTCGATGTCGCGCGGATGCAGTCCGACGCTGGGCTCGTCGAGCACGAAGAGCGTGTCGACAAGGGACGTGCCGAGGCAGCTGGTGAGGTTGACGCGCTCGACCTCGCCGCCGCTGAGGGTGCGCGAGGCGCGGTCGAGGGTGAGGTAGCCGAGCCCGACCTGCCCGAGATAGCGCAGGCGGGTCAGGATCGAGTCGAAGGCGAGGCTGGCGGAGCGGGCTTCGGTTTCGGATTTCGGGTTTTCGATTTTCGCCTGGGAAACCAGCGCGAGGAGATCGCCGACGGGCAGCGCGTAAAGTTCGGGCAGCGTCCGGCCGCGCCATTTCCAGCAGAGCGCCTCGGGCTGCAGGCGCGCGCCGTGACAGGCGGGGCAGGGGTTGTAGGCCCGGTAGCGCGAAAGGAAGACGCGCACGTGCATCTTGTAGGTCTTCGATTCAAGGTAGCGGAAAAATCCCTTCAGGCCGTACCAGCATTTCGGCCAGGTCTTGCCCTTTTCGCCGTAGCCGGGCGCGCCGTCGATGATGTAGGTTTTCTGTTCCGGCGTGAGTTCGGCAAACGGGACGCCGGTCGGGATCTTTTTCTTTTTGGCGAAGACGAGGAGGTCGCGCTTGGACTCGCTGTAGACGTCGCCTTCCCAGGCCTTGATCGCGCCGTCGTCGATCGAGAGCGACTGGTCGGGAATGGCGAGGCGGTAGTCGATCTCGATGACGCGGCCGAAGCCGCGGCATTTCGGGCAGGCGCCAAGCGGAGAGTTGAAGGAAAAGAGCGCGGGCGTGGCGGCGCGAAAGGTGCGGCCGGTCTTGGGTGAGTGCAGTCCGCGCGAGAAATGGCCGAGTTCGGCAAAGGTGTCCGCGGCGAAGAGGCGGACCTGGCCCCGACCGAAGTGCAGCGCGGTCTCGACGGCTTCGAGGAAGCGGCCCTGGTTTTCCGGCGCGAGCACGAGGCGGTCCTGCGCGACAAAAATGCCGGCGGCGGCCTTCAGCGGCGCGGGCTCGTCCAGCAGATCATCGACGCGGTGCGCAGCCAGTACGCCGCCCGCGGCCGGCGCGAGCACGCGGACGTAGCTCTGGGTTTTGAGATTCTTGAGGATTTCCGGCCAGGAAATATTTTCCGGTTTCCGGACTTCGAAGGCAATGATCGCGGCCGCGCCGGTGTGCGTCGCGGCGGCCTTGGCCCAGATGGTCCGGGGGCTGTCATCTTCGACTTTTTCGCCGGTCGCCGGATCGAAGCACTCCGCCACATGGCTGAACCAGACTTTAAAGAAGTCGGTCAGCTCGGTCATCGTGCCGACGGTCGAGCGCGAGGTCTTGACCGTGTTGGTCTGCGCGATGGCGATGGAGGGGCGGATGTTTTCAATGGCGTCGACCTTCGGCTTGTCGAGCAGGTCGAGAAACTGGCGGGTGTAGGCGCTGAAGGTTTCGACATAGCGGCGCTGGCCCTCGGCGTGGAGGGTGTCGAACACGAGCGAACTCTTGCCCGCGCCGCTCAGGCCGGTGACGACGATGTAGCGGCCGAGCGGAAGATCGAGGTCGCAGCCCTTGAGGTTGTTCTGGCGCGCGCCGCGGAGGCGGATGCATTCGGGCATGGAGGAGGCGGAGCGATGGCTGGGCACGGACTCACGAAGCGCAGCGGGCGCGAAAATTCAACTGCGGGCCGTTTTCTTTTCCGCCAGCAGCAGCCTGGCGCCGGCGGTCTCGATCGCGCGCTTGATCGGTGCCGGCGGCGCGGCGTCGGTCACGATGGTGAAGCGTGCCGAGAACGGCGCGGTGAGATTGAGGGCGCGCCGGCCGAACTTGGAGCTGTCGAGCGCAAAGAGGGTGCGCTCGGCGGCG
>DATJYF010000141.1:0-2263 GCA_035499715.1 Opitutaceae bacterium | reverse complement strand
CCAATAATAATTTATGTTGGGTCCGGATCTCTTTCTTGATAGCATCAGCTTTAGCGCCAATCAACTGATTGGTGACATAGATAAGGACAATAGCATCCTTAAAATTATCGCGGACTCGCTTAGCTGTTTTTCGGATCTTTTCTTGCCAGTGCTCAGTTACGGAATATTGCAGGAGAACAGTTGGATCTCCAACCGGCGAGAACAGTTCTGAATCGCGACCGAGATCGCCTGCGGAATTTGCCATCGTCCGGAGGGATGGGTAGTCCGGTGTGAGAAATTGTGAAGCAAATCGTTCGAAGCGGGGCCATTCCCCGGCTTGGAGGCGTTCTAAGGCTAAGGTGAAGCGTTGGGTGTTCATTTATCAAGTCCTACTACAACCCGCTGTTGTAACTGGCAAATGCTTTGGGCAACGCTGCTTTCGCTACAAAACTAGGGAAGCGCCAAGTTACCGCCCTACAACAAGGAATCTGCCTCTCTACTCACGCGTCGGCTTCGATGCGTTCGTGGCTAAGGTTGCGCCAGCGGTCGAGTACGCGACGATAGATGTCTCCGGGCGCGAGGCCGTGCGCGGCGCGGAGCTGTTCCACGCTGTTGCCGTGTTCGACAAATTTGTCCGGCCAGCCGATGCGCTCGACCGCCGTGGGGCATTCGGCTTCCTGGAGCGTTTCGAGCACGGCACTGCCAAAGCCGCCGGCGAGCACGTGATCTTCCATCGTCACGAGCAACGGCACGACCGCGGCATGGCTGAGCAGCAGATTGCGGTCGAGCGGCTTGACGAAGCGGGCGTTGACCACGCCGACGTTGAGATTTTCCTCGGCGGCGAGGCGGCCGGCGAGCTTGAGCGCGTCCTGTACCATCGAGCCGAGCGCCCAGATCATGATGTTCGAGCCCTGGCGGAGAACCTCCGCCTGGCCGACGGGGAGCGCGGCGGGAGTCTCCTTGATTTTCACGCCGGTGCCGGCGCCGCGCGGGTAGCGGATGAAGGCGGGCGAGGAGAGTTGCAGCGACGTGTGGAGCATGTCCACGAGTTCGTCCTCGTCCTTCGGCTGCATGAGGACGCAGTTGGGCACGCAGCGGGCGTAGGCGAGGTCGAAGAGGCCGTGGTGGGTCGGGCCGTCGTTGGGCGAGAGGCCGGCGCGGTCGAGGCAGAAGACGACGGGCAGGTTTTGCAGCGCGACGTCGTGGATGATCGGGTCGTAGGCGCGCTGGAGAAAGGTGGAATAGATGGCGACGACCGGCCGGAAATTTTTTATGGCCATGCCGGCGGCGAAAAGCACGGCGTGTTCCTCGGCGATGCCGACGTCGAAAAACTGCTTCGGGCATTCGGCGGCGAGGTGGTTCAGGCCGGTGCCGGGGGGCATGGCGGCGGTGATGCCAACGATGGCGGAATTGGCTTTGGCGAAGCGGGCAAGGGCCTGGCCGAAGACGTCCTGGTAGTTGGGCGGCGTGCCGGGCGCAGGTTTTTTGCTTTCGCCGGTGACGGGGTCGAACGGGCCGAGGCCGTGGAATTTTTCGGGATGCTGGCGCGCGGCCTCGAGTCCCTGGCCTTTTTTCGTGAGCACGTGGAGGAGGACGGGCTGCTCGCAATGCGCGGCGAACTCGAGGTTGCGGACGAGGCGGTCGATGTTGTGGCCGTCGATTGGTCCGAGGTAGCGCAGGCCGAATTTTTCGAAGAGGGAGGAGCCGACGAAGAAGTCCTTGGTCTCGAGTTTCCAGCGCTGGTAGATGCGGTTCATCTTCACGCCGACGGGAAAACTGGTGAAGAAGGCCTCGAGGTCGGCGTGGACCTTGTTGTAGGTCGGGCTGGTCGAGAGCTGGTTGAGGTAGCGCGGGATGGCGCCGACGTTCTTGGCGATGGACCACTCGTTGTCGTTGAGGACGACGATGAGGCGCTTGGTCGTGCTGGCGACGTTGTTGAGGGCTTCGAGGGTGATGCCGCAGGTGAAGGCGGCGTCGCCGCAGACCGCGACGACGTGCTCATGGGTGCCGCGGCGGTCGCGGGCCGCGGCCATGCCAAGCGCGGCGCTGAGGGCGGTGCCGGCGTGGCCCGCGCCGTAGGCGTCGTGTTCGCTTTCGGGGCGGTAGAGGAAGCCGCTGGCGCCGCCGCTTTGGCGGAGTTTCTCAAAGAAGCCGTTGTTGCGGCCGGTGAGGAGCTTGTGGACGTAGCCCTGATGGGCGACGTCAAAGACGATCTGGTCCTCAGGGGTGGAAAACACGCGGTGGAGCGCGATGGTCAGCTCGACGACGCCGAGGTTGGGGCCGA
>DATJYF010000140.1:0-9255 GCA_035499715.1 Opitutaceae bacterium | reverse complement strand
GAAGAACTCGGCCTCGGGGCCGAAGTAGGCGGTGTCGGCCAGGCCGGTGGACTTGAGGTAGGCTTCGGCCTTTTTCGCGATGCCGCGCGGATCGCGGTCGTAGGGCTCGCGGGTGATCGGGTCGATGACGTCACACGAGATCGAAAGGGTGGTGTTGGCGGCGAACGGATCGATGAAGGCGGTGGCGGCGTCGGGCACGACCAGCATGTCCGAGGAGTTGATGGCCCTCCAACCGCGGACAGAGGAGCCGTCGAAGCCCAGGCCGTCGACGAAAACATCTTCGGTCAGCTCCGAGGTCGGAATGGCGAAGTGCTGCCAGGTGCCGAGAATGTCGCAAAGCTTCAGGTCAACAATTCTGACGTCCTTTTCCTTGGCGAGTTTGATTACTTCTTTCGGTGTCATATGGCTGAACCTTCGTGAGGTTGAGAATTTTGTGGTGAAGCCGCGCCGCGTTCCAACTGGGACGGCAGAATGCAGGCGCGAGAGGATTGCAACAATACCCGGCGGGAGGGGGAGTTGGCAAGTGCGAAGCGGGCCGCCGGTCAGGCCGGCCAGGATTCGCCCAGCTCCCGCCGGTTCGCGACGCTTCGCTGGTAAAGATAGCCGAGGACCGGTGTTTGATCGTGGGGCGGAAGCAGCGGAATCGGGGCGCGGGCGTAGACATTTTCAGCGACGCCCTCCAGCAGGTCGAGCCGGGCCAGACAGGCCGCGTCAACGTCCCAGATTTCACCGACGATGGAACGCCCGCCGCCATCGCCGGCCGGGACCAGGCCGGGATAACCCTCCAGCTCGTAGAGGTAAAAGGCCGGGTGGGTGCGCGCGGTGGCGACGAAGCGCTGGCCTTCGAGGTGGTGGTGGTTGCTGCCACCGCGCTTGAGCGTGCCGTAGACGAAGATGAGGCTCATGGGGCGGGTGGCGCGGCGGAAAAAATCTCCACCACGATCGCGGTGGTGTTGTCGCGGCCGGAGTTTTCAACGGCTTCATCGATCAAAAGCTGGGCCAGCTCCTCGCTCCGACGCGACGAGCGGAGAGTCTCTTCGATGCGCCGGTCCCAAAGCCCGTCGACGAGGCCGTCGGAGCAGATGAGGAAGCGATCCTCCGGCTCGATTTTCACGGCGCCGATGTGCGGGTCGATGAACTGGTGGCCGGCGCCGAGCGACTGGTGCAGGGCGTTGCGGCCCGGGTGGGTGCGCGCTTCGCGTTCGTTGATGCGACCGTTGCGCCGGAGCCAGCCGACGTGACTGTGGTCGTGGGTCACCTGGGTGAGGCTGCCCTCGCGGTGCAGATGGTAGATGCGGCTGTCGCCGATGTGGCCGAAGTACATCCAGTCCGGCGTGAACCAGCACAGGCTCAGCGTCGTGCCCATGCCGGCGCACTCCTCGTAGGCGCGGCCGAGTTCGATCATGTCGGAATGAATCGAGGTGAAGAGCTCTTCGATCAAATCGGGGAAACCGCTGGCCATGCCCTGCGCGGAAAGGCGGAAGCCCTTGGGAAACAGCCGGGTAATCCGGTCGATGGCGATGCGGCTGGCAAATTCGCCGGAATTGGCCCCGCCCAGGCCATCGCTCACGGCGAAGACAAAATCGGACAAGGCCATGGACGCGTCACCGGTCTTGCCCAGGTAACGCAGCTCATGGCCGTCGAACGTGAGGGCGAGGAAGGCGTCCTCGTTGTTGGGCCGGAAACGGCCGGGATGGGTGCAGCCGGACCAATGAAGGTGAAGCGGTGGATGGGACGGCCCGTCCGGCACGTCGGAAGCTGGGGGAGGGGGCATGGTCAACCGGAGGGCTTCAGGGATGTCGTGTCCGCGCCGCTGGCGTCAAGCAGCGTGGCGAATTCGAAATCAATGACGCAGAAGCGGCCGTCGGAGGCGCGGTAGGTGATGTTGCGCAGATCGCGATCCTCGTGGCGGACGCCGTAATTTTCGAGTTCGGCAAAAATTTCCTTCTGCCTGTCCGGGCTGACGCGCTCGACGCGCGCGCCGCAGTTGGTCGTGACGATTTTCAAGGCGGCCGGATCGGCCTCCAGCAGGCGCGGCACAAACGGGCAGCCGCGCGCCTCCAGATGCTGCAGCACCCGCACCTCGTTTTCGAAACGCTCCTTCGCCCGGTGTCCGCGGAAGGTCTTGTGCACCCGCCCGTCGAAGCTGATGCGCACCAGGGCCCGGACCGTATCCTTGATCTCGTGCATCGTGGTGGGGAGAACATTTCGCCCGCTTTCGCCCGTGGCAAGGGCAAGTTCCCCGGTAAATCCGTCCCTCCGCCGGGGATTTGGCCGGAAAATCCAGCGCAAAAATAGCTTTTCATGGCACACAAGGTGCTTTTCTCTGGACGGTCTATGCGACCGCAAGGGAGGCATTGTCTCCCGTGGGGTCGCCCCACCAGCAAAACTCCTCAACCATGGCCAAAATCAAACTGGAATACATCTGGCTCGATGGCTACACGCCTCTTGCGAGCCTGCGTTCAAAAACCAAAATCATCGATGGCGACACCGCCACGTTGAAGCTTGCCGACATCCCCATGTGGGGCTTTGACGGCAGCTCAACCCAGCAAGCAGAAGGCAAAAGCTCGGACATCCTGCTCAAGCCGGTCGCCCTTTATCCCGACTCCACGCGGAAAAACGGCTTTCTGGTGATGACCGAGACGCTGCAGCCCAATGGCGATCCGCATCCGAGCAATTCGCGTGCGACCATCCCGGATGATCCGGATACCTGGTTCGGCTTTGAACAGGAGTATTTCTTCTGGAAAAACGGCGCGCCCCTCGGCTTCCCCTGTGGCGGTTTCCCCGCTCCGCAGGGTCCGTACTACACGGGCGTCGGCTACAAGAACGTGGGCGATGTCGCGCGCCAGATCGTCGAGGAGCACATCGACATCTGTCTCGATGCCGGCATCAACCTCGAGGGCATCAACGCCGAGGTCGCCAAGGGCCAGTGGGAATTCCAGATCTTCGGCAAGGGCTCCAAGACCGCCGCCGACCAGATGTGGGTCGCCCGTTACATCATGCAGCGTCTGACGGAAAAATATTGCATCGACATCGAGTGGCAGTGCAAACCTGTCCGCGGCCCCTTCAACCAGCCGCTCGACTGGAACGGCTCCGGCATGCACACCAACTTCTCGACCAAGTATCTGCGCGAAGTCGGCGGCAAGCCCTACTTCGACAAGCTCATGGCTGCCTTCAACGACAAGCGCGACGAGCACATCGCCGTCTACGGTCCGGACAACCACCTCCGCCTCACCGGCCTGCACGAGACCCAGTCGATCGACAAGTTCTCCTACGGCCTGTCCGATCGCGGCGCCTCGGTCCGCATGCCGGTCAACTTCATCAAGAACGGCTACAAGGGCTACCTCGAGGATCGCCGTCCGAATTCCGCCGCCGACCCCTATCTCGTGGCCGGCCGGATCATCAAGACGATCCAGTCCGTCCCGACCTCTTAACGCGTTCCGCGAAACCGCTCCTCTTCACGGCGCCGCCTTTGGGTGGCGCCGTTTTTTTGCCGGAAGCAAATAGCGGCCGGTCCGCGGAGAGGCCGGCCGTCGCTTTGTGGTCGCAATCGCGGGACGATGCGCTTGAAGAGATCATCCATGCCCTCCGTCCAGCCGACTCCGCCGGCGCGCGCCACCCCCTGGGAATGGACGCTGGCCGGCCTGCTGGCGGCGAATCTGATCTGGACGACACTTTGTCTTGGCGGCTACCGGCCCGAGACGATGGCGGTCACGAGTGCGCTGACCGCGGGATTGGTCGCGCTGCATTTTTTTCAGCTCGCCTTTGACCGTGGAAACCACCGGCTGCATCCGGCCGGATGGCTGGCGATCCCATTTTTGGTTTATGCCGCGGCGAACGCCGCCTGGATCACGCCGGTGCCCTGGCTCGGCTGGCGCGACTGGTTGTTATGGACGGAGATGATTGCCGTCTTTTGGGTCGCGTTGAACGGCCTGCGTTCGCCGGCGGCATGGCGGGCGCTGGCAGTGGCCGTCGCGATGCTGGGCCTGGCGGCGGTGGCGCTGGCCTGCTACCAACGCTTCGTGCAACCCGACTGGCTCATGCTGGGGCGCACGCAGGCTGCGCAGTTTGCCGGGCGGGCGAGCGGACCGTTCGGCATTCCCAACAGCCTGGCGGCGATGCTCGGCCTGATCATTCCGCCGACGCTGGCATGGGCCGGAGCGCACAACGCCGGCGCGATGCGACGCGCGCTCGGCGGGTACTTGGTCGCCGTGTTTTTTCTCGGACTGGTGCTCACCGTGAGCCGCGGGGCGTGGCTCTCGCTCGGTCTGGCGCTGACGGCCTGGCCCTTGCTGGCGAAGGGCGGTTCATGGCGTCGTCGCGTCGGCGCGAGCGGGCTCATTGCCCTGGCCGCGCTGGCGGCGGGCGCCGTGCTCTACATGACTGTGCCCAAGGTCCGCAGCCGTTTCGACATGCTGGTGCGGGACGCCGGGGAGAAAACGCGTCCGATCATGTGGCGCGGCGCATGGGAAATTTTTCGCGCGCATCCGCTGCTCGGCGGCGGCGCGGGCGCCTTTGACGTGCTTTTCGAGCAATACCGGCCGGAAAACTACCGCGATGAGCCGGTCTGGGCGCACAACGACTATCTCAACACGCTGGCCGACTACGGCGCGGCCGGATTTGGGCTGTTTTTCGGGGCGGCGGCGTTCGTGGCATGGCGTTGCCTGCGGGAGCTGGGCGGTGCGCCGCCCGGTGTGCGCAGTCTGGCCGTGGGGCTGCTGGCCTTCGCGCTGCAGACGTTCACCGATTTCAACCTGAAGATTCCGGCGCTGGCCATGCTCGCGGCGGTGCTGGCCGCGGCGCTGGTGCGGGCGACGTGGCGGGCCGGCGGCGGTGCGCCATTTTCACCGGCGGGAAGGATGTTTTTGGCCGCGGTCGCGCCCTTGGTGCTCGGCGCGGAACTGTTTCTGGTCGTTCCGCGCTACCGGGCCGAGGCGGAACGCTATGCGGCGCGCGAAAGCATCGACCGGCTGGCGGCGGATCCGGCGGAACCGGAAACGGAGGCGGGCATGCTGTCCGCGGCGCAGTCCGCCCTGGCGCTGGCGGCGGCGCGCGACCCGGCGAACGGCCAGGCGTGGGCGGACCTGGCCTACGCCACGGCGTTGCAGGCGCGGCATGAACCGGAGCGCGCCGGCTCGCTCGGGCGCGCGGCCGAGGCGGCGGCGGCGCAGGCGCTGGCCTGCTCGCAGGTAGTACCGGAGTTTTGGATACGAATGGGCGTGGCGCGCGACCTGCAGGGCCGGCACGGCGCGGCGGACGGTGATTTCAGCCAGGCGCTGCGGCTGGCGCCGCACAACGCCACGGCCTGGTTCTACGAGGCGTACCACCTCAGCCTCGAGCCGTCGCTCAAGGCCCAGTCGGACGCGAAGTTGGCGGTGGAGACCTGTTTGCGACTTGACCCGGGAAATCGCACCGCCCTAGCGTTGGCCCGGCGCCTGACAAAAAGCGGTCCGCCGCACTGACGGTCCATGCACAAAAATTTTCTTTCCACGCTTCTGCTCGCCGGACTTTGGGCGATCCTCGCCGCGCGTCTCGGCGCGGCGCAGGAGCCGGGACAGATCGTGGCCCAGCGCGTCACCGGCGATGTGCAGGTCGTGAACCTGGCCGATAACACCGCGGTCGCCTTGCAAAACGGCGACACGCTCAAGCAGGGCTCCGCCGTGCGCACAGCCAAGGGCGCGAGCGCGGTGCTGGTGTTTTCCAACGGCGCCACCGTCAATGTGGGCGCGGACACCGAGGTCTCGATCGACCGGTTTTTGCAGGACCCGTTCAGCTCGGAGGTGAAGGTCGCCGAGCTGAAGGAGGAGCCGACCACCTCCACGACCAGGCTGAAGCTGACGCACGGCGAGATCGTCGGCCATGTGCGGCATTTGCACCAGGATCAGGGTTCCACCTTCGAGGTCGACACGCCGGTGGGCGCGGCCGGCATCCGCGGCACGACGTTTCAAATCACCTACCAGCCGCAGGGCAACGGCAAGGCCTTCTTCTCCATCAGCACGGCGGAAGGCACGGTCGTGTTTTCCACCGTCACCAACCAGACCATTCCGGTGCCGGAGGGCCAGCAGATCACGGCGGACGTGACGATCGATCCCACGACCGGTGCGGTGCAGCTGAACGTGCAGCCCGGCACCCTGCCGCCCGGCGCGGCCGACGCCCTCATCCAGCTTATCCAGGGCGCAGAGGACGTGATCTTCAATCCGCAGAACACCTCCGGCTCGCCGCCCCCGACCCAGCCCCCGCCGCGCACGACGCCGGCTGACTGAGGCCGGATGCTCCGGAGCCTCCTTCGGCTGATGCGCTGACTCTCTCCCTCGTGGCCACGGCGAAGGCGAAACGAAATTTCTGGCGCTGGTTTTTGCTCCTGCCGCTGCCGTTCGTGTGGCTGTTTTGCGCGCAGCACGGCTGGCTGGCGTTTTTCGAGAACCGCCTGCTGAGCTGGCGCTACCATTTTCGCGGGGAGATTTCCGCGCCGGTAAAGCTGCGGTATGTCGATGTGGACACCCGCGGCATCCAGGCGATCGGCGAAAAACCTTGGAATCGCGAGAAATTCGGATTGGCCGCGCAGGCGCTGCTCGAACACGGGCACGCGAAAGCGGTGGGGTTCGATTTTGTTTTTACGGCTCTGAGTTATTCCGATCTGGTCGATGCGGACAAGGCTGACAAGGGTAACTGGGCCTTCGCGCGGGTCATTCACCGGCATCCGGAAATCGTGCTGGCAGCGCAATACACGCAGGGTCAGGGACGCATTCAGGACGTGGATTTCAGCAATTTTCCCCTGCTGCGCCTCGGTTTCACCGACCGCGCGAAGAACGACCTGCCCGAGCTGCCGCAATATCCGCTGCTCGGCCCGACGTGGGGCACCGCCGGCCTGATCGACGTGGACTATGCCTACGGCGGCGACGAGGTGCCACGCTGGGTGCCGCTTTTCGCCCGGACGCCCAACCCCACCTTTTACCACGTGGCGCTGCAGCTCGCGTTGATCGATCTCGGACTCAAGCCGGATGCGGTGAAGATTTCCGACGGCCGCATCGAGCTGGTGAATTCCGCCGGCACGGTCGTGCGCGCCATTCCGCTCACGGCCCGGCAGCTGGTCGAAATCAACTGGTTTTCGCACTGGAAAAATGATGCGCTCAATCCGCGCGACAGCCTGGCCGATGTCCTGCTCTATCGTGACGACCTCGACTCACCGAAGGCCGGCGTGCGCGCCGCCGCAGAGGACTTTTTCCGTCAGTTCGACGGCGCGATCGTGCTGATCGGCCCGACCGACCAGCTGCTGCAGGATTTCGCGCCCACGCCGTTCGATGATTCGCCCGTGCCCAAGGTCGGCCTGCACGGCAACCTGCTGAAAACGATTCTTTCGGGGCGGTTCCTGCGCCGGCCGCCGCCGTGGGTGAACGCGGTGGAAACGCTCGGGCTGACCTTTGCCGTCGTGCTGCTGGCCGTGGCCGGCGGGGCGCGCGGCGTGCGCTACAAGATTTTTGCCCTCGTCGTGCTGGCCGCCTTTGTCGTGGCCGGGTTCTGGCTGTTCGCGCATTACGACATCGTGCTGCCGATGGCGGCGCCGCTCGGCGCGGCTTTCACGACCAGCTTCGTCGCGGTCGGCTGGCAGCTGGCCCATGAGGAAAAGCAAAAAGGCCGGATCAAGGGCCTGTTCGGCACCTATGTCTCGCCGGCGCTGGTCCACCGGATGGTCGAGTCGGGTGAGGAGCCGAAGCTTGGCGGCGTGGAGGAAAACATCACGGCCTATTTCAGCGACATCCAGTCCTTCTCGACCTTTTCTGAAAAGCTCGACCCGTCGCACCTGGTCGAGTTGATGAACGAATACCTCACCGCCTGCACCGACATCGTGCAGGCCGAGGGTGGCACGCTCGACAAATACATCGGCGACGCGGTCGTGGCGATCTATGGCGCGCCGCTCGCGCTGCCCGACCATGCCTACCGCGCGTGCGTGGCGGCGCTGCGCGTGCACCGGCGCGTCGGCGAATTACGCGAAAAGTGGAAAGGCGAGGGCGAAAAATGGCCGGACATCGTCCACAAACTGCAGACCCGGATCGGCCTGAACAGCGGGCTTTGCGTCGTCGGCAACATGGGCAGCCACACGCGCTTCAATTACACCATGATGGGCGACAACGTGAACCTCGCCGCGCGGATGGAGAGCGGGGCGAAGAGCTGGGGGGTTTATTCGATGTGCACCGAGGCGACAAAGCTCGCCTGCGAGCGGCACGGCGGCGACCGCGTGATTTTCCGTCCGCTCGGCAAGATCGTCGTGATGGGCCGCTCCCAGCCCGTGCCGGTTTTTGAAATCGCCGCCCTGAGGGAGGACGCCGCTTCGCCGATGCTCGAATGTCTCGGCCTTTTTTCCGAAGGTTTGGAGAAATACCATGCCCGCGATTGGGACGGCGCGCTGGCAAAGTTCAGGGAGAGCGCCGGCCTCGAGCCGAACCAGCCGGGCAGGACGCCGGGCGTGAAGAGCAATCCCTCGCTGGTTTACCAGCAGATCGTTGCGCAGATGAAGGCAACGCCGCCTCGCGCGGATTGGGACGGCGTTTACGTTATGAGTGAAAAGTGAACGGGACGGCGTCGCCGTGGCCGGCCGCGTCGGTGCGCTGGTGCACCTCTTCGAGAATGCGCGCATCCTCGGCTTGGGCGCGGGCGCGGTTGGCCACCCGCCAGCGCATCTCCAGCTCGAAGGCGTCGATGTTGTAGCGGCGGCCGGTCTCGGGATTGAGGCCGTAGGTCACGCCGGGCGTGTGTTCATATTGCTCAAGCCTGGCCAGGGCATCCTCCATGATCATGCGGGATTCCTCCGACGGCTTGTCGATGTCCATGCGCTGGGCAAAATAAGCCCGGATCCATTCCCGCTGAAGCAGGGCGGCGTCGAGGAGGAAGCGGAAGTCCTCCTGCAGCGGGGCGAGCTGCTCGGCCGTGGCGTAGCGGGCGGCCTGGCGCAGGTCGTTCTGCGCCGCCCGGACCTGGGCCACGACCTCGTCTTTTTCGGCGACAATGCGATGGAAAAACTCCATGTCGGGATGATAGAATTTTTCCTCCAGCGCCCGGTCCGCCGGGTCGTGCGTCCACTTCGAGCGGGCGCGCTCGAGCACGTGGCCATAATAATAAGGATAATTGCCCCATTCCTCGCCGATGCTTTTGGTCATCCATTCGCCCAGCGGCCAGCGGCCGTGGTGGTTGATGAACTCGGACCGCTTGAGGGCGGAGGCGATGTAGGGCACGGCGCCGGCGGGATAACGTTTGGCC
>DATJYF010000139.1:0-11087 GCA_035499715.1 Opitutaceae bacterium | reverse complement strand
CGGCACGACCCTGCTGAAAAACTCCCAGGGCGTCCAATACCTCGGCATCAGCACGGCTTTCAGCACGAATCCTGCAATCGAAAACCACCGCCTGGACAGCGAGGCCATCCGCGTCGCACCCGACGGCACGGTATGGATTTCCGACGAGTACGGCCCGTACATTCTCCACTTCAACCGCCTCGGCCAGGAGATCGGTTCACTCCCGCTTCCCGCGGGTTTCCAGATCGCGAATCCCGGACCGACCGCGGCTTACGAAGCGGCCAACAACACCACCGGCCGCACGACCAACAAGGGCATGGAAGGCCTGGCCATCACGCCCGACGGCAAAACACTGGTCGGCATGATGCAGGGCCCGCTGACCCAGGACGGCGGAACGAACGGCTCCAATGTCCGCATCCTGGTCTATGACCTGACCAACCCGGCCGCCGCGCCGAAGCAGTATCTTTATCAGCTCGATTCCAAATCCACGCCGATCAGCGAACTGCTCGCGATCAACAGCCACAAATTCCTGGTCGACGAACGCGACGGCGTGGCCGGCCCCACCGGCATCAAGAAGCTTTACGAATTCGATCTGAACCAGGCGACCCCGCCGACCGACCTGACGACCACCGCCTACGCCGGCACGACCGCCGGCAACGGCCTGCCCACGACCGGCACGCCCGCCGGAGTCGTGCCCCTGCAGAAAACGCTCTTCGCCGATATCGGCCACATTCTGAATACCGCCAGCCCCAGTCCGTTCTCGACCATCAACGGCACCGACGGCCTGCCCGACAAGATCGAAGGTTATTGCTGGGGCCCGGACCTGCCCGACGGCCGCCACCTGCTGCTCGCGACGAACGACAACGACTTTGTCCAGCCCGGCGGCGCGGCCGGTTCGGGCTATCCGAACTATATCTTCGCCTTCGCGGTCGATCCCTCCGACGTGCCGGACTTCCAACAGGAGACCTTCGACGCGGAAGCGGCCGTGAACAGCATCAATCACATCATCGTCATTTATCAGGAGAACTGGCCGTTCGACGGCCTTTACGGCAGCTTCCCCGGTGTGAACGGCCTCGCCAACGCCAGCGCCGCTTCATTGACCCAGATCGACCGGCTCACCGGCAATCCCCTGTCCTCCGAAGGCGCCAGTTCCTACAACAATCCCGCCTTTGCCAGCCTGACGACGAATCCGCCGCCGCCGCTCACGACCGACAGCGCCAGCGGCGTGGCCGACGCGCGCGTGCCGGCCGGCACCAACACGCTGCTGCCCTACAGCCTCAGCTCCTACATTGATCCCACGATGATGACCGGCGACATCTACCATCGCTACTGGCAGGAGCAGTTCCAGATCTTCGGCACGATCACTGATCCGGTGCACGGCGACTCCGAGGCCGGCAACAACAGCGGCTTTGTCACGTGGAGCGACAACCCCGGCCTGGTCATGAGCCACTACGACGCCACCAACCTGCCCGAAGGCCTGCTCGCGCAGCAATACACGATTTGCGACGACTTTTTCCATTCGGCATTCGGCGGTTCGTTCCTCAATCACCAGTTCCTCATCGCGGCGCAGGCTCCGGTTTACAACAACATGCCGGTCTCCAACAACGGCAACATCGCCTACCTCGACCCGAATGGCGTGTTCATCATGAACACCAGCGGCTCCGCCAGCGGACGCTTCGTCCGCGACGGCAGCATCACCCCGGTCGCCGGCGACCAGATCACCGTCACGCTCAACGGCGTCTCGACCCCGGTCACCATCGCCGCCGCCAACACGCAGGCCTACGCCGGCGCGCCCGGCGCGACGTTCGACAAGCATTACGTCGTCAACACGACGCGCTCCGTCAATCTCGGCGGCAACGGGGAAAACGGCATCCCGGGCGACGGTGTCCATCCGACCCTCGTCTCGCTGCTGCCCTCGCAAAACGACAGCAATCCGACCAACGCCGGCGGCGACACCCGGCCCTACATTCCGACCATCGGCGACGTGCTCAGCGCGAACAACATCAGTTGGAAATGGTATTCGGGCGGCTGGAATCAAATCCTCGCCTACAGCGGATCGAATCCCAGCCCCACCACCAGCCCGAGCTACGCGAGTCAGAATGCGCTCTATCAATTCCAGTATCATCACCAGGCTTTCGCCTACTATGACAACTACGCGCCGTTCGACACCGCCCACACGGTGCCGGCTTCGATGGTCGGCGGCTTTGCCGGCACGGGCACCGGCGGCCTGACCTTCGGCCAGTCCGGCGTGACCCGCGCGCAGAATTCCGCCGCGCACATCCAGGACGAAACCAACTTCTTTGCCGACGTGGCCAACAACACACTGCCCTCGGTCGTCTTCATCAAGCCGGTCGGTGTGAACAACGAGCATCCCGGTTACGCCGCGCTCCAGACCGGCCAGGCCCACGTCGCTTCGATCGTCCAGGCGGTGCAGGCGAATCCGGCGCTGTGGGCGCACACCGCGATCATCATCACCTACGACGAGCACGGCGGCCGCTGGGACCACGTGACCCCGCCGCCGCGCGACATCTGGGGCCCGGGCGAACGCGTGCCCTGCATCGTCATCTCGCCCTTCGCGAAAAAAGGCTACGTCGATCACGAGGAGCATGACACCTCGTCGATCCTGACCACGATCGAAGAGCGCTTCGGCGTGCCCGCGCTCAACCAGCGCGACGCCTCGGCCAGCAACTTCTTCGATGACTTCACGCTGCTCGACATCGCCCGCGGCGGCTTCACCGTGAACCGCCGCACCAGCACGATCACCCAGCCGGTCACCCTCACCAATCAAGGCAACTCCGCCATCGCCGGCCCGATCCAGCTCGTGCTCGACAACCTCTCGGCCAACACCGCGCTGACGAATGCGGCCGGTGCGACCGCGAACAACGCCCCGGCCGGCAGTCCCTATGTCACCGCGACCAGCGGCAGCCTGGCGCCGGGCGGGTCCGTGACCGTCACGCTTCAATTCCACATCCCGGCCAGCGGCGGCATCACCTACAGCGCCCGCACGGTCACCGGCACATCCTTTCCTTGATCGAACGCAATCGCTGCAAACGGCCGCGCCGGAGGGCACACGTCCGGCGCGACCGGCCCCCAAAATCTCTTAAACGAAAATCATGAACATGCACCTCCCGCCCAGCCTCACCCGTCTCGTCTTGGTCTCCGCCCTGCTCTGTGCGCCCGCGCTCAGGGCCGGCATCTTCGATTTCCACATCGATTTCGATACCGGCGCCCTGACCAGCGCGCCGAACGCTCCGTTTTACCTCGACTTCCAATTGAACGAGGGGTCGGGCAGCCTGCCCAACAGCGTTACGCTCAGCCATTTTGTGTTCGACGGCGGCAGTCCCCTCGGCAGCCCCATGCCCTGGAGCGACGGCACCGGCGATCTCAGCAGCGCCGTTTCGCTCAGCGACAGCCCGTCCAGCCCGTTCAATGAATTCTCCCAAGGCTTCACTCCGGGCACGACCGGCATTCACTTCGACGTCGCCATCTCGCAAAACAGCCCGGGCGCCATCCCGGACGAATTTGCCGCCGCCATTCTCGACAGCGAACCCGGCTATCCGCAGATCGCCACCAATGCGCCGGACGGCGTCTCGCTGGTGACGCTCGACATCGCCGCGGCCAACGCGCTCGCCGACGTCCAGACCTACGGCAGCACGTCGCCTGCCGGTGTCACCGCCACGGCGATCATTCCTGAACCTTCGGACGCGGTCGCGCTTTTCGGCGGAGCCGCCGCGCTGCTCGCCGGCTTCTGCCGGTTCCGCCGCCGGACGGCCTGAACGGGAAAAGCGACCGGCAGAAATTCGAGTCCGCCCGCCGGCCAACACCGGGGCGGGCTGCTGCCTTTTGTGGCGCTCGTCGGTCCGGCCGAACGGCGCCGCCGGCGGCCGGCAACCAGAACGTCACAATTCGCTCGTTGCCTCGAACCAACCGGGTGAACCTACTGCTCCAAAAATGTACCGTCCGTCCGTCCATTTTGCCCGGCTGTCCGCATGGGCGTTCCTTGCCGTGCTGGTCGCCATCTTCGGTCCCGGCGGTGTGCGCGCCCAGCCGGCCTCCGCCGTCGCCGGCCCGCCGCCGGCGGTGCCCGCGTCGCCGGCGACGGTTACGCCGGAAATGGGCGATGTGGGGGGCAAGTATTTCGGCCATGTTCCCGATCCGGCGAAAACCCGCCATTATTACATCGCGGCCGAGCCCGTGCTGTGGGACTTTGCCCCGGAGGGCCAGGACACGGTGTGTGGAAAGGCCTTCTCCCCGTCGCTGCTCCTTGACCGCGGTTCCTGGAAAATCCGCTACGTGCAATATGCCGACGCGAATTTCTCCGCGCGCGTGCTGCCGGAAAAACGCCTGGGAATCCTCGGCCCGGTGCTGCGCGGCACGACCGGCCAGTACCTCGAGGTCACGTTTCTCAACCGCGCCTGGCTCCCGCTTTCCATGCATCCGCACGGCGTGAAATACGACAAGGACAGCGAGGGCTCCTATTACAAACCCGCTCCGGGCCGCGGAGCCGCCGTCGCGCCGGGCGCGAAATTCACCTACGTCTGGTATCTCGACGAAGCTTCCGGTCCGGGCCCGGACGAGCCGAGCTCGAAGGCATGGCTTTACCACAGCCACGTCACCGGGGACGGGGAGGCCAATCTCGGTCTTGTCGGCTTCATCATCGTCACCGACCCGGCCCGGGCCCGGCCCGACGGCACGCCGCGCGATGTCGACCGCGAAATGGCCGCGCTTTTCAAGATTTTCGACGAGAGCAATCTGTCCGGCCAGGCCGACGAGGAGCCGGACGAGCGTCCGGCCAGCGCCGCGCCGGCGGGCCCGGTGCAGCGTACCTGGGCGGAAACCCAGCAGGTGGTCGAGGAAAGCCAGCGCTACACCATCAACGGCCTGGTCTACGGCAACCTGCCCGGCCTGGAAATGAACGAAGGTGAGCGCGTCCGCTGGTATCTGTTCGGCCTCGGCTCGGAAAACGATTTTCACACCGCGCACTGGCACGGCCTGCGCGTGGTGGAAGACGGCCGCCGCCGCACCGACGTGGTCGAGCTGCTGCCCGGCAGCATGAAAATCGCCGACATGGTGGCGGACAATCCCGGCCAATGGATTTTCCACTGCCACGTCGCCGAACACATGGACAACGGCATGTTCGCGCGCCTCACCGTTTATCCCGCGGGCCAGGCGGGCGCGAGCCGCGACCCGGCGGTGGCGTTCTTCGGCCTGCCGCAGTCATGGCAGACGCTCCGCCTGCAAACCGCCGAATTCATGCCGGCCGGCGGCGGCGCCGCGGCCGAAATCGACCTCGACGGCGAGGTCACGGTGCCCGATCCGTTTCCCGTCTCGCACAACGCCTTTGTCGTGCAGATCGGCGCAAAATCCCTGACGCTAAAGCCCGACGCCAGCGGCATTGCGGCTTCACCCGAGGGCATTTTGCTGATCAAAAACATTTCGCCTTACGGCAACGGCAACGTCACCGGCGGCCGGCTCAACTTCCAACTCACGCTCAAAGGCGCCGGCTGGATGGACGAACTCGGGCAGTTGAAGGCCATCGCGCAGAACCGGCCCGTTCGGGGCGCTGCCTTGCAGCTCGATCTGCAGGTGGGCGCGGCCCATCACGCCGCGTCCTGCGCCTTGAAGCTCGCCTCCCAGTAAGTCGGGCGCGACGGCGGGGCCGATTACCGGTTGGCTGCCGCCGCGTTCGGCGGATCATCGTGCCGGCGGCTCCTCGCGTTTGGCCATGTGCGCCAGCACGAGGGTGAAGAAGCAAAGCACGAGGTTGAAGAGCGGCAGCTGCAGCGGCAGCGGCAGGGCATAAATGATGCAGACCGCCGGCACCCAGACGCCGAGGTTGCCGATGAGCATGGGCAGCACGCGGCGCGCATACCAGCCGCCCGCGCCGATGTCGGCCCGCACCTCCGCGCTGTCGAAGCGCGCCTCACACCACGCATACACCAGCGTGGACACGGGCACGGCGAAAAGCGGGCAGTAGACAAACTGGTCGAGGAACGTTTTCGTCGCGATGGTGGCCGCATCATGGCCGGGGCCGACGGCGGCGTTCATCAGCCGGTACCACAGGTCGACCTCGAAGCCCTTGTAGGACCAGAACGCCAGAAGGAACGCGCCCTGCCTCCCATCGTAGCGCCGGCGCGTGGCCGGATGAAGTTTCAAATAGGCGAACGGCAGCACGCCGCCAAACAGGCCGGTCGCAACGACGCCGTAGATCCAGCCGGTGCGCGCGCGAAAGTCCGCCAATGCATCGAGCGCCGCATGGGTCGGCGCGTGCCGGTAATAGGCGAGGACGAGCGCCAGCGCGCAGAGCTGGAGGGCGAATCCGGGCGCAAGATGGGCGCGCGCGGCACGCAGGCCGGCACGCCAGGGAGCTTCGCGGACGACGGCGGTTTCGAGCATGAAACCCGCCATTGTTGCGCGAAGGGTGGGCGAGGCGAGCGGATTTGCGAACCGGGAAAGGCCGCCGCGGCGGATGACAAATTTGTCATGATCGACCGCGCGTCGCCGTCATGTCGCCGGATTAAGATGAGGCCGGTTTTGCCGAGGAATCGCGGCAGAAACCGTCAACCCTCAAAAATCAAACCATGAAACTTCCCCCTGTTTTTCTCGCTGTGGCCTTCACGGCCTTGCTCGGTCTCGTAGCGGCCTCCGCCGCGGCGAAAGATGAAGACTCCGACCATGATTCGAAAGCCGCCGGTTCCATTCAGGTCCAGGGCAGGCACAAGCGCGCCGAACTGGTGACGCTGGCCAGGATTTCGTTCGACGATGCGCTCAAGGCCGCCGAAGCCAGGGTGCCCGGCAGCGTGATCAAGGCCGAACTCGAAGCCGAGCATCACACCCTGATGTATTCATTTGAAATCGCCGCGGCCGACAAAACCGTCACCGAGGTCGAAATCGACGCCGGCAACGGCCAGGTGCTGGACGTGGACAGGGACTAGCTGCACGCCGTGTCCTTTCGCCTCGTCTCCGTCAGGCGGATGGATTTATTCACATCGCCCATGCGCATTCTCGTGGTTGAGGACGAAAAGAAGATCGCATCCTTTGTGCGCAAGGGGCTCGCCGAGGCCGGCTTCAATGTCCTCACCTGCGCGCACGGCGACGAGGCTCTGCGCCTGGCCCTGGGCGAACACTTCGATGCCGTCGTCCTCGACATCATGCTGCCCGGCCGCGACGGGCTGAGTGTCCTGCGGCAGCTGCGCGAGCAGCGCAACACCGTCCCGGTCCTGTTTCTGACCGCCCGCGACGGGGTGGCGGAGCGGGTGGACGGCCTCAACCTCGGGGCTGACGATTACCTGACCAAGCCGTTTTCGATCGAGGAGCTGATCGCGCGGCTGCGCGCCATCGGCCGGCGCCTTTCCGGCGAGGGCCTGAGCGTGCGGCAATGCGAGGACCTCATGCTCAATCTCATCACGCGCGAAGTCTGGCGGGCCGGACAGAAGATCGAGCTCACCACGCGCGAATACGCCCTGCTCGAGTTTTTGCTGCGCTCGCCCGGCCGCGTCCTCACGCGCACCCAGATCTACGAGCAGGTTTGGGATTATCATTTCGACCCGGGCACGAACATCGTGGACGTTTGCATCCAGCGGCTCCGGCGCAAAATCGACGACGGTCATGACGTGAAGCTCATCCAGACGGTGCGCGGCGTCGGCTACAGCCTGAAGGCGGGCGCATGAGAACGTGGCCGTTGCGCTGGCGGATTGCAGCCTGGTCGGCGCTGGCGACCGCGCTCGCGCTCGCGACTTTCACCGCGGTGGTGGTGTTCAATCTCTACCACGAACAGGTCGAGATGATCGACGTGCGCCTGTCCGCAAACGCCGCGCTGGTGGACGCAGGCGGCGGCGGCGTGCTCGACACCAAGCCGCTCGCCGCGCTCATGGCGCCGGCCCCGCGCCGGCCGCGCATCGCGCGGCAGGCCGTGCTGCACGGCTTCGCGCTCATGCGTACGGCCGACGGCGCGCTCATCCAGGCGCAGCCGGCCTCGCTCGCGCGGGCGTTCGCGCACTGGCCGCCCGGCCGCTGGCCCCCGCGAAAGACCTTTCTGAATGCGACGATCGGGGACGAGCATTTGCGGGTCGGCGCGTTTCCGCGCGGAGAGACGACGCTGCTACTCGCCGCCTCGCTCGAGCCGGCGGAGGAGAGCGTGCAGGATCTGCTGGAGGCGGCGCTCGTCGCCCTTCCGTTTGTGCTGCTCGTCGTCGCCGGCGGCAGCTGGTGGATCGCCGGCCGGACCTTGCGGCCGGTCCGGGAAATCACCCGGGCGGCCGCCTCGATCACGGCCGACCGGCTCGGCGAACGCCTGCCCGCCCCGGCCACGCTCGATGAAATCGGCCGGCACGTCGTCGTTCTCAACGGCATGTTCGACCGCTTGCAGCGCAGCTTTGAGCAGGCGACGCGCTTCACCGCCGACGCCGCCCATGAATTGCGCACGCCGCTGACGATCATGCGCGGCCAGATCGAGGAGGCGCTGCGCACCGCCCGCGCCGACGCTGAGCAGGAACGCCTCCTTCTCGGCCTGCTCGAGGAAACCGCCAATCTTCAGAAGATCGCCGACAACCTGCTGCTGCTCGCGCGCTTCGATGTCGGAAAAAATCCGCTGCAGTTCGCGCCGGTCGATCTCAGCGCGCTCCTGCAGGAGACGCGCGAGGACGCGGAACTGCTCGCCGCGCCGCGCCGCATCAAGATCCAGGCGGACATCGCGGCCGGCCTGCGCGTCAGCGGCGACGCCACCCTGTTGCGCCGCGTCGCCCTGAATCTCGTGGACAACGCGGTGAAGTTCAACCGCGCCGACGGCCGGCTGGAGCTGGCCCTGCAGGCCGCCGGCCGCGAAGCCGTCCTCACCATCGGCAACACCGGCCCGGTTATTCCCGCCGAACGGCAAGGCGCGCTTTTCGAGCGCTTTTTCCGCGTCGGCGCCGACCGCAACCGCGACGCCGGCGGCAGCGGCCTCGGCTTGAGCCTGTGCCGCGAGATCGTGTCCGCCCACGGCGGCCGCATTTTGCTCGGCCGTTCCGCCGGGGACTGGACGGAATTCCGGGTCCATCTTCCCCTTCTTGCCGCGTGAAGCCGTGCGTTTTCAAATAAGCAAACCCGCATGATCCCGCCGCGTCTTTTTTCAGGCTCCCGCTCCGCCGTGCTGCTGCTCGTCGCGGCGGCCGTCCTGCTCGACGGATGCGTCCGCTATCAGCCCCGGCCGCTTTCGGCCGAAAATGCGGCGACAGCGCTGGCGGCCCGCTCGTTGCGCGACGCCGGCCTCAAGCGGTTCATGACGCAAAATCTCGGCCACGAGCCGGCCTCCTGGCCGCTGCCGCAATGGGATCTCGGCGCGCTGACGCTGGCGGCGTGGTATTTTCATCCCGACATGGCGGTGGCGCGGGCGCAGGTCGCCGCGGCGCAGGCGGACAAAAAGGCCGCCGGCGAACGGCCCAATCCCGATTTCAGTTTCACCCCGGAATATACCGGCAATCCCGGGGGCCTGAGCCCGTGGACGCTGGGCTTCGCGCTCGACTGGCCGCTGGAAACGCCCGGCAAGCGGGCCGGCCGCCTCGCCGCCGCCGCGGCCGGAGAAAAATCCGCGGACTATCAACTGGCGTCGACCGCCTGGTCGGTGCGCAGCCGCCTGCGCGCGGCGCTGGTTTCGCTTTGGGCGGCGCAGCAGACGGAGAAATGGACCGACCGCCGTCTGGCCGATGAATCGGCGTCCTTCGCCCTGCTCGAAAAACAGCTGACCGCCGGCGAAATTGCGGCCGTCGAGCTGGCCCGGGCGCACACGACATTGGAACAAGCGCGCCTCGCCGCCGAGGACGCGCGCCGCCAGCGACGGCTTGCGCGGGTTGCCGTCGCCCAGGCGCTGGGCTTGCCGGGCAGCGCGCTCGCGGAGACGCCGCTCGATTTTGGCTGTCTCGCCGGCGAACCGTCGCCGGCGGGCCTGCCGCCGGCGGATGAGTTGCAGAAAATGGCGCTGCAAACCCGGCCGGACATTCTTGCCGCGCTCGCCGAATATGAGGCGGCCGAGGCCAATCTGCGGCTGGAAATCGCGCGGCAATATCCGGATTTTCACCTCGGGCCGGGCTACACCTGGGACCAGGGCGCGAAGCGCTGGTCTCTCGGCGTCGGCTTCACCCTGCCGGTTTTCAACCGCAACCGCGGCGCCATCGCGCAGGCGGAGGCCAACCGCACGGCGGTCCGCGCAAAATTTGACGCCTTGCAAACGAGCGTGCTCGGCGCGCTGGAAAATGCCCGCGCCGGTCTGCAATCGGCGGAAGAAAGCCTGCGGACGGCCGACGAACTGGAGCGGCAGCAACAAGCCCGGTTTGCGGCCGCCCAGGCGCGTTTTTCCGCCGGCGAGATCGGCCGGCTCGAATTCCTGCAGTCGAGCGGGCAGTACGACGAGGCCGTGCTCGATCACCTGAACAGCCTCGCCCAGGCCCAGGCCGCTTTTGCCGCGCTGCAGGACGCGGTGCAGCGTCCGCTCGACGGCACCGGTCCGGCACAGCCGGCCGCGTCCGCAAATTGATTTTGCCATGAAAACGACGACCCATTCCCCGCCGAAGTCCCGCCTCCCGTTCGCCTGTCTTGTCCTTAGCGCCGCCGTTTTCGTTTCAGCAACGTGCGCCCGGAGCGACTCCTCCGGGGACGAGGACACGGGCGCCTCGTCGTCCGCGCCGCAGCGGGTGGAGGAAGTGAACGGCGAAACGGTCGTGAAATTGCCGGCGGACGAAATCAAGCGCGTCGGCCTGGAGACGGCCGTCCTGCCGGCGGCAACGCAGCGCGCGCGCCAGCATGCGCTGGCGGAGATCGTCGATTTGCAAACGCTGCTGGACAGCGCCGCCACACTGGCCGACGCGCAGGCGCAGGCGGCCAGGGCGGCGGCGGAGTTGTCCGTCAGCGCCGCCGAATATGAACGGTTGAAAAAATTGCAGGCCGGCGGGCAGGGCGTCTCGATCAAGGACCTCGAGGCGGCCGGGGCGGCCTGGCAGGGCGACGATGCCGCCAACCGCTCGGCCCAGACGGCCTGGCAGGTCCGCCGCGCCGTCATCGAACAGCAATGGGGGCCGGTGCTGGCCGGATGGCTGGCCGGCGACAGCCCGGAATTTCAGCGCCTGGTGAAAGGC
>DATJYF010000138.1:0-5281 GCA_035499715.1 Opitutaceae bacterium | reverse complement strand
GATTCGAAACTGCTGCCACCCGTAGGTGTCTGGACCGTGTCTCAGTTCCAGTGTGGCTGATCATCCTCTCAGACCAGCTACCCGTCTTAGCCTTGGTGAGCCGTTACCTCGCCAACTAGCTGATAGGCCGCGAACTCCTCTCCTAGCGCCAGGCCTTGCGGTCCCCGGCTTTGGTGTGAAATCCATGCGGATTTCAACCACATGGGGTATTAATTCGCCTTTCGGCGAGCTATTCCCCACTTGGAGGTAGATTGTTCACGTGTTACGCACCCGTTCGCCACTGAACTTCGAATGTATTGCTACATCCAAAGTCCCGTTCGACTTGCATGTCTTAACCACGCCGCCAGCGTTCATTCTGAGCCAGGATCAAACTCTCCGAAAAGAGAGTTCAAAACCTAGTGATTCGTTTGAACTACTGATTGAATCCGGCGAAATGCCGGATTCGCGTACTTGAATGTTGATTGGGGGTCCCAATCAATCGCACAAAGTAAATTTCAAAGAGCGCTTCCCCAAGAGGGAAAGAGTTCCACGACATCGACTCCCGTTGGCTCCGTCAATACTTTTCCCGAATATTTTTTCAGAAAAAATAAGGCGAAGGAACGATCGCTTTCGCGGGCTTCTTTCGCTCCGCCCACGCTTTCGGCGCAGAGTGTTGAAAGAAGGGAACGAAAAACATGCGGACTCCGAAATGGGATTCAAGTCCTTTTTGAAAGTTTTTTGCCCACCCCCGGCCGGGCCTTCATCCTGAAGAGCTTGGGTCAGAAAATCCGCCGGAAACCGCTTGGAATTTCGCCGTCCTTGGCGCAGCGTTTTTTCGGCCGAGGCAAGGATTTCCAGCGCCGCCTTTTGTATCCAATATTTTTATACGAGGAACAAAATTTCCGACCCGCCCCCGCCCTTCCATGATTGAAACGCTCCTGACCGTTCCGCCCCGGCTGGCCGATCATCTCAACGCCCCGCCGCACCGTTCCGCCTGGCGGCGGCGGCTGGCGGCCTGGCCGGAGGCGCCCGTGTTCATCGGCGCCGACCCCGCCGGCCGCAAACTCGGCTCGGGCGGAGGAACAGTCCATGTGCTGCATCAGGCCTGGCTGGCTTCCGCGCCGTCCGGCCGCCGGGCCGACCTGGCCGCCTGGCTCGGCGCCTCCTCCAAACTCGTCCTCCACTCCGGCGGCGAAAGCCGCCGGCTGCCGGCCTACGCCGCGCTGGGCAAGGCCTTTCTGCCCCTGCCGACCCTCGACGGCCCGGCCCCCCGGCGTTTTGACCAGATGCTGGCCGACTTCCAGATTTCCGCCTATGCCCGGACGCTCGAGGAAGCCGGGCCGCACGCCGCGGCGATGATCACCTCCGGCGACGTCTGGCTGGAGTTCAATCCGCTGCAAATCCCGGCGGTGCGCAGCGACATCACCGGCATCGGCATGCGGGTCGCGCCGGAAGTCGCCCAGCATTTCGGCGTCTTTTTTGTGCGCAAAAACCATCCGACGAGCCCGACGCCGGAACGGCCGATCGCGTTTTTCCTGCAAAAGCCGGCGCCGGCCGAAATTCACCGCCATCTCCTGCATTACGATTTCTACGTGGACACCGGGATGTGGCTGCTGAGCTCCGCGGCGGTACAGTTCCTTTTCCGTCGTTGCGGTTGGGACGAGCGCCGCCGTCGCTTCCGCGCGGGCGAGCCTTCCGCGCTGGATCTCTATACTGAAATCGGCTCGGCGCTCGGCACCGAGGCCAAGCCTCCTCCTTCGCTGCGCCGCCTGGGCTTCCCCGGGCTGTCCGCCAGCGTGGTCCCGCTCGACGACGCGCGCTTCCATCATCTCGGCTCGAACCGCCAGCTTTTTGAATCGCTGGAAAAAGCGCAAAAAAACCTCGCCCCGGCGCGGGCTTTTTTCATCGCCGCCGACGCCGCCCGGTTCGAGGCCGGTCCGCGGACCAGCTGCTGGGTGGACAACTCCGCCCCCTCCGCGCGCCTGCGTCTGGCCGGACACAATCTGCTGACGGGCCTGCCGGCCGGCGCGCGGATCCACTCATTGCCGGCCGGAGTTTGTCTCGACGTCGCGCCGGTCGGATCGAGCCGGTATGTTTTCCGGCCCTATCACCTTGACGACCTTTTGCGCGGCCGGCCGGGCGTGGGCGGCCTGATCTGCGGCCAGGACGCGCGTCAGTGGCTGATGGCCCGGGCGCAGCCCGCTCCGGATGCCGATGTTTTCCATCTGCCGCTCTATCCGGTCCTGGCGGCGCCGGAACTGACCCAGGAGCTTCTCAACTGGTTTTTCACCGACCGGCCGGACCCGGCCGTGAGCCGGCGCTTCCCACACTGGCGCCGGCTCGCCGCCGGCGAGATTCCCGGGCGGATGAATTTCGGCCGCCATTTTGCCGAACGCCGGACCAACCTGGCGGCGGCCCTCCAGGCCGATTTCACCGCCTATATCGAAAATATGGATACACGGGTTTTGACCCAGGATCTGAAGGCACTCGCCGCTTTTGCCCGGACCGAGGCACCCGGCCTGCGCCGGTGGCTGTGGCGGCGCCGGCCGGCGCTGTTGTCCGTGCCGGCCGCGCCGGAGGACCAAAGCCGCCTGCTCATGCTGCTGGCGGAGCTGGGCGGCCCGGCGCGGGACAGCCAGCGGTACCAGCAGGCCGCCTTCGGCCGGCTGCAAGCCGCGATGGTTTCGTCCAACCAGCTGGCGCGCGCACGACCGCACCTTTCGCTCAAGGAAGACCAGATCGTCTGGGGACGCAGCCCGGTACGCCTCGATCTGGCCGGCGGCTGGACCGACACACCGCCCTTCTGCCTCGACCATGGCGGCACGGTGCTCAACGTCGCCGTGCTGCTCAACGGCCAGCCGCCGATCCAGGTTTTCATCCGCCCGCTGCGCGAACCGCTGTTCCGCCTCCGTTCGATTGACCTCGGTTCATCGGAAACGATCACGAGCTACGCCGCGCTCGCGACCTATCGCGATCCGCGCTCGAACTTCAGCCTGCCGAAGGCCGCGTTGGCGCTGGCCGGCTTCCATCCCGATTTTTTTGCCGGCCGGCCGCGGGCCAGCTTGCGCGCCCAGCTGGCCGCCTTCGGCGGCGGCTTGGAAATCTCACTGCTCAGCGCAGTGCCCAAGGGCTCCGGCCTGGGCACGTCCTCCATTCTCGGCGCCACGCTGCTGGCGTCGCTCAACCGCGCCTGCGGCCTCGGCTGGGCGGAAGTCGACCTCTACAACCGCGTGCTCGGTGTGGAACAGCTCCTGACCACCGGCGGCGGCTGGCAGGATCAGGCGGGCGCACTTTTCCGGAGCGTGAAGCTGATCGAGACGCAGCCCGGCCTGGCGCAGGTTCCGGCAGTTCGCTACCTGTCCGACCAGCTTTTCGGTCCAGCCTGTGCGAACCGGATCTATCTGCTCTATTACACCGGCGTCACCCGCCTGGCCAAGGGCATCCTCAAGGAAATCGTACGCGACATGTTTCTCAACCGCTGTGAAACGCGGCGCACGCTCGAGTCCATCCGCGCCAACGCCTGGCAGCTCTACCACGCCATCGAGCAGCACGATCCGGAGGCGGTCTCCCTCGCCGTGGCGCGCTCCTGGCGGCTCAACCGCCGGCTCGACGCCGGCACCACGACGCCCGAGATCGAAAAAATCATCGCCGCCTGCGGACCGGATCTCGCCGCCGGCAAGCTCCTGGGCGCGGGCGGTGGCGGCTACATGCTGATGTGCGCACGCGACGCCGACGCCGGCCAGCGCATCCGCGCCAGGCTTGAGGCGCGTCCGCCCAACCGCCGCGCACGCTTCATCGATTTTTCCGTCGCCGACTCCGCCCTGCGGGTGACGGTGAGCTGAGCCGGCGCCGGCCTATTCCACCGGCAGCCGGTCGATGCGTTTCTGCAGCGGCGGATGGGTCGAAAAAATGGCGCGGTTTTTGTTCACCGCGGCTTCATTCTGCAAAGCGAGCAGCGCCGCGCGGAGACCGCCCGGCGCGTAGCCGGTCAGCGCCGCGAGCGCGCGTCCGCCCTTGTCCGCCTCGTATTCGGTCTTCGGGTCGAAGCCTTTTTCGAACAGCGTCTTGGTCACCGAATCCACCGCCGCGCTGTATTTCGCGAAATCCCCGCTCTTCATCGCCGCGAGATCGGACACGCCGGAGAGCAGTTCGCCCCGTTCGATGATTTTCAATGCGTGGCGCTGAGTGACGTGGGTGATTTCGTGGCCGAGCACGCCGGCCAGCTCGTAGTCGCTGCCGCCGACGAGTTCGTAAAGCCCCTTGGTGATGAAAACGTAGCCACCGGGCGCAGAAAAGGCATTGATGGTTTCCGAATTGAGGATGCCGAATTTGAAATCGAGTTCCGGCCGGTCGCAATAGCGGGCGAGCGACTTGCCGACGAGGTTTACGCGCCGGGTGGCGTCGACGTTTTTCCATACGCCGCCGAAACGGGCGACGATCTCGATCGCCACCGCCCCGCCGATCGAGCACTCCTCCTTGAGGCCGATGCCGGCGGTTCCTTTGATGACCTTGCCGACGTCCTTGGCGGCCTTGAACGGGTCGAAGCCGTTCAGGCTGAACTGCGCCGGGCAAACGCCGGCCGTGGCGAGCAGCGCAATCAAAAAACCGATCGGACGCAGCCCTTTCATTGCTGAAATTCCCCCAGTTTTTTCGCCTGCAGGAATTCGGTCACGGCCGCGCTGTTCACCTGCGCACTCTGCTGCTCGACCCACTCAACGTCGGCCTTGGCCTCGCCCAGCCCTTTTTGCGCGCCGTAATTTTGCGCCACCTCGTCGAGCGGGCGGGCCGCGACGCTGGCCGTGGTCTCCGAGGCGGCGGAGGGCAGGAAATCCGTCTTGGGATTCGCCATCGGTTTTTTCTCGGCCACGTTGCCGGCAAAAACCCAGCCGCGGTTCGCGCCGGAGGACACCAGCAGCCAGGAGCCGTTGACCTGCTCGACGTTGAGTTCGATGGCGTAGCCGATCTTTGCCGCGGGATGCGCCAGCGGCTTGGGCTCATCGAGCAGCACGGTCTCGAGTTTCTTGGTGTACGCCTTCCCTCCGGATTCGTAGGCGAGCAGCAACGGCAGGCAGAAAAAGGCGAGGACGCCGACACAGAGCCGCGGAAGATTTTTCATTTGGCCTCGAGTTGATAGATGCCCTGCCAATCGGGAGGTGGAGGTTTCTCTGCCAAGGTTGCCGCCCAGTCAAAATATTTCGCGGCCATCGGGTCGGCCGGGGCCCGCTCCCGGGCGCGGGCAAAGGCCGCGGCGGCGGCGCGAAAATCCTTGGCTAGGAAACGCTCGTAACCTTCGCCATAAGCG
>DATJYF010000137.1:0-8599 GCA_035499715.1 Opitutaceae bacterium | reverse complement strand
GCTCGGGCACGCCGCATCCGGAATTCGGTTTCAGCTATGACCTGTCCTCCCTCCCCGTGCTCGACAACCAGTCGGCGGTCTATTTCCGGCTGCAGGATGTCGACACGGTATCCGCCAACGGTGGCACGGTCGGGACGGCTGGCACGGACCGGGTCGACAACTTTATCGTGACGGCCGACGTCATTCCCGAGCCCTCGGCCTATGCCTTCGCCGCCGGTCTGGGCTGTCTGGCTTGCGCGCTTTGGCGCCGCCGCGCCGCGATCGGCGCCGTTTGATAACTTGCGGCCTCGCGCCGCGCATTCCTTGCGCATCCGGCGCGCAGTGGCGCCGGATGCTTTGTTGACCCAGCCCCCGCCTCCAAATCCGGCCTTGTTGCCTGCATTCCCATGAACTCCTTTCGCTCTTTTTTTTCGGTGCTGCGCCTGCTGGCGCATCTTGGCGGTTTCCTCGCCGTTGGCGCGGGAACCGGTTGGGCCGCTTCGAGCACGATCGTCGTCAGCCAGGTTTATGGCGGCGGCGGCAACAGCGGATCGACCTTGAAAAACGATTTCATTGAGCTGCACAACATTTCCAGCTCGTCGGTCAGCATCGCCGGCTGGTCGGTCCAATACGCCTCGGCGACCGGGACGAGCTGGCAGGTGACCGGCCTTTCCGGCACGATCCCGGCGGGCGGCTATTACCTCGTCCAGGAAGCGGCGGGGTCGGGCGGCACGCAGAATTTGCCCACGCCTGATGCAACCGGCACGATCAATCTCAGCGGTACCGCCGGCAAAGTCGCGCTGGTGAGCAGCACGACGGCGCTCTCCGGCCAGTTCGCCAGCGGCGCGGGCGCGGGCATCGTTGATTTCGCGGGTTATGGATCGACCGCGAACGGTTTTGAAGGCGCCGGACCGGCGCCGACGCCGAGCAACGCGACCATTTCCGTCTCCCGGAGCAACAGCGGTTCGACCGACACCGACAACAATTCAACCGACTTCACCGCGGGCACGGCGGCTCCGCGCAACAGCGCGACCACGCCGTTCATTCCGGCGACAAAGGTCCGGGTCGAGACCGCCGCGGATGGCAGCGGCATCGTGGTGCCGGCGCAAACGATATCGGTGGGCAGCGCGCTCACGGTTTATTCGATTTCGCGCAACGCCAGCGACGTGTTTGTAAGCAACACCGCCGCGACCTGGTCGCTCACCTCCATCACCGGCGGGGTGGT
This sequence comes from Opitutaceae bacterium, assembly GCA_035499715.1. Classification (GTDB taxonomy): domain Bacteria; phylum Verrucomicrobiota; class Verrucomicrobiia; order Opitutales; family Opitutaceae; genus DASRHD01. The sequence goes on along the minus strand of DATJYF010000137.1, from coordinate 7,395 downwards.
GGGCGGCGATCTGGTTCCGGCGGGCGACGGCAAAAGCGCCACTTTCGCGCCTCATGCCGCCGGCTCCGCGGTCATTCATGCGGTTGTCAGCGGCCTGACCTCGGTCGACTCGGGCACCATCACCGCCAGTTCCACTCCGACCAATCCCGGCGGCGTGGCCAGCGCCGATTCCACTTCGGTGATCCCGGGTCAAAACGTGCTACTCACCGTCACGGTCACGCCCGGCACCAATCCCGCCAGCACCGGGCTGGCCGTGACCGGCGATCTTTCGTCCATCGGCGGCTCGGCGACCCAGGCTTTCACGCCCGGCGCGGGCAACACCTTCACCTATACCGCCGCGATCCCATCCAGCCTCGCGCCGGGCGCCTACACACTTTCCTTCTCCATCCAGGATGCGCAAAGCCGCAGCGGCTCGGCTTCGCTCACGCTCAACGTCCGCGGCAACCTGACCATTTTTCACATGAACGACACCCACGCGCGCGTTACGCCGCACAAGTGGATCGTTCCGCAGCACACCGGCAGCACCGTGACGCAGTTCGAGGAAGTCGGCGGCGCCGCCTATCTCGGCGGCAAGCTGCTCCAGCTCGTCGCCGGCCAGCCCGACGCGCTGGTGCTCGATGGCGGCGACATCTCCGAAGGCAATCCCCTCGGCGACTGGAACGGTCCCGGCAATCCTGTCGGCACTTTCGGCAACGGCACCAGCGTGGCGTTCTACCAGCTGCTCGACACCAAGCTGCGCGCGATTCCCGGCCGCGGCGGCCGCGGCCTCGACGCCATGGTCGTCGGCAATCACGACATTCGCGACATCAGCTACCTCAACAACCTGAAGAACCAGACCAACTTTCCCGTCATTTCGATCAACATCTGCAGCAAGGGCACGCACACGCCGTACTTCCTGCCTTACGTCATCGTCAACGTGGACGGAAACAAGATCGGCATCATCGGCTACACGACCGAAACCTCCGATTCTCCCGAGGCCATCGTCAACAGCACGATCGACGTGGTGAAGTGCGACTGGTCGAGCACCGACTCGACGAAAATTCATTTCGCCGATTACGTGAACGACCTGCGTAACAACCAGGGCTGCAACCTCGTCGTTCTCCTCACCCACGACGGACACAGCGATCTTTGCACCTCCAGCAGCGGTTCCACTCCCATCCTGGTCGACAACAGCGCGGCCAAGCTCCCGGAAATCGCCATCACCGGCCACTGGCACACCTTTGCGGACACCGTCTGGGAGCCGTCGATCCTCAACTACAAGACGATCTTCACCGAGGAGGCCTGCTTTGAACACTACATTGGCGAGCTGCACGTGAACGGCCTCGGCAAGTATCTCGGCAATGTCAGCTATCCCCTCCGCAACTCCGACATCACGCCCGATCCCGACATCGCCAGCCTGATCCAGAACCTCAAGGACGAATACGCGGCCACGAATCCGACCTACGGACTCGACCAGGTCATCGGCTACACCGCGGACGATCTTCTGCTCGACAACAAGATGAAATGGTGGTCGAGCGACGAATATCCCTGGAGCGGCAACAACACCGCCGGCAACTGGATTTGCGACGGCATGCAGTGGAAGGCCGCGCAGCTTTTCGGCTCGTGCGATCTGTGCATCGAATCCGGCGGCGGCGTCCGCTCGGACATTCCCGCCGGCCCGATCACCTACACCGCGCTTTACGAAACGTATCCGTGGGCGGACGACACGATCTATCTCGTCAAGATGACCGGCCAGGAAATCTGGAATTACGTCGAGGCGCACGGCTGCGACGTCGGCATCTCCAGCGGCTGGCTGGTCACCGCCTACGACGGCGTGCCGACAAGCATCACCTGCAACGGCCAGCCGATCGATCTCGCCCACACCTACGAGGTCGCGATCAGCAACTACATGTACCTGCACGACACCGTGCCGTTCTCCGATCCGAGCCCGCAATTTGCCGTGTCCGGCTACCCCAACGGCTACCTTGCCCGCACCTCGCTGATCGATTACACCCTGCAGTTCACCCAGAACAACCCCTACCACGCCGGCCCGTCGCGCTACAGCCTGAACACCGAGTTCTCCGGCGGCTACCGCGCCGTCGTCACGATGATGAACGACAACGACAGCGCGACCGCCTTCGAGGACGGCTTCATCCGCTTTCTCAGCGCCACGCCGGAAACGCTCCAGCACCGCGGCACCGCGCAGGTTCCCGCCAGCCTGGTCAACGCCGATGGCTCGGTCATCCCGACGAACCGCTTGTCCGAAAACGAACTCTACCGCAGCTACCTCGGCTTCAAGACCGGCGCGCTGCACAAGGGCGACATCATCGAGACCTGGGGCAAGGGCAGTTTCTACCAGGGCGATCCCGAGTTCGTCGATCAGGAGGGGATTTATGCCGACGGGGTCGAATTCAAGATTGTCGGCCATGACGACAGCCTGGCCAAGCCCGCCTTCATGCCGTCGATCGCCTCCTTCTGGGACAACGTGCACAAAAACCATTACGTGGAATTTCTCGCGAAGAAAACCGGTGCGAGCACCGTCGCCGACCAGACCGGCCAGAGCATCCAGATCATGGACGTCACCGCCTACACGGCGGAAACGCTGCCCGGCAACACCGGCGATCTGCTCCTGATCACCGGCATTCCGACGATGGAAAATTACGGGCTGCGCTTCCGCTGCGACAGCGCCGTGCCCGCCTCGAGCGCCGGCATTTCCAGCTTCCCGCCGACATCGACCGTCAGCTCGCATGTCGATCCCGTGAGTGCGACCACGACCGCCTCGTCGCTGACCCTGACCGACACGGCGACCGTCAACTCCAACAACACCTGGATCCTCAGCCCGGCCGCCGATGCCCAGGTTTCCAGCGGCAATCCCACCACCAACTACGGCACGAGCACGAATCTGTTCATCCAGAGCAGCAACACCAACAGCTTCAAGAATGAGCGCTCCTGGCTGAAGTTCGACCTTTCGACCCTGCCTGCCGGCGCCACCATCACCGGCGCCAGCCTGCAGCTCTATTGCTGGAAGGCCACGGGCGCGGCGCTGCCGGCGGAAGTCCATGGCGTAAGTGACGACACGTGGACGGAAACCGGCCTGAACTGGAACAACCAGCCGGCGCTCGGCGCCGTGATTTCCACGCAGACCCTGGCCGCGGCCACGACCAACGTGTGGTACAACTGGGACGTCACCTCCTTTGTTCAGGGCGAATGGAGCGGCGACAAGACCGCCTCGCTCGCGGTCAAGTCCGTCACCGAGGACGCGTCCGACGCGACGCCGCCCAGCTATGGATTCGACAGCAAGGAATACGGCAGCACCGCGCCGGTGTTGCAGGTTGCGACCCAGGCGTCCGGAACGCCGGTCACGATCGCGCAGGTGCAATATTTTTACCGGTTTTCGACCGACAATGTGAGCTGGGGCGCGTGGACTTCCGCCGGCACGGCCACGACCGCGCCGTACACCACGGCTTTCGCCTTTCCCCAGGGATACGGCTACTATGAATTCTACAGCCAGGCCACGGACAGCCTGGGCGCCGTCGAACCCGCGCCGGCCGCGGCGCAGACGGCCACCCATTACACCGCCGCACCGCCTTATACCACCGCAGCGGTCGTCACGCTCGGCAATCTCTCGCAGACTTACGACGGCGGCCCGCACGCCGCCACAGTCACCACTGTTCCGCCCGGACTGTCCATGACCGTTACCTACAACGGTTCAAGTACGCCGCCCACCGGCGCCGGAAATTATGCCGTCGTCGCGACCATCACGCAGGCCGGCTACTCCGGCAGCGCCAGCGACACCCTCGAGGTTGCGCCGGCCAGCCAGACCATTTCGTTCGGCCCGCTGCCCGCGAAAAACGCCGGCGATCCGCCGTTCACTGTCTCCGCCACTGCCACCTCGGGCCTGCCGGTTTCGTTCTCCAGCGACAACCCGGCCGTCGCCACCGTCTCCGGCAACACCGTCACCATCGTCGGCCCGGGTACCGCGACAATCACGGCTTCTCAGGCCGGCAATGCCAACTACGCCGCCGCCCCCCCGGTCGGCCAGACACTCACCGTCAACGGCTCCGGCAGCGACAGCTCGGGCATCCCCGCCATGCCATGGTGGGCGCTCGCGGCCCTGGCCATGCTGCTTACCGCCGTGGCGATGCCTTTCCTTCGCCGCCGGAGGCATTCCTGAACGCCGCGGCGCTTCCGCCAAGCCACCCCGATGAGAATCGTCCGACATATCCTCCGGTCTTGCGCCTGGCTCGCGCTGTTGTTCGCAGTCGAGCCGGCTCACGCCGACGGATCGGCCAACACCGCGGGACCGCTCCGCGCCTGGTGCATCCAGCGATTGCCGGACCCGGGCGATCTCGACAACGACAGCCTCCAGCTCATCGCCCAGCAGATCGGCGGCGGAAGATTCTATGTCCGGGCCGCTGGAATTGCGGAAGCCGGCCCTGCCGCGGAGGGGGCCCGGGTGCTTTTTGTCTATTCATCGGCTGACGATGCCGGAAAAAACCTCCCTCCGGCAAAGCGGATTTTCTACGGCGGTGCCGGCGCGGAAATGTGGATCCGGCCTGGCGGAGACGAACAATTGGTAAGCGGGTTCTTCCAATCGCGCTGCCGCCAAGGCGGTGATGACACAGCCGCCGTCGCAATCATGCCGAACGTTTTGTCCGCCGTGCTTTACTCCGGTCGCGCCCGGCTGCTGGACGGCGGACTTTGCGCGTTTTCCGGTTCCGAAATCGAAAGACTCCGGACGGCCGATCCGGCCGGCCCGGACGAATTGCGCACGCTTGCCCGCGCGCCGGCCGTGTCACGCGATGCGTCGGGAAGACTGACCTGGCAGGGGCGCTTTCTTCGGGCCGATGGCGGGATCGAGGATGTGACGGTGATTCTGCCCATGGAGCGCGAAGGCCTGGTCCGGCTGCAGCGCGTCGAAGTGAAACCGTGCGGTTCTTTTCCCGAAATCCTCGGCCGCGAGCCGGCTCCGGAAAAATGGATCATCGGGCGGGAGGTGAGCTGGTCCGTCCCGAAGCGCTACGGCCTCATGCTCACGCTGGCCTCGCTCGGAAACACCCGGATGAAGTACCGGCTGGCGACGATCTTGATGCAGGACAATGACGGCAGCTCGGTTGCGGAGGGAATCAAATGGCTGAATTCCGCCGCCGCGGATGGATACCGGGACGCGGTTGAGCGCCTTGCCGCGATCAGCTCCGGGCCGCTCCGGCAACCCCGCGACCGCGAACTCGTGCGCATGAACTGGTGCGACTGTTCGGCCAGAAAAGCTGCAACAAAGTGAGGCTAATTTCCTCGCGTTCGTTGCCCGGCGAGGCAGGTTCCTTTTCAGCTTTCGGCTTTCCCGATGATTGGAGTCTTTCACCGTTCAGCTACGCCTGCAAAGCGGCTGATCCCTTGGCATAGAACTGCCTCGATTCTTGCCCTGTCTGTCTTCACGTCGGTTTCACTGCATGCCGGCGAGCCTTGGATAATTACCGATCTTAAGCTTAAATTAATGCCGATCCCTGCCGGCTCGTTCACAATGGGCAGTCCGCCGACGGAGGCAGGGCGAACCCAAGCCGAGGGACCGCAGACTCGAGTGACAATCACTCATCCCTTTTGGCTAGGTCAGACGAATGTGACGCAGTTGCAGTGGCGGGCGATCATGGGAACGGGCGTCGAGGAAGAGGCGCAGAAGATGCTCGCGGACAATGCGCCCTACGATTTTGGGCCAAAATTGGGGCATATCACGACCCGCGAGTTCATTCGCTGGCGCGACCGCGGCGCTCCTCTTGTTTGCAATGTGGGCGACGACGTTCCGATCTATTGGATAAGTTGGGCTGAAGCGGTGGAATTTTGCCGCCGCCTGACGGAGCGTGAACGCGCGGCGGGCCGGCTGCCGGCCGGCTATGAATACCGTCTTCCGACCGAAGCCGAATGGGAATACGCTTGCCGTGCCGGCACGACGACGGCGACTTACATTGGCGATCTCGAGATTGAAGGTTCACGTAATTCGCGCAACGCGCCAATCCTGGACGAGATCGCCTGGTATGGCGGCAACAGCAGCGTCGGCTACGCCGGCAAAGGCTACGATACGGCCAACTGGAAAGAGAAGCAGTACCCCGGCGGAATCGCCGCGCAGCGCTCCGTTGCAAAAAAGAGAGCGAACGCGTGGGGCCTCTACGATATGATCGGCAACGTATGCAGTTGGTGCGGCGATTGGTACGCCGACACGCTGCCCGGCGGTGAAGTGCGCGATCCCGTCGGGCCCGCAACCGGCACCTTCCGGGTTGAGCGCGGCGGGAGCTGGTTTGGCTTCGCGAAGTGGGAGCGCGCGGCACAGCGGTTTCGCGAGCCCACCGGCTTTCGCGACTCCGACATCGGCCTCCGCGTCGCGTTGTGTCCGGTTCGCGGCGCCGAACCCCGCGTGATTCCCGACCTCGGTCTCAAGTTAATGCCGATTCCCGCTGGAACCTTCGTGATGGGCAGTCCGCCGAGCGAGTTCGGGCACATGGACTGGGAAGGGCCGCAGACGCGGGTGACCATTTCACATTCCTTTTGGCTGGGGCAGACGCCGGTGACCCAGGCGCAGTGGAAGGCCATCATGGGCACAAGCGTCGCCCAGCAAACCCAGCTGGCGGACGCCAAGCACAGAGGCCTTTATCACCAAGGCGACAACGTTCCGATGTATTACATCGATTGGGCTGAGGCAGTTGAATTCTGTCATCGCCTGACCGAACGCGAACGCGCTGCCGGGCGGCTGCCGGACGGTTATGAGTATCGGCTGCCGACTGAAGCGGAGTGGGAATACGCCTGCCGCGCCGGGACGACCACGGCGACCTACGCCGGAGATTTGGACGTGAAGGGCGAACGCAACGCGCCGATTTTGGACGAGATCGCCTGGTATGGGGGAAACAGCAGTGTCGGTTACACCGACCCAGGTCGCGACACCACGAATTGGAAGGAGAAGCAGTATCCCGGAGGTATTGCGGGCGAGCATGAGGTCGCGATGAAGCGACCGAATGCCTGGGGACTCTACGACATGATCGGCAACGTCGCCGGATGGTGCGAGGATTGGTATGCCGATAGACTGCCTGGCGGCGCCGTAACGGACCCCGTGGGGCCCGCGTCGGGGAAATTTCGAACCTTTCGCACCGGAAGCTGGATCGGCTTCGTGAGATGGAGCCGTTCCGCTGCCCGTTTCATCGGTCCGCCGGATTTTCGCGACATGGACGTCGGCGTCCGCGTCGCCCTCTGCCAAGTCCGTCAGCCGAATTGAACCATCACAATTTCGGCGGGGCGGGCTTGTTCGGCTCATTCCAGCCGGAGACGCCGCGGACCTTCAGCTTGCGCTTGAAAACCTTGTCGCCGCAGGTGGCGAACAGCGTGTCGAAATTCGCGCCACCGAAAACGAGATTGGAGATGCGATGGTTGGGC
>DATJYF010000136.1:0-16325 GCA_035499715.1 Opitutaceae bacterium | reverse complement strand
CCGGACGAGATGGCTTCCCGGTTGTCGCTGATGGCCCACCTGGTCGGGCTTCATTCGCCGATTCGACCTGATGAAATGAATGACTACAAATTGATCGGCGGCACGGCGGTGAGCGTGATGGCGTGTTCGCTCTGGTTTATCGCCACCGCGCTGTTTGCCCGCTTCAATTCTCCCGAATATACCAAACAGGAGGAGGAATTTTTCAAGCGGCTGCATACGCCCATTGTCGCCGATCCCGGGCAGACCCGGTCGATCGATTTGGCGCAAGTGCGGACGCTGTCCAGGCTGTGCATTCCCTACGGCGGCTTTGTCATGCTCCTCGCCGCGATTCCCAATCCGCTGGAGGGCCGCTTGAGTTTCATCGTCTCCGGCGGACTCATTGTCGGCATCGGCCTGCTCCTGCGCTGGCGGGCGGCGGCCCTCGTCCGGCAGGAACCGCCGGCGCAAGCGGCGCCAGTCGCGCAACGTTAATCCATCATGCAAATTCCAACCTGGCCGGCCAAATTCGCCCTCATTGTTTTTTCGTTCGCCGTCGCCGCCGTTTCCCTGCGCGCGCAGTCACCGGTCACGGTGCAGGCAGACCTTGCCCATCCCGGCCGCATGGTTCCCGCCGATTTCTGCGGCTTGAGCTACGAACTCAAAATGGTGCTGCCCAACGCTGCCACCGGAAAGCATTACTTCCGTCCCGACAACGCACCGCTGGTTGCGGCCTTCGAGACGCTGGGCATCAGGCATCTGCGCGTCGGCGGCAACACCGCCGAACGGGCGACGGTGTCCATCCCGGATCACGCCGACATCGACAGCCTTTTCGCTTTCGCCAAGGCCGCCGGCCTCAAGGTCATCTACACCGTGCGCATGGAAGGCAACACGCCGGAAGCCGCGGCCGCGGTGGCGAAATACGTCACGGACCACTACGGCGACCGGCTTTCCTGCCTGACGGTCGGCAACGAACCGGACAAAACCCTGAAATATCCGGTTTATCTGGCGGAGTGGAAGAAGTTCACGACGGCGATCCTCAAAGAGGTGCCGGACGCAAAATTTTGCGGACCGAGCACCACTCCGCAGGGCGTGAAATACTCCCATCTTTTCGCCAACGACATGGGCGGCTGGGAACATCTCGCTTACCTGACCCAGCACGATTATCCGCGCCGCAGCGGGGAAAAAGTGACCAATGAAGCGCAGGCCGCCGAAGGTCGTGCGGGATTGCTTTCGCCCGACATGTACCAGGTCTATCAAAAATTCCATGATGTTTTTGTGTCCGACGTGAAGGCCAAGGGTGCCGGCTACCGTCTCGAGGAGACCAACAGCTACAGCCGCGGCGGCGCGGTCGGCGTGAGCGACACGTTCACCGCCTCGCTCTGGATCGTCGATTATCTCTATTGGTGGGCGTGGCACGACGCGCTCGGAATCAATTTTCACACCGGCGAGAAAGTCATGCGCGGCCAGCCTGGTCCCGACCGGCCGAATGTCTACACGGCGCTGACCTCGTCGCCGCAGGGCATCAAGGTTCTGCCCACCGGATATGGCATGAAGCTCTTCAACCTCGGCAGCCAGGGACGCCTCGTGCCGGTCGACGTCGTGAGCAATCCGGACCACGTCAACCTTGCCGCTTATGGCACGGTCGCGCCAGACAAGACCTTGTGCCTGACGGTCCTGAACAAGGAATACGGGCCGGCCGGGCGCGCCGCAAAATTGACGATTCACGCCGGCCCGCCGGCGGCACGCGGCGAAATCATTTTCATGTCCGCGCCGAACGGCGACATCACGACCATCAACGGCGTCACCATCGGTGGAGCGGAAATCAAGGACGACGGCAGCTGGGAGGGAAAATGGTCACCTCTGCCGGCGGCTTCGAAAGATGGTTCAGTGACGGTGGTCCTGCCGGCGGCGTCCGCCGCGGTGATCAAGCTGCACGATTAAAATCGGGGCGCCTGTGCTGCTTCCCGATGGTTGCGTGTCATTTCTGCTCCGCTATGTAGGGAGCAAGCCATGACGGCTTCGACCACACCTTCCGACCGGCCGAACAACGGCATCGTGTCCCGGGATAAATCGTCTCATGGGCCGGTTTGGCTGGCCGGCGCTTTGATCGCGCTGGCCGGTCTGGCGGCATACGCGAACAGTTTTTCCGGCGCGTTCCTGCTCGATGACGGACCGGCGATCATGGAGAACGCGACGATCCGGCGGTTGTGGCCGCTGGGGCGGGTGTTGTTTGCGCCGCCGGCGAACACGACGGCGGGCGGGCGGCCGGTGGTGAATCTGTCGCTGGCCTTGAACTACGCGGCGGGAGGCCTGCGGCCGTGGGGCTACCATGCGCTCAACCTGGCGATCCATCTGGCGGCGGGGCTGGCGTTGTTCGGGCTGGTGCGGCGGACGCTGTTGTTGCCGCGGTGGCGGGAGCGGTGGGGCGCATCTGCGCTGACAGTGGCGGGGGCGGCGGGGGCATGGTGGACGGTGCATCCGTTGCAGACCGAGGCGGTGACGTACGTGGTGCAGCGCACGGAGGCGTTGATGGGGCTGTTTTATCTGCTGACGTTGTACGCGTTTGTCCGGGCGGTGGGATCGGAGCGGGCGGGGCGGTGGCAGCTGGCGTGCGCGGGTTGCTGTCTGCTGGGGATGGCGAGCAAGGAGGTGATGGCGTCGGCGCCGGTGATGGTGTTTTTTTTCGACCGGACGTTTGCGGCGGGGAGTTTCAAGGCGGCATGGCGGCAGCGCTGGAAGCTGTATTTGGGGCTGGCGGCGACATGGGTGGCGCTGGGGTGGTTGATTCTGAGCACGGGGGGCAACCGCAGCGGAACGGTGGGATTCAACGTGGGCGTGGGGTGGTGGGCGTACGCCTTGACGCAGTTCGAGGCGGTGGTGCGGTACTGGTGGCTGGCGGTGTGGCCGCATCCGCTGGTGTTCGAGTACGGGACGTTCTGGGTGGAAAAAGCCTGGACGGTGCTGCCGTACGCGGTGCCGGTGCTGGCGGTGGGACTGGGAAGCGTGTGGGCGCTGTGGCGGCGGCCGGTGTGGGGGTTTTTCGGACTGGGGTTTTTTTCGATTCTGGCGCCGACCTCGCTGGTGCCGGGAACGACGCAGATGATCGTGGAGCACCGGATGTACCTGGCGCTGGCGGCGGTGCTGGTGGGACTGGTGATAGGGCTGGAGCGGCTGCTGGGGCGGCGCAGCCGGTGGATATTCGCGGCGGTGGTGACGGCGCTGGCGGCGCTGACGGCGCGGCGCAACCAGGACTACGCCAGCGATCTGGCCTTGTGGCGCGACACCGTCGCCAAGCGTCCCGACAATGCTCTCGCCCATAACACCCTCGGCCTGGCTTTGTCCAAGGCCGGAGAAACCGAAGAAGCCATTGCGTGTTTTCAAAAAGCCCTGAGCCTCCGGCCTGACTACGTCGAGGCCCGTGTGAATTACGGCGCCATCCTTGCAAATACCGGACACCCGGCGGAAGCGATCGCCCAATACGAGCGGGTGCTGCAGCTCATCGCCGGAAGTCCGTATGCGTACTCGGTCAACGTCATTCAGTACAACCTGGGCTTGACGCTTTTGTATGCCGGAAACACGGCGGAGGCGATCGCGCACCTGCAAGAATCATTGCGGCTGCAGCCGGATTACGCCGACGCCCATTTTGGCCTGGGTCTGGCCCTGGCGGCCTCCGGCCGCCTGCCGGAAGCCATCGCCCATTACGCGGAAGCCGTGCGCCTCGCGCCGGATTCTTTTGCGATGCATCTTAAGCTGGCCGACGCCTTGGCCGACGCGGGCCGGCTGCCGGAGTCGATCACCCAGTACGAGGAGGCAATCCGGCTTAATCCGGATTCCGGCGAGGCTCGCTACAGCCTGGGTAACATTCTTTGCGACACGGGTCAGACCTCGGCAGGAATCGTGCAATACGAAGAGGTTCTGCGCATCACGCCCGATTCGCTTGCGACCCGGCTCAACCTGGGACGCGCCCTGGCTCAAACCGGCCGCCTGCCCGAGGCCATCGATCAATTTGAACAAGTGATCAAACGACAGCCCGATTCCGCCGAGGGCTATGCCGGTTTGGGGATGGTTTTGGGGCAGGCTGGACGGCTGGACGAGGGCATTGCCGCCTGCCAAAAGGCGCTGGAATTGGATCCCCAACTCGACCTGGCACGCGCGGTCCTGGCGCGCTTGCAAGCGGAGCAAGCCACATCCAAAAATTAACCAGTGCAATGCGTGCGCTAATGCTATTCGCTTATTGTACAGGCAATTGCTTTGCGAATTTACTGTAAATTTACCGGCAATCTTGGCTTTACAAAAGTCGTGTGCCGATAATGATATGCACAGGCCCTTGCGGTGGATTGTTCATTTATTACATTTTAATAACGAACGAAACCTCACACAAATGATAAAGCCAGCCCCCGTTTTTACCAGCATTCTGCTTTTGGCTTTTGCCGCATCAGCGTTTGCGGACTGGGAGGCGTGCAGTATTGGTGCGGATACACAGTCATCGATCCAGACTAATAGTGCGAATAACTTCGCGCTGACTTCTTCAGGCGCGCCGCTGGCCGGCACCGCCGATTCAATTGGATTTGCTTCCGGCCCGGACAAGCTCACCGGCGATTGCCAGATCATCGCCCGGGTGGCCCGCGTTTCTCCCGGCCAGCAGGAGTTGGCGGCGGGCGGAGTGATGATCCGCGAAACCATCGGCATCGGTTCGAAATTCGTCGCCTTGGGCTGCACCCGCACGGGAGGTGCGCAAAGTTTTATGCGAAGCGCGGAAGCCGGCGAAGTGACGCATCAGACGAGTTGCCCGGATTGCGCCGCGCCGATCTGGCTGAAAATCGTCCGTACCGGCAATCATTTCATCGCCTACAAATCAACCGACGGCTCGGTCTGGCTGCAGGTCTTCGAAACCAATATCACCATGAAAAAAGCCGTCTGGGTCGGCGTCTTCGCCACCAATGGAGGCAGCGGTCCCGGCGCCACCATTTCCTTCGAACGGGTGGCGGCACGGGAAAGCGCTCCGCAGGAGTGAGGCGGGCCTCACCCTCTGCGCCGGCCCGCAAACGCCTAGGATTGCAGCAAAGGCGGCTCGCGATAGAGATGGCGCAGCGCCGCCGCCCAGTACGCGTCCTCTGCCTCGCGGCGCTTGATATAACGATATTCGGCGTCGCCGGCCAAAAGGATGAAGGCAAATAAAGCCGCCACCAGATAATACTCGTAATATAATGCCGCAACGACCGCGAGCAACGCCAAGACCTTGCCGATGCTCATGGCCCAAAAGGTGGCGGTCAAATAGGGCAGCCGCACCGCCAGCAACGCGCGTAAAATCCGCCCGCCATCCATCGGAAAAACCGGGATGAGGTTGAAACAGCCCATCACGAGGTTCGCGATCAACAGATTGCGGCCGAGATCGGCCAGCGTCAGCGGCAGGCCGGTGGCTTCCCATCCTGGGGGAAAGCGCACCACCACCGCCAGCAGGGCCGCGATCAAAAAATTCACCGCCGGCCCGGCCAGCGTGATCAGCAGCTCGCTGCGCGGGCGGCGCGGAATCGAATCGAACTGCGCCATCCCGCCGATCGGCATGAGCAGGATGCGCGGCACGTTCACGCCGAAACGCCGCGCCGTGAACGAATGCCCGAGCTCGTGCAGCACCACGCAGACAAAAAACGCCAGGATCATCGCCACGCTCCAGGCCGCTCCCGCCACGCCCGCATCCTTCCAGCCGGTCCAGGCATAGTAGGCGAGAAGCAGAAAAAAGCTGCCATGCACCGCGAGCTGGATGCCACGGATGCGGAACAAGTTCATTGACCAACGGAGCATTTGAAATAAGGAATGCGCATTTGGCGCAGTTTGCCAGTCAGATTGGCGACTCGCGCGCGAGACTTTTTGTTCCATGCCTGAATCCTCCAAGCCACCGGTCATCCTCGTCATCGACGATGACGCTGAAATCCGCTACTCGCTCTCGCGGGTCCTGTCGCCACGCAAGTACCAGGTGACCGAGGCCGCCAGCGGCGAGCAGGGCATTGCGCTGGTCAAAAAAAGCCCGCCCGATCTCATTTTCCTCGACATCCGCATGGGCGGCATGAGCGGGCTGGAGACGCTCCAGCACGTCCGCTCCATCAACCCCAGGCAGATGGTCGTGCTCATGACCGCGTTTGGCACCGCGCAGACCGCGATCGAAGCGATGAAATTCGGCGCCTTCGACTATATCATGAAGCCCTTCGATCCGCAGAAGGTGCTCGCCGTGACCGAGACCGCGCTCAAAGCCAATGCCGATATCCGCGCCGTCGGCGACTACAAACCGACGATCAACAGCGAGGACTACAAGGAAGGCATTGTCGGCAACTCGCCGGTCATGCAGGAGGTCTTCAAGGTCATCGGCCAGGTCACGGCCAGCGACGTCACGGTCATGATCACCGGCGAGAGCGGCACGGGCAAGGAACTGGTCGCGCGCTCGATCTGGAAGCACAGCCACCGCGCGAACAAGCCTTTCATCGCCGTCAACTGCGCCGCCATTCCCGACAACCTCATCGAAAGCGAACTCTTCGGCCACGAAAAGGGCTCGTTCACCGGCGCGACCGGCCAGCGCATCGGCAAATTCGAGCAGTGCGACGGCGGCACCATCTTTCTCGACGAAATCGGCGACATGGCGCTGGCCACGCAGACCAAGATCCTGCGCGTGCTCCAGCAGGGCGACATCCAGCGCGTCGGCGGCACCGAAACCATCCGCGTCGACGTCCGCATCATCGCCGCGACCAACAAGGACATCGAGGAGATGGTGCGCGCCAAGACCTTTCGCGAGGACCTCTATTACCGGCTCAACGTCGTGCGCATCCGCATGCCGGCGTTGCGCGAGCGCGCCGAGGACATTCCCTCGATCGTCGACTACGTGCTGCAGACGCTCGAAAAGACAAAAAAAGCCCGCGTCAAAAAAGTCGCGCCCGAAGCCCTGTCCGTGCTCACGCGCCACCGCTGGCCGGGCAACGTCCGCGAGCTGGAAAACGTCGTCTATCGCAGTGCCGTCATCGCTCAGGGCGACACCATCCTGCTCAAGGATTTGCCATCGGAAATCCGCGAAGTTGGCGCCGAGCCCGGCGCCCCGGCCGCTGCCGAAGCCGACAAACCACCGGCACCGGCCGAGCCCGGACCGGGCATCGCTGCGATGCTGGACACCCTGTACGCCCAGCTCAAGACCCACCACCGGGAACCGATCCTCGATTTTGTCGAGGACGAGCTGATCCAGCGCACGCTCAAGGACGAGGCCGGCGATCTGGCCAAGGCGGCCGAGCGCCTCGGCCTGGCCAAGGCCGCTCTGCGCAAACGGGCTGAGCGCCTCGGCCTGAAGATCAACTAATCGGTTTACACGCCGCCGCCCATTCGCCAGAATCCGTTGCTCCGGCCGGGTGACGCTTTCCCGGATCGGACCGACACCATGAAACGACGCCGTGCGTTCCTCTTCTCGCTGGCCCTGCTCGGCCTCAGCGCGGGCCCGCTGCTTCCCGTCAGGGCGGATGAAACTCCGGACTATCTCCGCAAAGAACCGACCGTCCACGACCGGATCTATGCCTTTGAACACCGCATCCTGCCCGCCTGGGTCCACCAGTCCGAGGGGGCGTTTTATGCGGATCTGGAGCAGGGTCATCACGAACAATTGACCGAAACCGCGACAAAACTGGGCGGAAGCGATTTCGCCGCCGGAATAAAAATTCGCCGGATCGACGAGCCCGCCGGCTTTCTCATCACCTTTCCCGCCCCGCAGACCATGCCGGAGTGCTACTTCGCCGCCGTGCTGAAAGACGGCGGGCAATATCGCTACGTGACCCTGGAGCTGACCGAGGACCTGTTCAACGACGGCACTAAAACCTGCCTCTGTGAATGGTCGCGCGACGGCAGCCACCTGAATTTCGGCCCGCGAAAATTCGCCGACGAGGCGAGTTTTCTGGCGGAATTAAAAGATCGCGCCGGCCAGAAGGCCGCACCGAAGCCCGCAGCCTCTTTCTTTCCGCCAAAATCGTAGGCCGGGCCGGCCGTTCGCCGGTTTCCGCCGCGCGCGGACGCGCCGCAGGCTGTTACGAATGTGCGCCGTCGCCGCGCAGGATTGAAAGCCAGGCCCGCGTGCGCTAGCCCGGAGCCATGGCCGATCCCGCGACCAACACCCCGCCGCCGTCCGTCGATTTGCGGACGCTGACGGCGCACGCGGAGTCCATTCCTGCGGCCATGACGGTCGAAACCGCGCAAACCCTGCTCGCCCGGAGGCGCATCGATTTCGTCGCCGTGCTCGACGGCGCCCGCCTGCTCGGTGTCTGCGCGCGGCGCGATCTCGCGCAACAGCTCGGCACGCGCTACGGTTTCGCACTCAACGCCCGGCAACCGGTCAGCGCGTTTCTGATGCGGGCGCCGCTGCGCGTGTCGTCGGCCACGCCCATCACCGAGGTGTTCCAGGCCGCCACCGCCCGCGGTCCGCTGGAATTTTACGACGACGTGCTGCTCGTCGATCCGGACGGAAATTACCTCGGGATGATGCCGATGCACGCGCTCATGCGCCTGCAGACCGAGTTTCTCCTGCGCAACAACGCCCAGCTCGAGGCCTCGCGCGATGAAATCGCGGCCAAAAATCTCGCGATGGAGAGGGATCTGCTCATGGCCCGCGAAGTGCAGCTGGCCATGCTCCCCTCGGCTCACGCGCCGTTTTCCGCCGGCGGGCTCACCCTGCGGCTGGCCCATCGCTACCAGCCGGCGGGCGGCGTGAGCGGCGATTTCTACGATGTGCTGCGTCTCTCCGATCACGCGGCGGGCATCCTGATCTGCGATGTGATGGGGCACGGCGTGCGCTCCGCACTCATCACCGCCATGGTGCGCGCCATGATCGAGGAACTGCGCCCGGTCGCGGTCGATCCCGGCGTGCTGCTCACGCGCCTCAACCGCGATCTCACCCGCATCCTGCGCCAGACCGGCAGCACCATTTTCGTCACCGCCGCCTATGCCGTGATTCACCTCGGCTTTGGCCGGCTGCGCTACGCCCAGGCCGGCCATCCGACACCATTGCGTTGGGACGCATCGGCTCGTGCCGTGCGGACGGTCGCCTGCCCGGACCAAATCGCCGGTCCCGGGCTGGGTCTGATCGACGACTTCGAGTTTGCCACGGTCGAGGAAGCTTTCGGCGCGGGCGACCGGCTCGTGCTTTTCACCGATGGCGTGTTCGAGGCGGCCGGACCGGCGGGCGAGGAATTCGGCCCGGACCGGCTGGCGCAAGCCGTCGCGCGCGGCGCGGCACTGCCGCTGGACGACTCGCTGCAAACCCTGCTCGGCGAAGTGACGGAATTTTGCGCCGGCGCGCCCTTCGCCGACGACGTCTGCCTCCTCGCCGCGGAAGTCACCAGCGCTTGCTGACTTGCCCGCTTGCCCCACGTGACTCATCCGCAAAATTCGACCGAATCTTTGTTCGGTTTGGTTAGCGACCGGCTGCTATATACTGCAAAATAACCGCCACAAGTAATTCGGGATTTTATCCTGAACGGTTGCAGTTCAACCAAGGAACACCATGAGAAAACTTATCGCCATAGTACTAAATATCTTCATATTTAGTAGTGCTTTTGCTGCAAGCGCGACTCCTAGAGAATTGATCGATAAGCTCGAACGCGCAGTAAAAATCTTTGCGTCTGGTGATGTTGATGACGGATATGGCGCGATGATGGCGGAGGCAAATTACTCAAAATCACCGAAGGAAAGAGCCGCTGACTTGGATGACTGGCGGAGTAAATTTGCCGAATTGAGAGACTTGGGGCCATCTCACATGGTCAATCGCGTCTCCTTGGTTTTTTTGGGCGATTCTTATTTCAGAGTTCGGTTTATAGACCAGAGAGAGAATGGAGGCGCGCTACTTTGGACCTTCATCTGTGAAAAAGATAAGGACGAATGGAGTTTGAATACCGTAAATTTTATTGGAAACTCTGATTTTTCGGAAGTGTTCAAGGCGCTTGATGCGGCTGACTTTTCAAAAGAACTGCCTAAGGAACCGCCGCCAAACCAATAGTCAGACAAGATTTGTCGCGCTCCGTCGCGCTCATACAGTTAGTTTTTGATGATTTTCACCGATCCGCGTACCCGCGCGGATGCGTCGAGTGCCATTTCCAGGCGGTGGCGACGATGGACCCGATGTCGGGAAACTTGATTTTCCAGCCAAGTTCGCGCTGTGCCTTGCTCGAATCGGCGTAAAGCGCAGGCGGATCGCCGGGACGGCGCGGTGCCTCGACCACCGGCACTTTTTTGCCGGTGACTTTTTCCACCGCGCGAATGACTTCGCGGTTCGAGGCCGGCCGGCCGGTGCCGAGGTTGTAGAAAAGCTGCACACCTGGCGCGTCGAGTTTCGAAAACGCCGCGATGTGTGCGCGGGCGAGGTCGTCCACGTGCACGTAGTCGCGCAGGCAGGTGCCGTCCGGGGTGGGGTAGTCCGTGCCGAAAAGCTGAAGATGCGGACGCTGGCCGGTGGCGGCATCGATGGTCACAGGAATGAGGTGCGTCTCCGGATCGTGATCCTCGCCGATGGTTCCATCCTCGGCGGCGCCGGCGGCGTTGAAATAGCGGAAGGCGGCGAAGCTCAGACCGTGCGCGCGGGCCAGGGCCTTGAGCGCATTTTCGACGTCGAGCTTGGTCTGGCCGTAGGGATTGATCGGCGCCTGCGGCAGGTCCTCGGTGATGGGCAGCTTGGCCGGCACGCCATAGGTCGCGCAAGTGGAGGAGAAGACAAATTTCTTCACGCCGGCCGCCAGCATCGCGCGTAGCAGGTGCAGCGTGCCGACGGAATTGTTGAAATAATACTTGAGCGGGTCGGTCACGGATTCGCCGACGTAGCAGAAGGCGGCGAAATGCATCACCAGGTCGATCTTCTCGGTGCGCAGGATCCGGCCGACGGCGGTTTCGTCGCCGAGATCGGCCTCGTGCAGCGTCACGCCCGCCGGCAAGGCGGCGCGGTGCCCGTAAACCAGATTGTCCAGCACGACCGGCCGGTGCCCGGTCGCGGTGAGCTGGCGGACGCAATGGCTGCCGATGTAACCGGCTCCCCCAACGACGAGTATGTTCATGTTACAGGCTTGTATTGCGTAGGACAGACACTTGGCTAGGCAATTTGTTTTTCATGCCGCTTCCCCGCATTGTCATCACCGGTGTCGGTCTCGCTTCGCCCAACGGCAACAACCTGGCCGAGTTCCGCGCCAGCCTGCTCGCCGGCCGCGCCGGCATTGAGCGCGTCGAGCTGCGTTACATCGGCCAAACCCTGGCCGGCATGTGCCATTTCGATGCCCTGCGCTACCAGAAAAAAAAGGAGCTGCGCGTCGGCACGCGCGCCGGCAGCATCAGTATTTACTGCGCCCGCGAGGCGCTGGCCGACAGCGGCCTGAATTTCGAATCGGTGCCGAGGGACCGTGTCGGCATTTACATCGGCACGACCGAGCACGGCACGGTCGAGACGGAAAATGAGATCTACAACATCTCGAAGTTCAATTACGACACGAGGTTCTGGTCGCATTACCACAATCCGCGCACCGTGGCGAACAATCCGGCGGGCGAGGCGTCGCTGCACTTGGGCGCGACCGGCCCGGCCTACTGCATCGGCGCAGCCTGCGCGGCCGGCAATCTCGGCCTGATCCACGCGGCACAGATGCTGCGGCTGGGAGAAGTGGATCTGGCCATCGGCGGCGGGGTGAGCGAAAGCACGCAGTCCTTCGGCATTTTCGCCGGCTTCAAATCGCAGGGTGCGCTGGCCACGCACACCGACCCGCACAAGGCATCGCGGCCCTTCGACCGGGCCCGCAATGGGATCGTCGTCAGCGAAGGCGGCTGCCTTTACACGCTCGAACGGCTCGACGACGCCCGGGCGCGCGGCGCGAAAATCTATGCCGAGCTCGCCGGCTATTGCGTAAACAGCGACGCCACCGATTACGTCCTGCCCAATCCCGCGCGCCAGACCGAGTGCGTGCGCCGGGCCATCGCCCACGCCGGGCTCGCCCCGCGGGACATCCACATTGTCAACACCCACGCCACAGCCACCCCGCTCGGCGACATCCAGGAGTGCGAGGCCCTGCGCGCCGTCTTCGGCGAGGGCTGCCCGGATACGCATATCAACAACACCAAGAGCTACATCGGCCACGCCATGGGCGCGGCTGGCGCGCTTGAACTCGCGGGCAATCTTCCGTCCTTTGACGACCTCGTCGTCCATCCGACCATCAACGTCGATGACCTCGACCCCGCCTGCGCGCTGCCCGGCCTCGTTCTCAACCAGCCGAAAAAGGCCGCGCAAATCGATTTCATCCTCAATAACTCTTTTGGCATGCTGGGCATAAATTCCGCGTTGATTGTGAAGCGATTTGTCACCTAACTGACCTTTCGCCGAAGACCTATGACCAAAGACGAATGCAAGAAGGTGGTGCTCGACATCATCGCCGACATCGCCCCCGACGAAGACCTCAGCCAGGTGAAGCCCGACGTGCGCCTGCGCGACCAGCTGCAGCGCGACTCCATGGACTTCCTCGACATCGTCATGGAGCTCCGCAAACGCTACGGCATCGAAGTGCCCGAGGCCGACTACATGCAGCTCGCCTCCCTCGACAGCTGCGCCGATTATCTCACCCCGAAATTCAACGCCCTCGCCGGCAAGTCCTGAGCCTGCTTTCGCTTTGCGCCGGCCGGGATGCTTCCCGGCCTTTTTTATTTTGAACCACGGCGTCACAAAGGACAGAGAGGGGAGGAAGCCCTCTTCTCCGTGCCTCGTGGCATGTGCGCCATGAATTCCGCCTCGCACTACGACGTTGCCATCATCGGCGCAGGCATGTCCGGCCTGGCGGCGGGCATCCGGCTGGCGCACTTTGGCCGGCGGGTTTGCATTTTTGAGCGGCACAACGCGCCGGGCGGACTCAACGGCTTTTACAGCCTCGCCGGCCGCAAGTACGACGTCGGCCTTCATGCGCTGACCAACTATGTCGGCCCGGAGGTCAAAAACACGCCGCTGGGACGGATTCTCCGGCAGCTCCGCATCGACCGCGCCGAACTCGACCTCGCTCCGCAGCACGGATCGCGCGTTTCCTTCGGTCCGCAAGGGGAAACCTCCCTGCGCTTCACGAACGATCCCTCGGTGCTGTCCGCGGACATCGCGGAAAAATTCCCCCGCGAAATCGACGGGTGGAGGGCGCTTCTCGCCGCGCTGCCCGACTACGACGCGCTGGCGGAGGCAACCCGGATGCCCTCGGCCCGCGGCTTCATGAGCCGTTTTCTGCGCGATCCGCTGCTCGTCGACATGCTGCTCTGTCCGCTCATGTTTTACGGCAGCGCGCAGGAGCACGACATGGACGTCGCCCAGTTTGCCATCATGGCGCGCGCGATTTACCTTGAGGGCCTGGCGCGGCCTTTCGAGGGCGTGCGGACCATCCTCCGGGTGCTGCTGGAAAAATACCGTGCCGCGGGCGGCGAGCGCCGCATGAAGTGCGGCGTGCAGCGCATCATCCCGCGGAACGGGCGCGCCGCCGTTCTGGCGCTCGACGACGGCACGGAGGTCGCGGCCAACCAGGTCATCTCTTCCATCGGAGCGGCGGAGACGGAGTGGCTGGTCCATCTCGGCCGCGGCGAAGGCGGCGAAGAAACCGCACCGCCGGCGGATGCCGGCCGGCTTTCGTTCGTCGAGGCCATCACCGTTTTCAACCGCCCGCCGGCGGCCTGGGGCTGGGGCGGAGACACCATCGTTTTTTTCAACGATTCCCCGCGCTTTCACTATGCCCGGCCCGCCGGGGAGGTCGATCCGCGCAGCGGCGTCATCTGCATTCCAAACAATTTTGACTACGGCGCCGGCCGGGCGCTGGCCGAGGGAGTTTTCCGCGTCACCTGCCTGGCGGACTATGATCACTGGGCCAATCTGGAGGAGGAGGACTATCGGGCGGACAAGGCGCGCTGGTTCGGCGAAACGCAGCGCAGCGCGAGGCGTTTCCTCCCGCCGGTGGACGAGGCGGCCTTCGCGGCGGCGACCGTGGCGACCGACATGTTCACGCCGCGCACGATCACGAAGTACACCGGGCATTTTGGCGGCGCCGTCTACGGCTCGCCCCGAAAGGCGCACGACGGGCGGACGTCGCTGGAAAATCTTTTTCTCTGCGGCACCGATCAGGGCTTCGTCGGCATCGTCGGCGCGCTCCTCAGCGGCATCGCCATGGCCAACCGCCACATCCTCCAATCCGCCCGTTGAGCGCGAAACGGTTTGCCTCGGCTGCGCCCCCGATTATTTTCCGCTCTTTTCATGGCTTATGACTGGCTCAAAGGTGTGGCCGACGAGTATGACGTGATCGTCATCGGCAGCGGCCTGGGCGGGCTCACGGGCGCCAATGTGCTCGCCAAGGCCGGCCATCGCGTGCTTCTGCTCGAGCACCACTACCAGTTCGGCGGCCTCGCCACCTGGTTCACGCGCAAGGGCGGCCATATCTTCGACATTTCCCTGCACGGCTTTCCCGCCGGCATGATCAAGTCCTGCCGCAAATACTGGACGCGGGAGATCGCCGACTCGATCGTGCAGTTGAAGAACATCCGCTTCGTCAATCCGCAGATGGACGTGTGGACGACCTTCACCCGCGAGGACTACACCCGCGTCCTGGCTGAAAAATTCGGCCTCGATCGCGCGCAGGTCGAAAAATTCTACGACCATCTGCGCGGGATGAACTTTTACGACAACAACCCCGAGACCACGGGTGAAATGCTCGAGCGCTTCTTTCCCGGCCGCGAAGACGTGAAGCGCCTGCTGATGGAGCCGATCGCCTATGCCAACGGCTCGACCCTCGACGATCCCGCCATCACGTTCGGCATCGTGTTTTCCAATTTCATGGGCTCGGGGGTTTACACCTTTCGCGGCGGCTCCGACCGGCTGATCGCCAAGATGGTCGACGAGCTGAAAAAAAACGGCGTCGAACTGCGCAAGCACGTGCTCGTGGAGAAAATCCTCGTCGAGGAGCGCAACGGCCGGAAGACGGCGTGCGGCATCGTGGCCAGGGGCGGACGCGTCATCCGCGCCCGGGCCGTGCTCTCCAACGCCAGCCTCAAGAACACGATCTCCCGCCTGGCCGGCGAGGAGAATTTTTCCGCTGCCTACGCCGCGGCGGCGCGCGCCGTCCGCATCAATTCCAGCTCCTGCCAGGTCTATCTCGGCATCCGCCGGGGCGAAAGCATTCCGCACATCGGCGATCTCGTCTTCACTTCGCAAAATCCGGTGTTCAGCAGCGCGGAGCTCACCGATTTCCACACCACCAGCCGCACCTTTTCCCTTTATTATCCCGACACGCGGCCCGGGTCCGGCCGTTACACCGTGGTCGCGTCCATCAACGGCCGTTACGAGGATTGGAAAAAACTGTCGGAGGAGGAATACGTCCATCACAAGCGGCGCCTGATCGACGAATCCATCGCCGCCCTCGAAAACTACATTCCCGGCGTGCGCGCCAAGATCGACTGGATGGAGGCGGCCACGCCGCGCACGATCGAACGCTACACCACGCATCTCGGCGGCACGTCCTTCGGGACCAAGTTTGAGGGGCTGCAAGTCTCGCTCGACCTGCCCGAAAAACTGCCCGGACTTTATCACGTCGGCTCGGTCGGCATCATCATGTCCGGCTGGCTCGGCACCATCAATTACGGCGTCATCGTCGCCAACAAAATCGACCAGCACCTCTTCAGCCTGCAGCCGGCGCCCGCCGCCGCCGGCGTCTGATTGCATGATCCCCGTCACCGACCTCATCCCGCACCGCCCGCCCTTTTTGTTCGTGGACGAAATCGTCAGCGAAAGCGCGGACGGCCTCGTCGCCCGCCGGACCTGGCGGCCGGGCGAGGATTTTTACCGCGGTCATTATCCCGGCGCGCCCATCACGCCCGGCGTGCTGTTGTGCGAGGCGGTGTTCCAGACCGGTGCGCTTTTCTTCGTCCGTCAGGCCCAGGCCGCGGGCTCCAGCAGGCTCGAGGGCGTGCCGCTACTGGCCAAGATCAGCGACGTGCGCTTCCGCAGCCCGGTTTATCCCGGCGACACCATCACGATCGAGGTGAGGAAAAAGGACACGTTCGGCGGCTTCACCATGATGAGCGGGTCGGTCAAAAACGGTGACAAGCGCGTCCTCACCGTGGATTTTTCCGTCATCTGGAAGGCGCCCGAACCGCCGTCCGGGGATCCGACACAAGGCGCCCAGCAACAATGAACCATGCCTGATTTTCTCCAGCTTTCCGGGAAAACCATCCTCGTCTTCGGCGTGGCCAACCGCAAAAGCGTGGCCTGGCACGTCGCGGCCGCCCTGGAGGGGCAGGGCGCGCGCGTCGTTTACAGCGTGCGGTCGGACGAGCGGAAAAAATCG
>DATJYF010000135.1:0-8561 GCA_035499715.1 Opitutaceae bacterium | reverse complement strand
CCTACGCGCTCGATCAGTTTGGCCCGCTCGCAAAAACCGTCCTCAACGAGTGGGGCATCACGCGCTGCGCCGACTTTGGCGACATCGTTTTCAATCTCATCGAATACAATGTCTTCAGCAAAAATGAAAATGACCGCCGGGAGGATTTTGCCGACGTCTACAATTTCGAGGATGCCTTTGTGAAACCCTTCCGGCCGGCGCACACGCGCCGCTTCGGTTCGTCCGCGGCCGAGGCCGTCGGCTCGGCCTGATCGTTCCGCCGCCCGTAGAAAATTTTTCCGCGCCGATCGCGGCGCTGCTGTTTGCTCATGCCCAAAACACCTTCCGTCTCCGCCGACCTGCATCTGCTCGAGCCTTTCTGGCGCGAACCGGTCGAGCGCCTCGTCCTGCCCAACGGCCTCGTCGTGCTGCTCAAGCCCGACCGTTCCGCCGCGCTCGCGTCCGTGCAGGTCTGGGTGCGGACCGGCAGCATTCATGAGGGCGTCAAGCTGGGCGCGGGCCTCTCGCATTTTCTCGAGCACATGCTGTTCAAGGGTACGGAGCGCCGCGCGGCGCGCGACATCTCCGCGTCCGTCCAGGCCCACGGCGGCTACATCAACGCCTACACCACCTTTGACCGCACCGTCTATTACATCGAGCTGCCGAGCGAGCACACCGGCGTCGCTCTCGATCTGCTGGCCGACGCGGTGCTGCATTCGACGCTGCCGGCGGACGAGGTCGCCCGCGAGCGCGACGTCATCCTGCGCGAGATCGCCATGACGCAGGACGATCCCGACGACCGGCTTTCCGAGACGCTTTTTTCCACCGCGTTCCGCGAACATCCCTACCGGCATCCCGTCATCGGTTATCGCGACGTTTTTGCCGTGGTGACGCGCGACGATCTGGCCGGCTACTACCGCGCGCGCTGCGTGCCGAACAATCTCGTCGTCGTGGTCGTGGGCGACATCGACCCGGCCGCGGTGCGCGCCGACATCGAGAAGCATTTTGGTTCCGTGCCGCGCGCCGCGCTCGCGCCCGTGCCCGTGCCGGACGAGCCGCGGCAGCTCGCGCCGCGCGCCCAGCATCGCTTTGAGGATGTTGAGCTCACGCGGGCGTTTCTGGCCTGGCCGATCCCCGGTCTGGCCCATCCCGACGCGCCGCTGCTCGATCTGCTCGCGACCATCCTCGGCCACGGCGACAGCTCGGTCCTCTGGCAAAGCGTCCGCGAGCAGGCGCAACTCGTCCATACCATCGACGCCTGCAGCTGGAATCCGGGCAACGCCGGGCTCTTCAGCGTTTCCTTCACCTGCGAGGCGGCCAAGCGCGAGCCGGCCGCCGCCGCGATCGAGCGCACACTGGCGCGGTGCGCCGCGCGTGGCGTCACGCCCGGCCAGCTCAAAAAAGCCGTCCGCCAGCTCGCGGTGGCCGAGATCAACACCCGCAAAACCATGTCCGGCCAGGCCGCGCGCCTTGGCGTGGCCGAGGTCGTGGTCGGCGATCTCGACTATGGCCGCACGTATTTCGAGCGGCTCGCCGCGGCCACGCCGGCTGACGTCCGCCGCGTGCTCAGAACCTATCTGGTGCCGGCGCACCTCACTTCGGTTTCGATCAATCCTGCCGCCACCGGCGCGAAGAAAGCCGCCCGCGCCCCCGCCCGCGCTTCCCCGCCCGATTTCGAGGAGATCAAGCTCGCCAACGGCGCGCGGCTTTTGCTCCAGCCCGATCCGCGCCTGCCCAACCTTCACTTCCGCCTCGCCTGCCTCGGCGGACCGCTTCAGGAGCCGGCGGGAAAACGCGGCGCCACGGCGCTGCTCGCCACGCTGCTGACCAAGGACACACGGACGCGCACCGCGGCCGAGGTCGCGCTGGCCATCGAGGAAGTCGGCGGATCCTTCCAGCCGTTTGCCGGCAACAACGCCTTTGGCCTTGCCGCCGAAGTCCTGCCCACCGATGCCGGCCGCGCCCTGCAGATTCTGGCCGATGCGGCGCTGGCGCCGGCCTTCGAGAAGAAAACCTTCGCCATCGAGCGCGACGCACAGCTGGCCGAGCTCCAGCAGGACGCCGACGACGTCGTCACCTTTGGTCGCAAGCTCGTGCGCAAAAAATTCTTCGGCGCGCATCCGCTGGCGCTCGATGCCACGGGTGACGAGACCGGCGTGCGTGCGCTCGCGCCGGGCGATCTGGCCGCGCTCCGCCGCGCGCTGCTGGTCGCGCCCAACACCGTCCTGGCCGTGGCCGGCGATTTCAAGCCGAGGCAGCTCGCGCCCAGGCTTCGCGCTTTTCTGGAAAAATTCCCGCGGACTTCGCCGCACGCACCGGCTGCGCGTTTTGCCGGCCCGGCCGCGGTCGGCGATTTTGTGGAAAAGCAGCCGCGTGAGCAGGCGGTGGTGTTCCAGGCCTTTCCCGGCCCCGGCGTCCTGGCCGTGGATTTTTACGTCGGGGAGGTGGCCGACGAGCTTTTCAGCGGCATGGCGGCGCGGCTTTTCGAGCGCGTGCGCGAGGAAAAAGGGCTGGCGTACTTCGTGCGCTCGGCGCGGGTTACCAGCCTCGATGCGGCCATGTTTTATTTTTATGCCGGGACCGCGCCGGCGTCCGCCGCCGAGGTGCTGGCGGAGATCGACGCGGAAATCGCCCGCGTCCAGGCCGGCGGGGTGGAGGAGGCCGAGCTCCGCCGCTGTCAGGTGCGGCTCAAGGCCGCGCGCCGCCAGAGCCTGCAGGCCAACGGCGCCCGCGCCATCCACGCCGCGCTCAACGCCCTCTACGGCCTGCCCCTGAACGACTGGAAAAACTACGACGGACGCATCGACGCGGTCACGCGCGACGACCTCGCGCGCTTCGCCCAAAACTATTTCCAGCGCGCGCGGCGCACCCAGCTCGTGGTGACGCCCTAGGCGCCGCCGCTCAGCCGTCCGATTTCGCCGGTTCGGTGAACCCTCCGCTCCATTTCAACTTGGTGCGGACGACGGAAAAGTGCGAGTAGTCGGGCCGCTGGGCCAGCGGCAGCCGGGTCTTGGAAAGCGTGATTTCCACCGGAGTATTCTCGCAGGTCACGAGATTGTGCTGGCCGTCCATGGCGACGAGCAGGCGCGAAGGCCCGCCGCGGTTAACGACGCGCAGCCGGACGTCGTGGCGGAAGATGATCGAGCGGTTGCTCAGGGTGTGCGGACAGATGGGCGTCATCGCGACGACCTCCGCGCCGGGGTGGATGATCGGGCCGCCGGCGGAAAGATTGTAGGCGGTCGAGCCGGTGGGCGTGGAAAAAATCAAGCCGTCGCACGAATACTCCGTCACCAATTCGCCGTCGGCGAAGACTTCGAGCCGGCCGAGGCGCAGGTTGAGCTCATCCTTGATCAGCACGTCGTTGAGCGCGAGCTCGTGCCGGTCCGGCCCGATCGAGCAGTCGAGCAGCGAGCGCCAGGCGAGCTGATAGGCGCCACCGAGGAGCGACCCAAAGTGCGTGCGCGCCTCGTCCGCTGAAAAAGTTGTGAGAAAACCGAGGCTGCCGCGGTTCACGCCGATGATGGGCACCTGCGCGCGCGCCGCCTCCTTCACGACGCCGAGCAGGGTGCCGTCGCCGCCGATGACGCAGCAGGCATCGAAGCCGTCCAAAAAGCCGGCGGGAAGCGGAAAGCCGGCGGCCTGCTTGATTTCCGCGCCGCATTTCCGGGCGGCCTCCATCAGCGTCTGCCCGAGCTCGGCCGCGCCGGATTTCTGCTCGTTGACGACAAAGGCGATCTTGCGGATGGACGGCATGGCGTGCGGCGATTTTTGCGGTTTTGTGCGGCGCGGCGCGAGTTCAATCTGCCTTGCGCAGCCCGAGCAGAAATTCGCGGTTGCCGTCCGCGCCGGTCACCGGCGATTCCATTTCGCCGGCGAGCTGCGCGCCGGGCAGCTCCGCGAGCGCAAAAGTGCGCACGCCGGCGAGCGCGGCCCGCCGCACAGCTTCGTCGCGGATGACGCCCCGGCCTTTGTCCGCCTCGGCCTTTCCGGCCTCGAATTGCGGCTTCACCAGCGCCACCAGCGTGCCGCCCGGCCGCAAAAACGGCCACACGGCCGGCAGCACGCTTTTGAGGGAAATGAACGACAGGTCCATCACGATCGCGTCGTAGCTCGCGCGCGGCAGGTCGCCGGCGCGGAGGCGGCGGGCGTTGAGCTGCTCGAGGTTAGTCACGCGCGGGTCGGCGCGAAGCCGGGCATGGAGCTGGGCGCGACCGACGTCGACGCAGGTCACGTCCGCCGCGCCGGCCTGCAGTGCGCAATCGGTGAATCCGCCGGTCGAGGCGCCGACGTCGAGCACGTGCGCGCCGCGCAGGTCAAGGGGAAATTTTTCCAGAAAGGCGGCGAGCTTCTCACCGCCGCGGCTGACGAAGCGGGGCGGCTGCTCGAGCGCCAACTCCACGTCGGGCGCGAGTTCGCGGCCGGGTTTGTCGAGCCGCTCGGTGCCGTGGCGGACGCGGCCGGCGAGGATGAACGCCCTGGCCTGGGCGCGGGTGGGGGCGAGGCCGCGGGCCACGAGGAGCTC
The DNA here is from genome assembly GCA_035499715.1 of Opitutaceae bacterium. Lineage (GTDB taxonomy): Bacteria > Verrucomicrobiota > Verrucomicrobiia > Opitutales > Opitutaceae > DASRHD01. Next base: position 4,060 of record DATJYF010000135.1, on the reverse strand, counting down.
GTCGAGGCGGATTTTGCGCGGCGGTTTCATCGCAGTTTCTGCCGCGCGGGCGACCAGCAGGTCGTGCGGCCGCCAATTTCCGCGCGTCGGAGCGTTTTTTTGGTTTTCGGGCAGAGGCCGCCGTCTTCCCAGCGGTGCGGGAAAAGCCAGGTTTTGGGCGGATCGGCGAGAGTCTCGCCGACCAGGGCGAGCGCGTGGCGGCAGACCCAGCGGAGCTCGCGGTGCAGGGCGCGCACTTCGGCGGGGGTCAGGCGGCCGGCCGGTTTTTTCGGATGAATGGCGGCGCGCCAGAGGACCTCGTCGGCCATCCAGTTGCCGATGCCGGGGAAGCGTTCCTGCATGAGCAGCACGGCCTTGATCGGCGCGCGGGCGCGGCGGCGCAGAAACGCGGCCACGGCCTCAACGGTGAACGCCTCCGATAAAATCGGCGGCGCAAGCCGCGTCCACCATGCCGGCGGCGTGTCGCCGAGGGCAAAATCGATTTTTCCAAACATTCTCGGATCGGTGAAGACGAGCGCGCCGGCACCGGTCGCCAGCACGAGATGGTCGTGTTTTTGCGGCGCATAGCCGGAAGGCTCCGTGCGCAATTCGCCGGTCATGCCGAGGTGGACGCCGAGCCAGGCGCGGCCGGCGTGGCCGTGGCCCTTTGCATCGCCGAAGCGGAAAAGCATCTGCTTGGCCGCCGCCGCGGAGGAAAGCAGGCGGGCGCCGGTGAGCGCGGTGCGCAGCGCGGTCGTGTCCGTGCCGCGGAAGACCCTGGCATGCGCGTGCACCCGCACGGCGCGAACGGCTTGTCCGAGGCCGGGATTCCATTGTTTTCGGAAGAATTCAACCTCGGCGAGCTCAGGCATGGGAAAACTCTTTACCAGAAGAAGGCAAAAATCACGCCGAATGGGCGCGGCCTGGGGCCGGACGGACCGCCGCGCCAGTCACGCCAGCGTGGCGGCGAACGCGGCGAAATCGGCGAACACCGGCACTTTTTTTTCCGCCACGCCGGGCAGCGTGTCCGGATCGACCTTGCCGGTGCGGACGGCGACGGGCTTGATGCCGGCGGCATGAGCGGCACCGATGTCGGCCGCAGAGTCCCCGACCATCCAGCATTGCGCGGGATCGAGGGCGTGCCGATCGATCATCTCGAGGATGAATTTTGGCGATGGCTTGCGATAGACGGCCGGCTGGCCGGGCGCCTCGGGCGCGATGCAAATGGCGTCGAAGGCCGGCGGCGGCAGGCCGAGCAGTTCCTCCATCCGGGCATTGACGCGGTGCGTATCGGCGAGGGTGTGCAGGCCGCGGCCGATGCCGGACTGGTTGGTAAAAAGGAAAAGCTTGTAGCCGAGCGCGCGGGCCCGCTGCAGACCGTCGGCGGCGCCGGGAATCAGTTCCACGCCGGCGGGATCGGCGAGGTAGACCTTGTCGACGATGAGCGTGCCGTCGCGGTCGAGAAAAAGCGCGCGGTTCACGGTGGCATCACACGTAGGCGAGCAGCTCCTGCGGCGTGACCGTGGCGGTGCCGAGCTTGCCGATGACGACGCCGGCGGCGGCATTGGCAAAATGCGCCGCGGTCTCGAGGTCGCTGCCGGCGCGGAGCGCGAGCACGAGGGCGGCCAGTGCGGTGTCGCCCGCGCCGGACACGTCGTAAACCTCGCGCGCCGCAGTCGGAATCCGGCCGGTCACGCGGCCGCCTTCGCTCAGCAGCATGCCGCCTTCGCCCAGGGTGATGACCAAGTGGCGCGTACGGTAAAGCTCGTGCAGCCGCGCGCAGATTTGCTCGGCGGGAAACGGCCCGTGCGGATCGGGCTCGAGACCGGCGAGCTGGAACGACTCCTTCTTATTGGGCGTGATAAGGTCAAAATCGCGGAAGGCGAGTTTGCGTTTCGGCTTGGGGTCGAGCGCGATGAACTTGCCGGCGGCGTGCGCCAGCCGGGAGATTTTTCCGACCATCGCGTCGTCGAGCAGGCCCTTGGCATAATCGGAGAGCACGACGGCGTCGGCGGCGCGGATGGCGTCGCTGAGCACGGTGTCGAAAAGCGCGTTGTTGGAAACGGCATAAACGGCGGGCGGCGACTCGCGGTCGAGGCGGCAGAGCTGCTGATGCTGGACGAGAACGCGGGTTTTGACGATGGTGCCGCCGGCGCAGGGCGCGATCAGGGCCTGCACGTCGCGGTCGTGGAGGAGCAGCTGTAATTTTCTGCCCGCCTCGTCATCCGCGATGCAGCCGGCGACCACGGCGTGCGCGCCGAGCTCGGCAATGTTGAGGGCGACATTGGCCGCGCCGCCGGCCGCATAGGTGTCGCGCACGATGTCCACCACCGGCACCGGCGCCTCGGGCGAAATGCGCGTGGCGTCGCCCCAGATGTAGTGATCAAGCATCACGTCGCCGACGACGAGAATACGCAAGGCGGAGATTTTTTTCAGAAGGACGTGGGTTTGCTCGGGTGTGATGGCCATGGAGGAATAAAGCGGCACAAATTGGCGGCAGAAAAGCAGGGAAGCCGGTCCGGTTTGACGGGATTGCGTTACATTTTTGTTTTCCGGATTTGGTGGGAAAAAATCAGGTTTCGTCAACGGCCGGCTTCGGTCCGCCGGCTCAACGCAGCTCCCATGCATAGGGATGCTGCGAGAGCATCTTGGGCGCGGCCTCGGTCACCTGCACGACGTCCTCGATGCGGCAGGCGCCCAGGCCGGGATAATAGAGCCCCGGCTCGACCGTGACCACCGCGCCTTTTTTCAGCGGCGTCTCGACCGTCGCACCGATGCGCGGCGGCTCGTGCACCTCGAGACCGAGGCCATGGCCGGTGCCGTGGAAGAATCCGGTGGAGCCGTTTGCACCGTGGCCGGTTTGGTAACCCAGCGACTCAAAATGCGCGACGACCCCGCCGTGCACCTCGCGGCCGCTGACGCCGGCGCGGATGTGCTTGAGCGCGAGCTTCTGCGCGCTGCGCACGGCGGCCACGAGCGCGCGCTGCGCGTCGTTCGGGCGGCCCTTGAGAAACGTGCGCGTCATGTCGCCGTGATAGCCGGTCCGGTTGACGCGGGGAAACACGTCGACGATGATGAGCTCGTGCGGCCGGAGCGGGCCGTTGCCGCGCGCGTGCGGGTCGCAGGCCTGGTCGCCGCCGGCGGCGATGGTGTCGAGCGAGACGCCGCCGGCCTCGAGGCAGGCGGTCTCGATCGCGATCTTCAGGCGCTCGGAGGTGAGCGGCGCGCCGCGCCAGAAAAGTTTCCGGCCCTTGATCCGGCTCGCGCGCAGTGCGCGCTCGGCTGCAGCGATGCCGGCGGCGGCACAGCGGTTGCCCTCGCGGATGGCGGCGGCCTCGGCGGCGGTCTTGATTTCGCGCCCGGGAAAAAACGCGCCCTCGGCCACGGCCACGGTCAGGCCGTGGGCGCGGAGCCGGTCGGCCAGCCCGGCGGGAAAATCCTCCGGCACGGCCAGCCCGTCAAACCGGTGTTCCGCGGCGAGCAGCGCGATGATCTCGGCCGGGCCGGGCTTGCGGCCGGGCCAGCGGGACTTGGCCTGATCGAGCAGCGGTTCGAGCGGCAGCACGGTGTCGAGGGCGGATTCCCTTTGCGCGCGGCCGAATTCGAGGCGGTTGAAAACGCCGTATTTTTTCCCGCCGGCGGCAAAGGCGATGAATGGATCCGGCACGTAGAGGCGGCAGAAATAGAGCTGGTCGGCGCTGTGTGACGTGTCGGCGTAAAGCAGCGGAACGGGCATGGAAAATTTTGCAATAAGGAGGTTGACCGCACGCTGACGGTGTTTAGCCACGGGTTCCATCGCAAAAATGAAGCTTTCCCGTCTGTTCCTCCTCAGCCTCGCCCTCCTGCTTGCCTCCGGCTGCGGCCGCAGCCAGTCGTCCGCCCCGCCGGCCGCGGTCAAGACCGTCAACGACTATTTTGCCATCAAGTTCGGCGACCGCAGCGTGCGCATGCAGCTGGCGGTGACGGAACCGGAAATGGAGCACGGCCTGATGGAACGCCGCGACCTCGCGCCGGACGAGGGCATGCTTTTTGTCTACGCGCAGCCGCAGCAGATGAGCTTCTGGATGCACGACACGCCCAC
>DATJYF010000134.1:0-10814 GCA_035499715.1 Opitutaceae bacterium | reverse complement strand
GGCCCACGGTGTCACCGGCCGCCCGATGGGCAAGGCCTTCCAGTGCTGGTCGGCCGCGTCTTTCATCCGTGCCTGTCACGAAATCGAAATCGTACCCACAACCTCCAATCATGAGTAATCCGCACCCGCTCGTGCTTTGTTTCGGCGAAATCCTCTGGGATTTCCTGCCCGGCGGCCTCTTCCTCGGCGGCGCCTCGCTCAACGCCGCCTATCATCTCAACCGGCAGGGCGCGGAGGCACGCGTTGTTTCCGCGGTTGGCCGCGACGTGCTGGGCGACGAACTCCTGCGGCGCTGCGCGGGTTGGGGACTCGCCACCGACCACATCACCCGGCTCGACGACGCCCCGACCGGCTACGTACGCGTCACGGTCGGCGGCAACGGCGATGCCAAATTCGACATCGCGTCCGATGTCGCCTGGGACAAAATCTCCGCCGATGCCGGCACGCTGCAGGCCGCCGCCCGTGCCGACGCGCTCATTTTCGGCTCGCTCGCGCAGCGCACCGCCGGCAATCGCACCACGCTCGACCGCCTGCTCGGCGCGCTGCCGGCGACGGCGCTGCGCGTGTTCGATGCCAACCTGCGTCCGCCGTACGACGATCTGGCGCTAGTGCGCGAACTCGCACGCAAGGCCACGCTGATCAAGGTCAATTCCGCGGAAGCCGCACGCCTCGCCGGCGACGCCGACACACCTGGCCGCGAGGAAGCGCACGCCCGCGCGCTGGCGGCGGAGACCGGATGTGGAATCATCGTCGTCACCGCCGGGGCCCGCGGCGCGGGTCTGCTCCGCGACGGCCGCTGGATTTGGGAGCCGGGCCGGCCGGTGACGGTCGTCGACACGGTCGGCGCGGGCGACGCCTTTATCGCTTCGCTCGTAGCTCACCTGCCGGCCGGCAAGTTTTCTGACGCCGAAATTCTCGCCCGCTCCTGCCGGCTGGGTGAATGGGTGGCGTCTCGCGCCGGCGCGACGCCCGCCTGCGATTCGTCCGCACCAAGCTGAATCCGGCCGCGGGCTTCCGCGCTGGACTCCCGCCGCGGGCCGCTGCCGTCCCCTGGCAGCCCGGAGGTTTTTTCCCACGCCGCCGGCAAATTCAAAACCCGCCTCAGACTGTCGCCTGTTTGCCGTCCGCCGGCAGCGTCTCACGGCTGCGGGCAGGGACTGCGGCCGGAGCCGTGATCTCCCGCGTCGATTTTGGCAGCGCGGCGGCGAGGCTTTTGGCCGTGTAGCCTGAGCCGATCAGAAAAATCACCGCGCCCATGAACTCGAGCCAAAGGGCGGTGGCATCGCCAAATGAAGAGCCGGCCGGCACCGCCGCCACGGGCGTCAATTCCGGCAACACTTCCATGGCCAGACCGAGCACAAAAAATCCAAGGGCATTGAACAGGTTCATAAAGGGGGGTGGTTCGCGCTTGGAAAAGCGGCTGGCATGCCAGTTCCCCGGCCATTAGTCATGCCGTTAACAATGAGTCTCTTGCATCTAAATAATGTCCTCATTGGGCCTATTTTTTCATGCAATCGGCATGCCAAAGGGTCTTCTCTCCTTGCAAGCTGCCGGGTCAAAGCTCGCCCGCCGGCGGCTGGAGCACCATCTCCTCCATAACCGTGCGGCGCGAGAGCCGCCAGGTGTCGAGAAAAACCCGGGCCACGTCCCCGGCCGGCATCAGACGGGCGGCCGGCACCCCTTGGCCGCCCCAGGACGGCGTCCAGGTCGGTCCCGGCATCACGGTGATCACGCGCACGCCCGTGGCCCGCAGCTCCTCGCGCAGGACGCGCGCGAGGCCGAGCACGCCGAATTTCGCCGCGCCATAGGCGGCCATGCCCGGCAGGGCCTTGAAGCTCGCAATCGAGCCCATGAAAAAAATGTCGCCGCGGCGGCGTTTCACCATTGCCGGGGCAAAGGCCTGCGAAACGAGGAAAGCGCTGCGCAGGTTGGCCGCGAGCATGGCGTCGAATTTCTCCAGCGGCGTCTTGAGAAAGGGCGCGCCGAAGAAGCTGCCGGCGTTGTTGATGAGCACGTCCACCCCGCGGAATTTTTTTCGCACCGCGGCCGCCATTGCCTCCACGGCGGCGGGATCGGTCACATCGCAGGGAAAAACCTCCGCCGCGCCGGCGCCGAGCTTTTTGCACGCACGCGCCACGGCGCGGAGGTTTTTTTCGCTCCGCGCCACGAGCGCGAGTCGGCAGCCGCGGGCTTCGCGGGCGAAGGTCCTGGCGATGGCCGCGCCAATGCCCTGCGAAGCGCCGGTGATGAGGATGACGGGATGGGCTTTTCCCGCGGACAGATGCCGATGCTTCATGGATTTTCGCGCAAGATTCACTTTCTCCGGCATGTCATTGAGCTGGTCCGCGTTCATCCGTGCAATCCGCGGAAAATGATTCTTTCAGCACACCAGCTGGCCGAATTCCATAAAGTCCGCCGTGAAACCGCCGGGCACGCCCTTGGCGATGACGCTGACGGCGTCGTGCGAATGCAGCGACTCGAGGTGGGCGCAGGCGATCTGGAAGTCCTTGATCCGCTTGTCACGGTCGAATTCCTGGTAGAGCAGCCGGGCGGCGTCCTCCACGAACTTGGTGTAGGCGCCGTTGAGCTCGGCGAAGGCCTGCTCGTCCTCGCGTTTCACCATGACCTGTGTCTCGGTTTTGAGCGCGTTGAGGCAGTGCGCCTGGACGTCCTCGATCCAGATTTTTTTGCCCTCGGCCTCCTCCAGCGTGATCCGCGCCTTGCTGCGCTGCGAGTGCGGGATGGAATAGGCACCGCGACGGTCGCGTGCATGCTCGGCCAGCTCGGCCGAGCACGGGCAGGCGGAGGAGTAGACAAAATCGAAGTGAATGAAGCGCCGGTAGACGCCGGCGCGGGTGAGCACGCCCTCGAAGGCGACCTTGTAATATTGATATCCCTCCAGCCCGCTGCGCAGGCTGCGCTGGGGCAGCGGATAGGAAAAGCCGATCTTGAGGCGCGCGTCCTTGCTCTCGATTTTGCGCAGGTAGGCGCAAAGCACCCGGCCCATCCATTCGCCGGTGAAGACCTCGTCCTTGTGGTCGTAGAAGGAACGCACGATGCGGCTCATGTTGATGCCCTTGCGCTCCGCCTCGAGCGAGACCGTGCCGGTGACCGACGCCTCGAGGGCGAGAATTTTCCCCTGCTTGGTGCGAAACTTGAGCGGCAGCCGGAAATTGGACACCCCCACCTGCTGGATCGGCACGTGCGCGCCATGGATGGCATTGTGCGCCGCCACCATCATGTCGGGCAGTTCGGCGCGATATTCGGGCGTGATCTTGAAGTGGGCGTTGTAGCGGCGCGTGATGGGCGGGCCGTCTCCCCCGGCGGTGCGGTGGAGATACATTTTATTTTTTGTTTTCATTTCGTTTTTTCGTTCTGAGGCCGGTGGTTGGGGACGATAACAACCGCCGGCGCGCGGACCATGCGTCAGGCTTGGGCGGCGCGCGGGCCGAAATAGTCGGCGTAACTGTTTTCCGTTTCGAAAAGGCGCACGCAATGCAGGCGGCCGTGTTTGAGGTGGGGCTCGATCTCCCGCCAGAAGGCGATGACCAGATTTTCGGCCGAGGGCATGACGCCGTGGAGAAAGTCGACCTCCTCGTTGAGGTTGCGATGGTCGCACTTGTCGACCACGCGGCGCAGGAGGATGCGTTTCAGCTCGCCGAGTTCGATGACATAGCCGGTGTCGGGATCGGGTTCGCCGCGGACGGTGACCTCGAGGACGTAATTGTGGCCGTGCCAGTGCGGATTGTTGCACAGGCCGAAGGTCTTCTCGTTCCACTCCGCGGAAAACGCCGGGTTGTGCAGGCGGTGCGAGGCGCAAAAATGCACGCGGCGCGTCAGGAGGACAGTGCCCGGCAACGAGCGGACGGCGGCGGCCGGGGCGGGTTTCAGGCGGCGGGTCTTGTTCGGCATGGAAGGGCCAAACAACACCACAAACCGGCCGCGGTCAACCCGCGTGCGGGGAGGCGGGCGGAAGCAGTTCCGCGCCGAGCAGCAGGAAGGCGCCGCCGCCGAAGGGCGCCGTGCTGGTCGCCTGCGAGGCGGCCGGCTTGTTGCCCGCCGGCTGCACGCCGCCGAGCTGGCCCGACGGCAGCTGGGCGCGTTCCAGCGCCGCCCAGGCCTTCAGCACGGCCGGCGCATAATCGGCGCGGGCGAGCAGGCCGTGGTTCACGCCCCAAGCCAGGGCGTAGGCGAAAAGCGCGGTGCCGCTCGATTCGGGCTCGGGAAGCCGCTGCGGATTGGTCAGGTCTGCGCGCCAGGCGCCGTCCTGGCCCTGAAGTTGCACGACCCGGGCGGCCAGCGTCCGGAAAAGCTTCTCGTAGCGCGGGCGGGTCGGATCGTCCGCCGGCAGTGCGTCGAGGATGCGCGCCAGCCCGGCCAGAACCCAGCCGTTGCCACGCGCCCAGAAAATCCGCTTTCCGACAAAATTCTGGTCGCGGAAAAAAAGGTGGTCCGGCTCGCTCCAGAGCGCGTCCGCCGCGTCCCAGTAGAGCGGGGCCAGCGCCTCGCGATAATGCGGATCGCCCGTCGCCTGCGACAATTTGACGAAAACCGGCGGCGCCATGAAAAGCGCATCGCACCACCACCAGTCCTTCCGGCCCGGCTGGGGCGCGGCCAGAAATGCGTCCACCCGAGCGCGGATCGCGGCGATGCGTTCCGGGCCGCCTTCGCGTTCGTAAAGCTCGAGATAGGCCTGGCCGCAGCAGAGGTCGTCGGCGTGGCGCGGACGCGGGGCCGGCTGCCAGTCCACGCTCTCGCCCCATTGCACCAGTGCGCGGTGATAATCCTCGTCGCCCGTCGCCTGCCAGGCGGCGCTCACCCCGATGTAGAAGACCGCCGGAATCCAGCCGTTTGCCGGCTCGGGTTTGGCCCCGGTTTCCGCCAGCATCGACGGCAGGTCCTGCACGGATCGCAGTTCCGGCTTGAACTCGGCCTTCATGTGCTCGCTCACCTCCGCCGCGGCCGGCCAGGCGCAAGGATCCGGTCCCTGGCTGGCACGGGCGACCGACGCGCCGGCCGGTGGACTTTTGACTGCGGAGGTCTGGCAGCCCGCCAGAACCGTTAAAAATACGATGCAGACCGACGGGCAAAAATGGGGTGGAAGAATGATCTTCGTCATGAGGGGCGAAAGACCTCTTCGCATTCGGCATCGATTTCAAATAGAATTTTTCCGCGGCGGAAAGGTGCAAAAAACCGTTGCTCTGCGCGCCCCGCGTCTTGGAATGCGCATCGATGGCCTTTCGCTTTTGCATTCTCGGCAGCGGCAGCACGGGCAACTGCGCCCTGCTCCAAACCGATGACGCACGCGTGCTGGTCGACGCCGGCTTCTCCGTCCGCCGGCTGGGCGAACTCCTGGCGGCGCATGGCGAAACGATCGAGCGCATCGATGCCATTTTTCTCACCCATGAGCACGGCGACCACGCCGCCGGCCTCGCCGGGCTGGCCCGGTTTCCGCATATAAAAATCTTCGCCAACGCCGCCACCGCCCGCGCCGTGCAGGCCGGCTTGCGCCACCGCCCGGCCTGGCAGCTGTTCGAGACCGGATCGCGCTTTCGTTTCCGCGATCTGGAAATTGAGAGCTTCACCGTGCCGCACGACGCGCACGACCCGGTCGGCTTCCTGTTCTCGCATGGGTCGGACGACCTTTTTTCGCCACGCCGCGCGCTCGCCTGGCTCACCGACCTCGGCCATGCGCCGCCGCACATCCGCGAGCATATCCGCGAGGCCGACGTCCTGGTGGTCGAGGCCAACCACTGCCCGGAAATGCTCCGCTCCGACCCGAAGCGGCCCTGGGCCACCAAGCAGCGCATCAGCGGCCGCCACGGCCACCTCTCCAACGACCGCGCCCGCGAACTGCTCGAATCCGTGGACCATCCCCGCTGGCGCCGCGTCTACCTCACCCACCTCTCGCGCGACTGCAACACTCCCGCCGCGGTCGAAAAAACCCTCGCCGGCGTGATGGCCGCGCTCGGCTGCACCTATTCCATCGTCGCGCCCGGCAGCGGCACTCCTTTCGACGATTTTTCCTGAAAACTCCATTGCCCTCCGCGCCGGCACGAAACCAGCATTCCGCCTTCCCTCTATGACGAACGCCGCTGCGCCCACAGGCGCCTTCCGCCGCACCAAGATCATCTTCACCCTCGGCCCCGCAACCGAGAGCGAGGAAATGCTCGAAAAAATGATCCGGGCCGGCGCCGACGTTGTCCGGCTCAACATGGCCCACGCCAACCATGAGTGGACGCGCAGCGCCATCCGCCGCATCCGCGCCGTCGGCCAGCGCACCGGCCGCGACGTCGCCATCATGATGGACATCAAGGGGCCGGAAATCCGCACCGGCGACCTGGCGGCACCGATCGAGCTCAAGCCGGGCGAAATATTCGATTTCACCGTCCGGCCCAACACGAGCGCGGGCGAGAGCGCCGAGGAGGTCCGCTCCGTCGACGTGAACTACCGCGACATCGTCAACGACATCAAGGTCGGCGACACCGTCCTGGTCGACAACGGCCTCATCCGCCTCGAGGTGCTGGAAAAAAACGCCGCGCGCATCCGTTGCAAGGTGCTCACGCCCGGCGAACTCAAGTCCCGCCGCCACATCAACCTGCCCGGCGTGAAGGTCAACCTGCCCTCCTTCACCGACAAGGATCGCGCCGACACGCTGGTCGGGCTCGAGGAAGGCATTGATTTTGTCGCGCTTTCCTTTGTGCGCGAAGCGGCCGATGTCGGCAACCTGCGCGAATTTCTCCGCAGCCGGAAATCCCGCGCCAAGATCATCGCCAAGATCGAAGACCAGTCGGCCATCGCCCACCTCGACGAAATCGTCCAGGTTTCCGACGCCCTCATGGTCGCACGCGGCGATCTCGGCATCGAGGTGCCGTTCGAGGAGCTGCCCATCATCCAGCGCCGCGCCGTGCAGGCCTGCCTTGCCCACGGGCGGCCCGTCATCATCGCCACCCACATGCTCGAATCGATGATCTCGCAGGCCATGCCGACGCGCGCCGAGATCACCGACGTGGCCAATGCCGTGTTCGAGCGCTCCGATTGCGTCATGCTCTCCGGCGAGACCACCGTCGGCCGCTATCCGCTCGAATGCATCGGCGTGCTCGACAAGATCGCGCGCCGCGTCGAGGCCGGCGAGTCCGACGGCGGCGAACCGCCCGAGCCGGCGGCGTTTGTCTCCGACAAAATGAAGGTGCTGCATTCGGCCGTGGTCATGTCCAATGAAATTCCCGGCAGCATCCTGCTCACCTTCACCCGGCACGGCTTCATGGCCCAGGGCCTCGCTGCCCTGCGGCCGGTTCACGCGCCGATCCTCGCCTTCACGCCCACGCCCGAGATCTTCCGCCAGCTGCGGCTGCTGCGCGCCGTCGAGCCGTTTCTCATGCCGTTTGCCTCCGAGCCCAATGACACGATCGAAAACGCCATTTCCGTTCTGACCCACGCCGGCCGGCTGAAACGCGGCGACAAGCTCATCATCGCCACCGACATCCTGGCCCAGGACCGCATCGTGGACAGCGTCCAGCTCCGCACCGTGCCGTAAGCCGGCGGCCGGCCGCGGGCCGGCCCGCTTGCGAACGCACCGGTTCGGGTTTGGTTGCGGACCTTCCGTCCGACATGAAATTCGCGCGGCTTTTGCTTTTTGTCTTCGTTTTTTCCCGCCCCCTTTTCGGTGGCCCGCCGTTTTTGACCGACGATCCCGAGCCGGTGGATTACCGGCACTGGGAAGCCTATTTTTTCGCCTCCGGCGACCGCACCCGCGACGACGACACCGTCAATGGGCCGGCCGCGGAGATCAATTACGGGGTCGCGCCCGAGACCCAGCTCCACCTCGTCGTTCCGGTCACGAATTTTTCCGCCGCCGGCCAGTCCACCCACTCCGGACTGGGCGACACGGAATTTGGCGTGAAATATCGCTTCCTCGACGAGACCGCCTCGCGGCCGCAAATCGGCGCATTTCCCATGGTCGAACTTCCGACCGGCCGCGCCAGCCTCGGCCTCGGCAATGGTCGCGCCTGGTACCGCCTCCCTGTCTGGCTGCAAAAGAGCTTCGGGCCGTGGACCACCTATGGCGGAGGCGGCATTGCGCTCAATTCCGCGCCCGGCCAGCGCAACTACGGCTTCGGCGGCTGGCTGGTGCAGCGCGACTTGGGGCCGCACCTCACGCTCGGCGCCGAGATTTTCCGCCAGGGTCCCGACACCCGCGATGATCGCGGCTTCACCGCCGTCAACGCCGGCGGCTCCCTCAACTTCACCGAAAATCTCAGCCTGCTGTTCAGCGGCGGCCGGAGTTTCGCCGGCGATCATCACACACTCTGGTATCTCGCCTTTTATTCGACGTGGGGGCCGGCGGAAGCGCATCAACCGTAAGCCGGTCCGAAAACCTCCGGCGGGATTATTTCTTTGAGAACTGCCTATCGCCCGGTCGGGGCAAGTTTGCATCTCGGCGGTTCTTGACGAATGTGTTTAACTTTCCTTCCCGGCCGCCCTCTCTTTTTCCCATGCCCGACGCACCCATTCCCGTCACCGTCCTCACCGGCTTCCTCGGCGCCGGAAAAACCACGCTGCTGAACCGCATCCTCACCGAGCAGCACGGCCGCAAGCTCGCCGTGATCGAAAACGAGTTCGGCGAGGTCGGCGTGGACAACCAGCTCGTCGTCTCCAGCGAGGAGGAGCTTTTCGCCATGAACAACGGCTGCATCTGCTGCAGCGTGCGCGGCGACCTCATCCGCATCCTCGGCCGGCTGCTCAAGCGCAAGGACCGCCTCGACGGCATCCTCATCGAAACCACCGGCCTGGCCGACCCCGGCCCCGTGGCGCAGACTTTTTTCACCGACGACGAGATGCGCACGCGCTTCCGCCTCGACGCCATCGTCACCGTGGTGGACGCCAGGCACATCCTCCTCCACCTCGGCGATTCGCCCGAGGCGAAGAAACAAATCGGTTTTGCCGACGTCCTCATCCTCAACAAGACCGACCTCGTTTCGGCCGCCGATCTCGACCGCCTCGAGACGCGCATCCGCCGCATGAATACAGCGGCAAAGATCCACCGCGCCCGCAACGCCGACGTCCCGCTTTCCGCCGTGCTCGACGTCGGCGGCTTCAGCCTCTCCCGTGCCACCGGCCTCGATCCGAAGTTCATGCAGCCGCAATATCCCTTCGAATGGGCCGGCGCCTATGAGCTGCCCGCCGGCACGCACGAACTCGTCATCGGCCATTGCGACCACGACCATGAACACGAGCAGGGCGGCGAGGAGGGCCACGAGCATCACCACCATCACCAGGGCAATGAAAATGAGCTCGATGTCGTGATCATGCCGGCCAGGTCGCTTGAAGAAAAAGACGTGGCGGCCGCGCGCGACGCCGCCGCCCTCCTTTTTGCCGATTGGGAAAAACGCGTGAAGTCCGGCGAGTCCGTCGCGCCCGGCGCGCTCCACCGTCTGCTGCTCGACGGCGGCGACGGAAGCTACCCGTTGAAAATCGACCGGCCCGGCCTCTATGCGGTCTTCGAAGGCTGCGGCGAGGATCCGCTGCACATCCATGTTGCCGGCGAGACCGTGCGCCCTTCCTGGCAGCAGGATTTCGAGCACAACCATTCGCATGAGGACGACGTCACCAGCGTCGGCCTCACCGCGCCCGGCGACCTCGATCCCAAGCGCCTCAACGAATGGATCGGCCGCCTGCTCCAGACCCAGGGCGGCGACATCTACCGGATGAAGGGCGTGCTCAGCGTCAAGGGCTCGCCCAACCGCCTCGTCTTCCAGGGCGTGCACATGCTTTTCGACGGAAAATTCGACCGGCCGTGGAACGGCGACGCGCGGACCAACACGCTCGTCTTCATTGGAAAAAACCTCGACCGCACCGCGCTCACCGAGGCGTTCAAGTCCTGTCTGACGTGACATGATTTGAAGCGCGAAGACGCCAGGACGCCAGGAATCGGACAGTTAATCTTTGCGTCCCCTTCGTATCTTTGCGTCTTTGCGATTACTCTGAAATGAATCTCCAGAAACACTGGACCACCCAGCTCGACGACTACGTCATCGACCTGGCGTGGTCGCCGGACGGCACCCGCCTCGCCGCCGCATCCGCCGCCGGTCCAGTTTCGCTTTTTTCCGCGGCCGACGGCGCCGCCGCCCCCACGCTGCCCGGCCATGAGGGAGGCACGAACGGCCTCGCCTGGCATCCGGTGCAGCCGCTCCTCGCCACCGGCGGCCAGGACGGCGCGGTGAAATTCTGGGACGCCGCCACCGGCCAGCACACCGCCACCGCCGCGCTCGGCAAGGACTGGGTCGAGCATCTGGCCTGGCGGCCGTTGAGTCGGAAATCAGAGGTCGGAAATCAGAAATCGGAAGAAATTTCAGTTCCGCCGCCTGCGTCCTCTGACGTCCGATCTCCGCCTTCTGATCTCTATCTCGCCGCGGCCGCCGGCCGGCAATTCGCCCTGCTCAACGCCGACGCCTCTGTCCGTCGCGCCTTTGCGCCCGCGCCCAAGACGATTTCCGCGCTGGCCTGGCCGCCGGCGGGCGGCTGCGTCGCCGTGGCCTATTTTGGCGGCGTCTGCCTGTGGGACGCCGGCGATTTTGTGGCGCAAAAGGAATTTGCCTATGGCAACGGCATCCATGCGCTCGCCTGGTCGCCGGACGGAAAATGGCTCGTTTCCGGCAATCAGGATCCGAGCGTGCACTTGTGGCTGCCGGCCGCGGACCAGGAATTCCACATGAGCGGCTACGAAGGCAAGGTGCGGCATCTTTCCTTCGATCACACCAGCCGCTGGCTGGCCACGAGCGGCGGCCGCGACGCCTGCATTTGGGATTGCTCCG
>DATJYF010000133.1:0-18652 GCA_035499715.1 Opitutaceae bacterium | reverse complement strand
ACGGGCCGCCCGGCAGCGGCAAAACCTCGCTGGCTGAGGTCATCGCGCGCGAGACCAAAAGCCGTTTCGTCCGGGTCAACGCCGTCATGTCCAACGTCGCGGAGCTGCGTGACATCCTCGCCACCGCGCGCCGCCTGCCCGAGGCGGGCACGATCCTTTTCATCGACGAGCTGCACCGCTTCAACAAATCGCAGCAGGATTTGCTCCTGCCCGACGTCGAGGAAGGCAGCGTGCGCCTGATCGGCGCGACCACGCACAACCCCGGCTTTTACGTCAATCCGCCGCTGCTTTCGCGCAGCCATCTTTTCCGGCTCGAGCCGCTTTCGACCGGTGCCATCGCCGGCGTGCTCGGCCGGGCGCTGACCGACACGGAGCGCGGTCTCGGCGCCAGCGGCGTCACCGCGCCGGATAAAATTCTCGCCGATCTCGCCGTGCTCTGCGACGGCGACCTGCGCCGCGCGCTCAACGCCCTCGAGGTCATCGTGCTCAGCCTGCCCGCGCGCGCCGCCGTCACCGCGGCGGAGCTGGAGGCGTTCGCGCGCGAGCGCCGCATCCGCTACGACGCCGATGAGGACGAGCATTACGACACCATTTCCGCCTTCATCAAAAGCTGTCGCGGCGGCGATCCCGATGCGGCGATGTACTGGCTGGCGAAGATGCTCGCAGGCGGCGAGGATCCGCGCTTCATCGCCCGCCGGCTCGTCATCCTGGCAAGCGAGGACGTGGGCCTGGCCGATCCGCAGGCGCTGCCGCTGGCCGTGGCCGCGCACCATGCCGTCGATTTCATCGGCCTGCCCGAGGCCGAACTCACCCTCGCGCATGCCACGCTCTACATCGCCACCGCCCCGAAGAGCAATTCGGCCACGCGCGCCCTGGGCGAGGCGCATCGCGCGCTCAAGGAGCAGCCGGTGCAGCCCGTGCCGGTGGCGCTGCGCAACAGCGGCGGACAGGCGAGCAAGCGCGCCGGCCACGGCCGGGGCTATCTCTATGCGCATGAATTTTCCGAAGCGATCTCCGGGCAACGTTATTTGGAAAAACCGCTTTCGCTCTACACGCCGAACGCCGCCGGAGCCGAGGCGGCCATTGCCGAGCGGCTGGCGCGCTGGCGGGCGCTCCGGGCGAAGTTGCAAAGTTCGCGTAAAACCTAGGCGCGGCCTGCGACGGCGCTTGCGGCGCGGGGGTGGGCGGCTAAGCTAGGCTTATGAAACTCCGCGCTTTATCGATTATTTTTTCCTTGCTGGCTTCGATAATGATTCCGGCTGTCCCGGTCCGGGCGGCCGATGCCGCGAAAGCCGATGCGAAAAAAACCGACGCCAAATCCGCCCCTGAGCCGGAGGCAAAGGTTCCCGATTTCGTCATCCCCCGGACGAACGGCGGCTACCTCAGCCTCAAGATCGACGAGAATAGTAATTTCAAGCTTTCGTTCTACGACGCCAAGAAAAAGCTGATGACGCCGGATGTCGCCAGCGCGAGTCTGCGTTGGACCCCGGTCGGAAAAAAGCAGATCATGTTCGTCTCGCTGACACCGGATGAGGACGGAAAGTCACTCGTCGCAGCGCGCTTCATTCAAAAACCCTGGGCCTTCAAGCTTTTCATCGGGCTTTTTGCGGAGGGAAGCAACGACCCGGTGGAAAATTACATCGTGGACTTCAGCCAGTGAGTTTTTCGCCGGCGGACGCGTTCGTGTCGCGCCCGGCTAAAACCGCTGCATCGAGACGGCGACCTCGAGTTTCTCGGTGCGGGTGCCCTTGAACACGCCGCGGGTCGGCGTGCAGTCGTGGTAGTCCCGGCCGCAACCGATCTTCACGTGCCGTTCGCCCGCCACGCAGTTGTTGGTGGGATCGAGCGCATGCCAGAAGCCGCCGGGAAGATGGACTTCCACCCAGGCATGGCTCTCGCTCGCGCCGATCAGGCGCGGCGACCGGCGGCCCGCCCCGTCGCCGTTCTCCGCGGCCTGCCGCTGGCTCTCCGTCTCGATGTAACCGGTGACGTAACGGGCGGGAATTTCCGCCGAGCGCAGCACGGCGATCATGACCTGCGCGAAATCCTGGCAGACGCCGGCGCGGCTCTTCAGCACATTGCCGACGGGGGTGTCGATGGTGGTCGCGGCGGGCACATACTCGAAATGGCCGCGCATCCAGGCGAGAAAGCGCAGCAGTCCGTCCCCCAGCAGCTCGCGCGGGCCGAAAAACTGCCTGGCCAGGGCATGCACCGGGGCGAGCAGCGGAATGGCCGGTGACGGCATGAGAAATTCGAAAAGCCGGAGGCGTTCGCCGCGGTAAAGCTGGCGCGCCTCCGACACGCTGACCTCGAGCGCGGCCGCCGGCGGCTCGTGGGCCATGGTCTCCACCTCGGCGCGGCTTTCCAGCACCAGCTCGGTGTGGCGCTGCACGATCGAAAAGGCCTCCACGGCATTGCCGAAATAATCGGTGTAAAGGTGGAGATTGGCGGCGGGGGCCGTGATGAGCCGGCGGGCGAGGAGTTTCTGGCGGTCATCGCTCACCGGCGTGAGCCGCGCTTCCATGAACGATTCGCTGGCCGGTCCGGCGTAGCGGTAATGGGTGCGATGGCGGATACGGAAACGCATGGGCTGATCAGTTTCCGCCGTAAAACCGCGGATCGGTCGGGGGCGAGGGGCGGGGAGGCGAAGACACGGGCACGGCGGACGGTGAAAAATCACAATGAAAGCGCCGGCCGGGCGCTGGCAACCGGAGAAACGCGGTTTCGCACTCATTGACACCGCGCGGCCTTCGCGCGATTTTTCCAGGCTCGCATGAGTGCCGCCGCGTCTCCGCCCTTCGATCCAGTCGAATCCGCCCTGCGCGACATCGCCGCCGGCCGGCTCGTCATTGTCACCGATGACGAGGCCCGGGAAAATGAAGGTGATCTCATCATGGCCGCCGCCGCCGCCACGCCGGACAAGGTCAACATGATGATCCGCTACGGCAGCGGCATCGTCTGCGTGCCCACGGTCGAGCCGCAGCTCCGGCGGCTGGGCCTGGGGCCGATGGTGGCGCAAAACCGCGAATCGAAGCGCACCGATTTCACCGTGAGCGTGGATGCCGCCGACGGCATCACCACGGGCATCAGCGCCCGCGACCGGACCCGGACCATCCGCATCCTGGCCGACCCGCAGGCGCGGCCCGAACAGCTGGTGCAGCCCGGCCACGTCTTCCCGCTGCGGGCGCGCCCCGGCGGCGTGCTCGAGCGCGCCGGCCACACCGAGGCCGCGGTCGACCTCGCCCATCTCGCCGGGCTGCCGCCGGGCGGCGTCCTGTGCGAGCTCGTCAACGACGACGGCACCGTCCAGCGCCTGCCCGAGCTGGTCGAATTCAAGAAAAAATTCGGCCTGCACATGATTTCCATCGCCCAGCTCATCGAGCACCGCGCCAAGCGCGACCAGCTGGTCGAGCTCGTCTGCACCCGGCCGTTCTCGTCCGAGTTTGGCGAGTTCAGCCTCCATATCTTCCGCAACAAACTCGACGGCCGCCACCATCTCGCCTTCACCATGGGGCGCCTCGGTCCCGAGCCCGTGCTGGTGCGCGTGCACAGCGAAAACCTGCTCAGCGACGTTTTCCGCGCCAAGGGGCTGGACAGCCACCGTTCGCTTTTCGCCGCCTTTGAGGCGGTGGCGCGCGCGGGGCAGGGCGTCGTGCTTTACATCGCGCATCCCGATGGCGGCCAGGACGTACTCAGCCGGCTCGAGGAGAAAGACGGCGCCGCCCGCAGTCCCGCCGCGGCCACGCCCACCCGCCTCCGCGATTACGGCATCGGCGCGCAAATCCTCGTCGCGCTCGGCCTGCGCAAGATCCGACTCCTTTCCGGCACGGCCCGACGGGTCATCGGCCTCGACGGCTACGGCCTTGAAATCGTCGAACAGATGCCGCTGGGCTAGCAACGCTTTCGGATTGCTGACGTCAGGCTGAAAATCATCACTTGTTCTTTCATGAGTCTCGCTGCACCCTCTTTTTCGACCATCGATGGCGCCTCCTTCCGCATCGGCATCGCCGCGGCGCGCTACAACCAACGGCTGGTGGGCGCCCTCCTCCAGCAGGTGCGCGAGCATCTGCGCGCGGCGGGCGTGAAGGCAAAAAGGCTCGTCGTCGTGCGCGTGCCCGGCTCCAACGAACTGCCCGCCGCCGTGCAACTGCTCGCACGCCGCGCCAAGTTTGACGCCCTCATCGCCCTCGGCGTGCTCATCCGCGGCGACACGCTGCATTTCGAGTTCATTGCCTCGGCCGCCGCCCACGGCCTCCAGCGGGTGGCGCTCGATGAACACACCCCCGTCATCAACGGCATCATCGTGGCCGAGACCCGGGCCCAGGCCGAGGCGCGCTGCCTCGGCAAGATCAACCGCAGCGCCGAGTTCGCCCGCGCCGCCCTGGCCATGGCCGCGTTGAAACGGAGATCCGCCAAATGAGCAAAGGCCAGTTCGCCCAGCGGCGCGACGGCCGTGTCGCCGCCCTGCAGTATCTTTTTGCCTGGAGCTTCAATCCTCCGGCCGACCTGGCCGACGACCTGCGCCTGTTTTTCACCAACCAGGAGCAGCCGCGCGAACACTACGCCTTCGGCGAGGAGCTCATCCACGGCGCCATCGAACACATGCCCGAGATCGACGCGCACATCAAGGGCTTGGCGCACAACTGGGAGTTCGACCGCATCGCCAAGATCGACCTCGCCATCCTCCGCCTCGCCATCTTCGAGATGCTTTACCGCAAGGACATCCCGCCCGTCGTCTCGATCAACGAGGCCATCGATCTTTCCAAGCAGTTTTCCAACGCCGACGCCAAGCGCTTCATCAACGGCATCCTCGACCGCCTCAAGGACCAGCTCGGCCGCGACGCGCGCAAGGCAGCCGCGGAGTGATGCTGAATGTGGAACTCAGGAAAGACGGAAGATGGCGGAACTGACCAACAAGGACCTTAGCGGGAGAGTCATTGAAGCAGCCATTGCCGTCCACCAGGCACTTGGGCCGGGGTTCATTGAGTCAGTTTATGAAAACGCGTTGTGTGTGGAACTGGCCGTGCGGGGAATAAAGTTCGAGCAGCAAAAAATAGTCAAAGTGCTGCATCGAGGTGTGGCTGTGGGCGAGCACCGGCTTGATCTGCTTGTAGAGGATGTGCTGTTGGTTGAGCTAAAAGCGGTCAGCGAATTGGAAGATATTTTCTTTGTCATCGGCCGTTCACAGATGAAGGCCGCTGGCATACGCGATGGACTGATCCTTAATTTTGCTACCATGCCGCTTACAATAAAGCGGATCGGCCCGGGTCTGCCCTCCTCATGATTTCCTGAGTCCCACATTAAGAATTTCTGGATTCCGCCAATGTTCTCCCTTTTCAAGAAATTCAAGGCCGGCCTGGCCAAGACCGTTTCTGCCATCGCGGAAAAAACCCACGGGCTTTTCGGCGGCCGCCGGATCGACGCCGCCTCGCTCGACGAACTTGAAGAGGCGCTTTATACGGCCGACTTCGGCGTCGAGACGACGACGGAAATTCTGGCCGAGATCAAAAAAGCCTACGGCCGCGAAAAGGAGCTGCAGGGCCGCCAGGCCGCCGGGATTGGCGCCGCCGTGCTGCGCCGCGCGCTCGCCGGCAGCGAAGGCGTGCTCCTGCCCGCCGCCGCCTCGCCGACGGTCATCGCGCTGATCGGTGTCAACGGTTCGGGCAAGACCACGACCGCGGCCAAGCTCGGCTGGCGGCTCAAGCAGGATGGCCGGAGCGTCACGCTCGCCGCCTGCGACACGTTCCGCGCCGCCGCGGTCGAGCAGCTCAAGACCTGGGCCCAGCGCCTCGATCTCGAAATCGTGGCCAGCCGCACCGGCGCGGACGCCGCCGCCGTGGCCTTCGACGCCTGGAAGGCGGCCCGGGCGCGCGGCCGCGACTATCTCATCGTGGACACGGCCGGCCGCCTGCACACCAAGGGCAATCTCATGGAGGAACTGGCAAAAATCCGCCGCGTGCTGCAAAAAAACGATCCGGCGGCGCCGCACCACGCCTGGCTGGTGGTCGACGGCTCGATCGGCAGCAATTCCATCGAACAAGCCAGGGTTTTTCACCAAAGCTTCGGTCTCACCGGCGTGATCGTGACCAAGCTCGACGGCACCAGCCGTGGCGGCGCGCTCGTCGGCATCTGGCGCCAGCTCAAGCTGCCGATCTATTTTCTCGGCCTGGGCGAACAGGCGGAGGACTTGCAGCCGTTCAGCATCGAGAATTACGCCCAGGCGGTTTTCGGCCTGGAGGCGTCATAAAAATGGCGGCGGTTTGAAACCGCCGCCGCATGTTATTCGACGAATTCGCCGGGCGAGAGGTTATTAGTCCGGCGGCCCGGGAGGTATCAAGGGAACGTGCTGCGGCGAAAGCACGGCGGTGGTCCGGCCGGTCGCCTGGTCGAAGACCTCGAGGGTGGCGTGGCATGGATCGGGCGGGAAGCGCTGTCCTTTAACCGGTTCAACGGTGACGATCCCGCGCAGCTGCAACTGGCTCGGCGGTCCGGCGACGGCGGCGGCCGGATTCACACCAACGGGCGAAAGCGGCAGGTCGAGGAAGGTCGACTGGCCCGGATTGAGAACCGTCGAGGAGCGCTGCACGACGTGCCCCTCGGCATTGAAAAAGGTCAGCGTCACCCGGCAGGGATCGGGTGGAAAAATCTGCGGATTGTCGGCGGACGAATTCACCGCGGTGAGGCGGATGGTCTCGCCGGGCACGATGCCGACCAGGCCGAAGGTGAGATCGCCGGGCGGATCGGGCTGGGGATTGAATTCGAAAATCGATCCGGGTTTTTGCGGTCCGGAAGTCAGGAAAGTCCGGCCGGTCTGGTTGTCGATGAGCTCGATCGTCGAAACGCACGGTCCTGGCGGAAGCAGACTGGCGCGGGCATCCGTGGAGGAGTTGGACAGGATCCGGATCATGGGCCGGACTTCGACGCGCGAAAGGACGCTCACGGCGTCAACTCCGGTCACGCCGGTGAAGAGGTCGGCTCCGTTGAGATCGACCGAAGTGGACTCGCCCGGGGCGAGGGTGGTTTGCACGGCGGGCAGCAATTCGACGCCAGCGGCATCCACAAAGGTCAGCTCCACCTTGCAGGGATCAGGCGGAGAATTTCGCGGTCCCGCCGCGGTGATATTGGACACGTTTAGTCGTAGCGTTTCGCCGGGGGTGACGCCGATGAAGCCGAAGCCCGGCGGATCGGGCTGGGGGTTGAACGCGCGCATCGGGCCGGCGGCGAGCAGGCCCGAGACAAGCGTGAAGAGGAGGATTTTTTTCATGGCATTTCCAAGGATCCGGTTGCAACCACCATGCCGGTGATGGCCGTGGGTGATTTTCAAGCGCGCGACGAATGCCTAATAGTTGCGATAAGGCAAGTTGATACAGACGGGCCGCTTTATTTCACCCTTTTGAAACAATCATTCCGTTAGGATGCGTCCCGCTGGACTTTTTGGCGCCTTCCGCAGCCCGTCTTTCCCGCGCCACGATGCACGTGCCGTGATACCGATAGATCGCCGCCAGCTCCTCGTCCGACAATGATTTCACCCACTCCAGCCGCTCCTTCACCGGCTTTTTCCGGATTGAACAGAGGGGACAGCCTTCGGGGTTGCTCTGGTCGAACGGGCAGGCAATGGACAAGCCGATGACAGCGGTTTTCAGTCTGTCGCGACTCACTGTGTCCGGATCAGGTTGCGATTGCGGCTTCACAGGCGCTGTAATATTATTAGTAATTCTGATTTATATATTAACACAATCTTATTTAGTTAAAAGGAGAAAGTAACCTTCGCCGGAACCTTCCGGGCGCGCGGGCGGATCGAGGGACACGCGCCGTTTGCGCCGCTTACAGCGGTGAGAGCCCGACCACCAGCCCGACCATCACGCCGAAAGCTACGTGACCCGCGACATGGCTCACGCCGATGGCCAGACCGGCTTCCTTGAATTCCTCCAGCGGGTGATGCTCGGCGACAATCCAGACGAGCGTCAGACTCACCATCATGCCTTGCAGCGCGCCGAAACCCGCCCCGGCCGCCAGCGCATTCTGCAGGTGGGTGAGCCCGAGTCTCCACATCACCCAGGCGTAAAGCAGGGCGAAGAAAACGCCCGAGCCCACATGGAAGAGCGCGCCGACCAGGAAGGCGCGGTCGCGCGACCGGGTCACGAGACTGCCGATCGCGATGAGCATGTTGCCCCGCGCCCAGCCCTTGCGCGTGATCAGCCACATCACGAGTTCCAGCGCGGCCACGCCGAGCACGCCCGCCACCAGTGCCGTGGGCACATAGGCCACGATAAAGGTCCGAAGGTTCATGGCATGTCCTGGGTTTTGGCAGAAAGCTTGGCGGATGCCGCAAAGCGCGGCACCCGCTGCACGGTCATAAAATGCAACGTTCCTCAAAAAACGCCACTGCCGGGTCGTTTTTGAAAAACGCCGGGGCGGGCCGGTGATCAAAAGGCAAGCGTCACGGTGCCGAAGATGCCGCGGCGCATGCCGAATTGGGCGGCGTTGACGCCGATGCCCGAGCCATCGCGCAGTTCATACTTTTTATCCGCGAGGTTCACGACATCAAGCCGGACCTTCAGCGTATGTTTAGCGTCAATTTCAAAAGCCTGTTCAGCGCCGAGGTTGAAGGTGACGTAGGAAGGAACCGAGCCGCCATTGGGAATGGTTGAGCCGTCGGCCGCTGTCGCGTCGGTCCGTAAGCCCGTGCCGTAAATGACGTCGGCATAGACACGGCTGCCGCCGAAAGAATTTTTCCACGCGTAAGCCACCCCGGCCGTGCTTGACACCCGTTGGTCATGATCGAGGTAAATCCAATGATTCTGGACGTAGGTCAGGTCATCCGGATCGAACAGAAACTGCGCCGAGCTCCAGTCTTTGCCCTGCGCCACCGAGTAGGCGACATTGGCATAGCCGGAAAAACCTCCGGTGGCGTAGGAGGTGGTGAATTCTACGCCATACACCTTGCCTTTGGCATAGTTGAAGGCCGAAAGGATGAGCGATTGTCCGAACAGGCCGTCGTCGAGCTGGTTCTTGGCCTGCTTGTAGTAGCCGTCCACGCCCACCTGCCATCCGGGTGCGAGTTTCTGACTGATGCCGGCATCGAAATAGTTGGAGCGTTCGGCTTTGACCGGATCGTCCTGATCGGAGGCAGCCGCATTCGAGGTTCCGTCGAAGAGCGCCACGGTGCTGCCGGATACATTTTCCACCGGCGGCGGCGTGAAATAGCGCGCGTAACCTGCGTGCAAAGTAGTGGTATCCGTCGGCTGGTAGATGAAATTGATCCGCGGGCTGAGTTGATGCTCGTTGTCAAACGACGAGTTAAAAACATCGAAACGGGCGCCGAAATTGAGGGTGAGTGCGGGGCAGATTTTCCATTCGTCCTGAAAGTATAAACCGGCAAAAAGCCCATGCAGCGAATGATCATCCACAATAGGGTAGGCGGAACCCATGGGATTCCCGTCGTCATCCAGGTTGAACACGGTTGTGGTCGAATCGGCGGAAACAGATTCATTCAGCCACATCGCGCCGCCGCGAATCGTGTGCTGGTCGCCGAGAGTGTAACTGGCGTCGGTTTGCAAGCCGCCGGAATCAAGTTTCCGGTTCACATCACTGACCACGCCATTGAAATAGAGGTCGCCGACCGGGTCGGGCATGAAATGGACGCGGCTGTTCCGGCCCAGGGCGGAAATTTGAAAATTCAGGTTGTCCGCCGATTTTTGATAGGTGAGGACGCCGTAATAATTTTGTTCGTTCTGCCTTTCATTCAAGGCAGATGAATCAAACGTCGCGGGCCCCTGGGTGGAGTTCCACGGATCGCCGCCGGGCGCAGTGCCAACCGGCAGGCCCGGCGTGTTGGGCACCTGAAAATTACTGTAGGAGGCGCTGCCGATGAAACTGATCCGGCTCGTTGCGTCCAGGATGTGGGACAAATAGGCGAAGGTTTTATATTGGTCCGTGGTGTCGTGAATTGGCTTCGAGCTGTCGGTGGGATTTTCCAGGCCGATGCCGTTGTGGTCGTAGCCGCCGTCAATGAAGTAGTTCGATTTTCCAGCCGAACCGCCGTATTCAAAACTTGGATGGAACGTGTCATAGCTGCCGCCGTTCACTTCTACGTCGCCGCCGTTCTCGACCGCGCCGCCCTTGGTCCGGATGTCCACGACGCCTGCCGTGCGGAAACCGTACTGCGCCGGCAGCGAGCCGGTGATGAATTCCATGTTTTCCACGAAGCGCGGATCGAGTTCCAACCCGAAACCTGAAATGCCTTCCGGCAGCAGCACGCCATTGATGCGATACTGCAGGTTCGCGTGCTCGCCGCGGACGTGCAAATCCCCGTTCGCCGCCGAATCCTGCGCCACGCCCGGCGCCCGCAGGATCACCTGATTGAACGGTGCGTTGTCGCCCAGCGACAGGCTGTCGATCTGGTCCTGATTGATGTTGAACGCCGTGCCGCCCAGGGCGGGCACGATTTGTTCGCTGGCCTGATCGAGCTGAGCCTTGACGGTGAATGGATTGAGAACGACGGGTTTTTCCGCCGGGGAAGAGTCGGGGGTTTGGGCCGGCGCAAGCGAAGCGGCAGCGCTGGAAAAAAGAAAAAGAACGAAAATGTGACGCGAATGCATGATAAAGGTGAGTTGATGAATGCAGATAGGCGCCGACACCACGGGCATGGCCCGGTCGGCATGGACCATCCGCTGGAGCGAATGAGAAAAACGTCCGCGCGCGCAGGCGCGGATGTGCAGGAGGGCAACTCAGCTTTGCGGCGGGCCGCACAATGGCGGCAGCCAGTAGCGTGGCGCAGGCAGGCACAACGCTTCGCGCGGCCGCGCGGTGACGGCGATCAAGCGGAAAAATGCAACGGCCAGTGCGGCGAAAACCGTGGCCGAAATAACACCGTGCGCGAAAAGCGTGACGATGCAGCCGTCGTCATCAGGAGAGGCCGGATGGTGGTTGTTCGTGCCCTGTGCTGCGCATCCGCCATGGTTTTGAATCCATGTGCGGGCCTGCGGGGTTGCGCCGAGCGCGTTGAGCAGCTGGCCGAACGTGCCGCGGGTGCTCGCGCCCTGAGCGGCACATCCGCAGTGGCCGTGGACCCACTCGTGCGCCGCGGGGCACGCGGCCAGCACGACCAGCGCCAGCACGAGCGCCGCACACAGACCCGCCACGAGGCGGGCGAAGAGCGACGGTGTGCGGCGGAGACGGCTCATGGGCGGTGTGAACGTGGCGATTATGGCAAACGCGTCAAGCGACGGCGATGCATCCGGTCGCGCGGCGTCGCTCATGGTTTGGCGGGCAGGGGAATGAGCAGGCGCACGTCGAACATCCACCACTCGCCGTTGCGCTGCTCGATGCGAGCGAGGATTTCGCGGCCGGGCCCGAGTGCGGCGAGGACCGCGGGGTCGGCCTTGAAGTCGTGCGTGCCAGCCGGCAGCGCGCCGGGAATATCGCCGAAGGCCACGCGCGCTTCGCCGCGCCCGGCGAGGACGGCGACGACGCGGCCCTTGAAGGCGAAACCACGCAGTTTTTCGGGCGATTTGTCGTTGCAGTGGCAGTCGTCCGTTCTGGCGGCGGGCGGTACGGCGGTGGCGCCGTCACTTGCCGCCCACGCCGGACCGGCGGCGAGAACGAGCAGGGCGGCGACCGGCAGGCGGTTCATGCGGGTGAGGCTGGAGGTTTTGGCCCGCGGAGGCAAATGCGGCGTGGTGATTCATCAGCGCGCGCGCCGTTGCAAGAGATTGACCGTAAGCAGCAGGGCGAAGGACACGACCAGCAGGACGGCGGCGTAGGCGTGCGCGACGGAGTAATCCAGGTTTTGCACTTCGTCGTAGAGCGCGATGCTGGCCACGCGCGTCTTGCCGGGAATGGAACCGCCGATCATGAGCACCACGCCAAACTCGCCGAGCGTGTGCGCGAAACCGAGGGTGAGCCCGGCGAACAGCCCGCGCCGCGCCAGCGGCAGATGCAGGCGCAGCCAGACGCGGTGCGGTGCCGCGCCGAGCGACCGGCCCGCGTCGAGCAGGTCGGCCGAGACCCCGCGGAGCGCGGCTTGGAACGGCTGCACGGCGAACGGCAGCGAATAAATCACCGAACCGGCGACGAGGCCGGGAAAGCTGAACGCGAGCGGCGCGCCGAAGATGCGCGTCCATGCCGCGCCGGCCGCGTGTTGCGGCGCGAAGGCCACCAGCAGGTAGAAACCGATGACCGTCGGCGGCAGCACCACCGGCAGGCAGATCAGCGTCTCCAGTGCCGGTGCCAGGCGGAAGCGCGTGGTGTTGAGCCAGTGCGCAAGTGGCAGGCCGAGCAGGCCGAGCAGCAGTGTGGTGCAGGCGGCGAGCTCGAGTGTCAGGCCAAGCGACTGCCAGAGTTCGGCGGACAGGCCGGAAATCGCGGAATCGCTCATGGCTCGAGGTTGGCTGCGTCCGCCCGCCGGCTCAAGCGCGCGCCGGCGCTATTTCGCCGGCACGCGATAGCCGTAGTCGGTGAAAATCTTCCGCGCGGCGTCGCTGGAAAGAAAGTCGAGAAAGCGGTGTGCGTCGGGATTGCCCGCGCCGCGTTTCGTGAGCACGCCGCCATGCGCGAGCGAACCGTAAAGGCCGGGCGGAACTTCAATGTAACGGCCTGCACCGCGCAGCTTGGGCGAGAGGAGCAGGCTGAGCGCGACGAAGCCGGCGTCGGCGTTGCCGGTGTCGACGAACTGGAGCGTTTGCGAGACGTTTTCGCCCACCACGAGCTTCGGCTGCGCGTCGGTCCACGCGCCCAGCTTCTGCAACGCTTCGCGCGCGGCCCGGCCGTAGGGCGCGGTGGCGGGGTTGGCCAGGGCGAGCTTTTTCACCAGCGGACTGCGCACGGCGCCGGCGAGGGAGTCGAGCGGCACGTCCTCGCGCCGGGTCCAGAGCACGAGGCGGCCGGTGGCGAAGACCGTGACGGCATCCTGTCCGGCGAGACCGGTCTTCACGAGCTGCTGCGGGTAATCGACGTCGGCGGAGAGGAAAACGTCGAAGGGCGCGCCGTTTTTGATCTGTGCGACGAGATTGCCGGACGCGCCGGTGATGATGACCAGCTCGGCGCCGGGCGCAATTCTGGCGAACGCGGGCTTGAGCGCATCGAGGCAGTAAACGAAATTGGCCGCGGCGGCGACGGTGACCTTTTCGGCGCGGCCGGCGAGGGCAAGCCCGAGGGCGAGGAGGAGGGCGAGGAAACGTTTCATGAAAAAGGCGGTTAAAAATTCAACTGCACGCGGGTGGTGAGGGCCTTTTCATTGTGCTGGAGGATCTGGGTGGTGGGCGCCGCCGCTTCCCGGATGGAACCGGTGGAGGCAATCCAGCCGAGGAGATCCGCCTTGCCCGGCCCGAATGCGTCGGGCGGAGAGCCGGGAAAGCGGAGACGGATCTGGAGTTCGGGAAGGCGGCGAGGCATGAAAGCAGCCTAGGCCCGGCTGTTCCGTTCGTCAGGCGAAAAGAGCGCAAATCCGGGCGCGGCGGTTCTGCCATTGACGCGTGCGCGCGGGCGCGCACGTTGGGCTGGCCGTGCGGCCCGCGCCGCGTTACAACCGATTCCCTTCCCATGCCTCCGCCGGGCCAAATTGCCGAAACCCGCCTGCTGAAGTGCCGCGACCGGGAAATCACGGTCGGTCTCGAGACCCGGCTTGTCGGCATCCTCAACGTCACGCCCGACTCGTTTTTCGACGGGGGAAAATTTGCGGATGCCGGATCGGCGGTGGCGCAGGCCGGCCGCCTGGTCGGGGAGGGCGCGGTGGTCATCGACGTGGGCGGGCAATCCACGCGGCCCGGCCACGAGGAAATTTCCGCCGAGGAGGAGATCGCGCGCGTCGTGCCGGTGATCGCGGCGCTGGTTTCGCGGCTGGAAACGCCGGTCTCCATCGACACCTACAAGCCGCCGGTCGCGCGCGCCGCACTGGAGGCCGGCGCCCACCTCCTCAACGATATTCACGGACTGCAACGCAGCCCGGAGATGGCCCGGCTCGCCGCCGAATCCGGCTGCGCCGTGATGGTGATGCACCACGATGCGTCCTTTCGCGAAATGCCGGGCGATGTCATCGAAAATATCAAAAAATTCTTCGGCCGCTCGATCGAGATCGCTGCGCGCGCCGGTGTGGCTGAGGATCGCATCGTCCTCGATCCCGGCATCGGTTTCGCCAAAACGCAGCGGCAAAACCTGGAAATCATGGCGCGCCTCGCCGAACTCAAGCCGCTGGGTTTTCCGCTCCTGCTCGGCGCCTCGCGCAAGTCGGCGATTGGAAATGTCCTCGGGCTGCCTCCGGCTGAACGCCTCGAAGGCACGCTCGCCACGACGGCGCTTGCCGTCTGGCAGGGAGTGGAGTTTGTCCGCGTGCACGACGTGCGCGCCAATGCCCGCGCGGCAAAAATGGCCGCCGCCCTGCGCAACTTTCAATGAACGGACGCATTCATCTCCAAAACATGGTGTTTTATGGCTACCATGGAAACCTCGCCGAGGAAAACGCGCTCGGCCAGCGCTTCCTCATCGACCTGGTCATGACACTGGATATCGCCGAGGCCGCGCGGACCGACGACCTCCACGCCACGGTTGATTACAAAAAGGTTTACAACATCTGCCGGCAAATCGTGGAGCACGACCGCGTCAAGCTGCTCGAAACGCTCGCGGACCATCTCATCGACCGGATCATGGAGGCCTGCCCGCGCGTCACCAGGATCGAGATTGTGATCAAAAAACCCTCCGCGCCCGTCGGCGGAGTGCTCGACTACGTGGCCCTTGAAACCAGCAAAGAGCGTTGAACACCGCGTATCTCGGACTCGGCAGCAATCTCGGCGACCGGCGCCGGCATCTGGCCGGGGCGCTCCGCCGGCTGCAGGCCGGAGCGGGCATCCGGATCGCGGAAGTTTCGTCGGTTTATGAAACGAGGCCGGTGGGCGTGGCGGGGCAGCCAAATTTTTTGAATCTCGTCGCGCGGATAACCACAACACGCTCCGCGCACGAACTTTTGGATCAATGCCTGCGGGTCGAGGCCGGCCTCGGCCGGGTGCGCCGCGAGCGCTGGGGGCCGCGGACCATCGACATCGACCTGCTGCTTTACGGCGATGCCCGGATCAATGACGGCCGGCTCACCGTGCCGCATCCGCGGATGCGCGAGCGCGGCTTTGTGCTGGCGCCCCTGGCGGAAATAGCGCCCGGCCTCTTGCTGGCCGGTAAAACCGCCGGCGCACTGGCCGCACGGATCGGCCAGGCCGGCGTGCGCAAGCTGGGATCGCTGGAATGGAACGCCGCGCCGGCGGAATGTCCGGGCGCGGCATCCGGCTGAAAATTTTTGCCGTTCCGCATGTTTATCCGGGAAATCGATTTTGGCGCTCCGCCGGAGCGGATTTTTGCCGCACTGCACGACCGGCCTCACAGCTTTTTTCTCGACAGCGCGCAGCCGGCTGGAGGCGCCTGGTCCTTCATCGGCTTCGATCCGTTTCTCGTTTTTCGGGCGACGGGAAACGAGATCACGATCGAGCGCGACGGACGGACGGAGCGCATGCGCGGCGATCCGCTCGCTGGGTTGAAGAATCTTTTTCAGCGTTACCGGAGTCCTTCCGCGGCGGAGACGCCGCCGTTTTGCGGTGGCGCCGTGGGCTACTTTTCCTATGAATTCGGCCTGCGTTTTGAGCAGATTGCGCGCACCAGCCCGGACGATCTGCCCGTTCCCGAGATGGAGTTTGGATTCTACGACGCAATCCTCGCCCATGAGCACGGCACCGGGCAGACTTTGGCCGTGGTCAATCCGGTCCACCGACCGGATGGCGGGGCGACTATGCGGCGATTGGAGCAAACCGTGCGGGCCGCGCTGGCGCGCGGGCCGTCCGCGCCCCGATCCTTCGCGCCGCCGGCCGAGCCGCGCGCAAATTTTTCCAAGGCGTCCTATCTGGCCGCGATCGACCGGATCAAGGAATACATCCGGGCCGGCGACGTCTACCAGGTGAACCTGGCGCAACGCTTCGAAGCGCCGCTGCCATGCGAGGCCCACGAGCTTTACCAGCGGCTGCGGCGGCGCAGTCCCGCGCCGTTCGCGGCCTACCTCAATTTCGGGCCGTTGCAGGTGGCGAGCAGTTCGCCGGAGCAGTTTCTCCGTCTGCGCGACGGCCGGGTCGAAACGCGTCCGATCAAGGGCACGCGACCGCGCGGGCGCACGCCGGCCGAAGACGAGCGCCGGGCGCAGGAATTGTTGAGCAGCGCCAAGGACCGGGCGGAACTGTTGATGATCGTCGATCTGGAGCGGAACGACCTTGGCCGCGTCTGCGACTGCGGTTCCATCCGGGTGGATGAGCCCTGCCGGCTCGAGGCGCACCCGACGGTATTTCATCTCGTCGCCACGGTTTCGGGAAAATTGCGGGCCGGCTGCGATGTTTTCGATTGCATCCGCGCCGCGTTTCCCGGCGGCTCGATCACCGGCGCGCCCAAGATTCGCGCCATGCAGATCATCGACGAGCTCGAAACCCGCCGCCGCCATCTCTACACTGGCTCGCTGGGCTATATCGGATTCGACGGGAGCGCCGACCTCAACATCGCCATCCGCACCCTCGTTTGCCACGGGGGCCGGGCGTATTACCATGTCGGCGGGGGGATCGTGGCGGATTCCGATCCGGAGAGCGAATACCAGGAAACGCTCGACAAAGGCCGGGCCATGCATGCCGTGCTCACGCAGCCGGAGTGACCATGAATGGATTTTTGCACCACGTCGTTTTGAATGGCGATCTCGTCGAAGCGACAGCCGCGCGGATTTCACCGCTCGGCGACGGCTTCAGCTACGGGCTCGGGGTGTTTGAAACGGTCAGGGTTTTGCGCGGCCGGCCGGTGTTTTTTGCGGACCATTTTGCCCGGCTGCAACGCAGCGCCAGGGAACTGGGCCTGGCTTTCGCAACGATGGCCGAAGAGCTGGGCGGCCGCTGCGCGCGCTGTCTTGCCGCCAACCAGCTTGAGGACGGCGGTCTCAAAATCGCCGTCTTTCAGGACGCAGCTGGCATCGGCGAACTGATCTCAGCCCGCGCCGCTGCGTATTTGCCAGTCCATTACGAGAAGGGCTTTGCCTTGAAGACATTCTCCACCAGCCGACATGACCGCGGCCTTTCCCAGCTGAAGACATTGAACTATCTGGAAAATCTCCGCGCGAGGCGGGCGGCGCAGGCGGCGGGCGGCGATGAGGCGCTTTTTGTCGGGGCCGACCGGCGCGTGCTGGAGGGCGCCGCCAGCAATGTGTTTGTGGTGAAAGGCGGGAAGATATTCACGCCGCCGGCGGACGGTCGCATCCTGCCCGGCATCGCCCGCGGACAGGTGCTGCGGATTTTGGAGGGCGGACGCGCGCACGAGAGCGCGATCGAAGCCAGCGCGCTGTTCGAAGCGGAGGAGATTTTTGTCACCAGCGCCCTGCTCGGCGTGATGCCGGTGGCGGCGGTCGATGAGAAACGCTACGATCTCGCCCGCAACCCGGTGACGAGATCGCTCATGGCCGCGGTGCGGCTGCGGCAATTGGAATCGGTGGAAAAAACTGTGTGATCCGTATTCCGCGTATTCCGACTGAACCGGGCAGGCTTATTTTCGCTCGATCGCATTTTGCCGCAACCGGTTGTAATAAACGAAAA
This sequence comes from Opitutaceae bacterium, assembly GCA_035499715.1. GTDB lineage: Bacteria > Verrucomicrobiota > Verrucomicrobiia > Opitutales > Opitutaceae > DASRHD01. Next base: position 1,058 of record DATJYF010000133.1, on the reverse strand, counting down.
AATTGCCGGCACTTCAGTGCAGTTGGCCGGCTCTCAAGGGTATTGCCTTCCGCCATGAGCATTTCATCCCCCGTCAAACGGCTGGCCAGACAACTTCTACGCGAATGGCTGGCCCCCTTTGCCCTCGTCTTTCTTGCCGTCGCCCCGCTGCGCTCGGCCGTCGCCGATTGGAACTGGGTGCCGAGCGGATCGATGAAACCGACAATCGTCGAAGGTGAATTGGTTTTCGTGAACAAGCTGGCGTATGACCTGAAAGTTCCCTTCACCACGCACCATCTGGCGCAATGGAGCAATCCCGCCCGCGGCGACATCGTCGTGCTCTTTTCGCCCAGGGACGGGGAGCGGCTGGTCAAGCGCGTCATCGGCCTGCCGGGCGATGTGGTCGAAATGCGGAACGACGTGGTTTTCCTCAACGGCAAGCCGCTGCACTATCAAATCGGGGACGCCTCTCCTTATCGTCGCGATATTTTCGAGGATCGAAATCCGATCGTGGCCACCGAATCGCTGTCGGGACGCAGCCATCTTGTCCTGGCGTTGCCGGACCGTCCGGCACTGCGGTCCTTCGGGCCCCGCGTCGTGCCGGCGGGGGAATATTTTGTGATGGGCGATTCGCGCGACAACAGTTACGACTCGCGCTTCTTTGGTCCGGTCAAACGCGAGGCAATTGTGGGCCGGGCCACTTTCGTGATTTTGTCCTTCGATCCGCGGCATGATCTCATGCCCAGGCTGGACCGCTTTGTGCATTCCCTGGCCGCCGGCCAGGGCTGACGCGGCCGTTGTGGCCTGATGGCGGGCGCACCGGTGCGCTCAGATTTCGCATTTCAGCACGAAGATGGCGCCGCTTTCGGTGCCGACGGCGAGGAGGCGGTCATCGGGCGACCAGGCGAGCTTGGTCGCGGCGGCGGGCAGGCGGATGGTGGCGCGCAGCGGCTGCTTGCGTTCCGGACTCCAGAGCTGGAGCCCGCCATCCTCCGACGCGGTGGCAAGCAGGCCGTGTTCGTGCTGAAAAACGACGGCGCACACCGGCGCATCGTGCGGCAGCATGGTCGGATCGCGTC
>DATJYF010000132.1:0-13106 GCA_035499715.1 Opitutaceae bacterium | reverse complement strand
CGCCAAAGGAATCGACCTGCGGAATGACGTTGAACGCGATCTGATAAGGATAAACCGAGCGCGGCAGCGGCTTCCCCTGCGCGTAGGCGCGCACCTGATCATCAAGTTCCTGCACGGCATCCACGCCCGTGCCGGAGACCGACTGGTAGGTGGCGGTAAAATACCGCTTCAGGCCGAAGGCCCGGTGCAGCGGGAAAAGGCCCATGAGCGCGACGGCGGTCGAACAGTTCGGACTGGCGATGATGCCCTTGTGCTGGCGGACGGCGTGAAAATTGATCTCGGGAATGACCAGCGGCACGTCAGCCTGGAGGCGGAAGGCCGAGCTCTTGTCCAGGACGAGACAGCCGGCCTTGACGGCGTGCGGCGCCAGCTGGCGCGCGAGCGATCCGTCCACGGCAAAAAACGCCACGTCGAGCTCGTCGAAGATCTCCGGCTTCGCCTCGGCCACGGTAAATTTCTTGCCGCCGGCCTCGATGATTTTGCCCGCGCTGCGCGCCGAGGCAAAAAGCCGCAGCGAGGCGCAGGGAAAGGCCCGCGCAAACAGCAGCTTCAACAACTCTTGACCGACCGCGCCGGTGGCGCCGACGATGCCGATGTTGTAGGATGATGGGTTTTTCACAATGGAGACTCCTTTGGAACTGGTTACTAAAACATGCGCCCGGCTCGGCATCAAGCCTGCAGAGCGCATCCTGATCGTGCGCCTAAGCGGCCAGACGATGCAGTTTTACCGCGGCGGCGCGCTCGTCCGCAGCTATCCCGTCTCCACCTCGCGCCGGCCGCCTTCGAACATCAAGGATTCGCTCGGCACGCCGCGCGGCCTGCACGCCATCGCGGAGAAAATCGGCGCCGGCCAGCCGCCCGGCATGGTTTTCAAGTCGCGCGTGCCGACCGGCCGCCATTTCAGCGAATTCGCGCCGGAGGAGATCAACACCGACAACCTCGTCACCAGCCGCATCCTCTGGCTGCGCGGCCTCGAGCCCGGGGTGAACGCCGGCGGCGACGTCGACAGCCAGGCGCGCTACATTTATCTGCACGGCACCAACCGAGAGGACAGCATCGGCCAGCCGCAAAGCGCCGGCTGCGTCCTCCTGCGCAACCTCGACATTGTCGAACTTTACGAGGACGTGCGCGTCGGCGACCAGGTCTGGATCGGCGACTAGCGGTTTTTTCCGAAGAGCAACCGCAGCGAATTGAGGCAGACCACAACCGTGCTGCCTTCGTGCGCGGCCACGCCGACCGCCAGCGGCACGGCGCCGAAAATCGTCGTCCCGACCATCACAATCACGACGCCGAGAGAAAGCGTGAGATTCTGCAGGATGACGGCCCGCGCGCGGCGGCTCAGGCGCCGGGCGGCGAGAAAATTCTCGATCCGGTCGTGCATCAGGATCACCTCGGCCTGCTCGAGCGCGGCGTCACTCCCGCGCGCGCCCATGGCCACGCTCACGTCGGCGGCGGCGAGGCTCGGTGCGTCGTTCACGCCGTCGCCCACCATGGCCACACGCCGGCCGGCTTCGCGCAGGCCCTGGATCGCGGCCACCTTGCCCTCGGGCGAAAGGCCGGACTTGACCTCGTCGAGGCCCAACTCGCGCGCCACCGCCTCAGCGGCATGATGGCGATCGCCGGTGAGCATGACGGTTTTCACCCCGCCGCGGCGCAGCTCGGCAATCACGCTTTTCGATTCGAGGCGGATCTGGTCCTTCAACAGGACGCGGCCGACCAGGTCACGGCCGATGACCCAGACCTCGCTCAGCTCGGCCGAGGCCGGCGGCAGGTCCTTCGCCCAGGCGGCGAGCGGACCGCTCTCGAGCAATTCGCGACGGCCGAGCAGGACGGTGGCGCCGCCAAGCCGGCCGCTCAGCCCCGCGCCGGTGAGCGAGCGGAATTCGTCCACATCCAGCTCGCGCACGCCGTCGGCGCGGCCATGGCGAGTGATCGCGCGCGCGATCGGATGCTGCGACTTCGCCTCCAGGGCGCAGGCCAGCTCCATCACCTCGTGTTCGCGGCCCGCGGGAAAACTTTCGCAGCCGACCACCGCGAGCTCGCCGGTGGTAAGCGTGCCGGTCTTGTCCAGCGCCACGGCATCGATCCCGGCCATTTTTTCAATCGCGCCGCCGCCGCGAAAGAGGACACCGTGCCGCGCGCCCCAGGCGATGGCGGCGAGAATCGCCGAGGGAATGGACAGCACGAGCGCGCACGGACTGGCCACGACCATCAGCGTCATCGCCCGGTAAAAGGCCGACAGCTGTCGCGGAGTGTTGTCGAACGCGGGCAGGTGAAAGCCGAACCGCCAGACGAGAAACATGGCGAAGGAGAGGCCGATGACGGCATAAGTGTAGCCGGTGCCGAATTTGTCCGTGAAGCGCTCGCTCGGCGCCCGCAGCTTCTGCGCCGTCTGGATGAGGCGGATGATTTTTTGCAGCGTGCTTTCGCCCGGCAGGCGCGCGACGTCGAACTCGACTGCGCCCCAGAGATTGATCGTGCCGCTGAAAACCATGTCGCCCTCCGCCTTGGCCACCGGCACGGATTCGCCGGTGAGCGCCGATTCGTCGCTTGCGCTCCGGCCCTTGGTGACCGTGCCGTCGGCGGGAAACGCCTCGCCCGGCTTGACGCGCACGCGGTCGCCGATGCCGAGTTCGGCCACGTCGATCTCGCGCTCGCCACCGTCGGGGAGGGCGAGCGTGGCGCGCTTCGGCGCGCTTTTGAGCAGCGAACTCACCTCGCGCTGGGTGCGGTCGAGCGCGTATTCCTCCATCGCGCCGGCGGCGGAGAACAAAAACAAAAGCAGCACGGCCTCGCTCCAGGCGCCGATGCAGACCGCACCGATGGCGACCGCCAGCATGAGAAAATGGATGTCGAGCTTGAGCGACTTCAGGTTTTCCACCGAATCCTTGGCCGCGTCCCAGCCGCCGGCGACCAGGCCGGCCAGATAAAGGATGCGGTGCAACCACGGCACGCCGGGCACGAGGTGCTCGAGAGCGAAGCCGATGATCCCGCAGCCGCCGCAGATCGTGGCGAAGGCGGCGAGCTCCCGCCACTCCGATTCCGGCTCGGGTTTCTCCGGCGTCAGCTCCGGCCATTCCATCTCGCGCCAGAGCCAGAGTTTTTCCGCGTTTTCGCACATTGCCCGGCCCAGCACGGTGGCGCCGCCCTCCTGCCGGAGGGTGAATCCGGCCGGCGCCCGCGTTCCGCCGGGCGGAGCGAGCCGGGCCTCGACTGCGGCAATGGTCGCGGCCAGCTTCTGCTCCAGCGCCGCCAGGTCCACCTCACCGAGCGTGGCCACGGCGATCTTGCGCGAACCGGTGTCCACCCGCACGGCGCTTACGCCCGGTTGCGACCGCAAAAATTCAGCCAGTTTACCGACCCAGTCGTGCCCGGAAATATTCTCCGACATGGACTCCATGGAAAGCCGCCGGCCCGGCCGCCGCAAATTCATTTGCGCCGGCCGCCGCGCTTTTCATTGCATGGCGGATTCAATCTCAATGATCGGGCTCAACGAAAATTCCGGACTCGAACCGCCGCCGCCTTCGCATGCGCCGGCTCTGGTCGCGAAAATTTTCGCCGAGACCGGCTGGCTGTGTGCCCGGCTCGGACTCGAGCACCGGCCGCAGCAGGAAAAAATGGCGAGAGCCGTGGCCGCGACGATGGCCGCGGACGAACCGCTGCTCTTCGAGGCTGGCACGGGGGTGGGCAAGTCGCTCGCCTACCTCTTGCCGGGAATCGTCCATGCGGTTGACCAGTCGCGTCCGTTCATCGTGTCCACGCACACGATCTCGCTGCAGGAGCAGCTGGAAACGAAAGATCTGCCGCTTTGCCGGCGGCTTTTCGCCGCGGTGGATGAGCTGAAACCCTACGCCGCTTTCAAGTCCGCCGTGCTCGTCGGCAAATCGAATTATCTCTGCACGACGCGCCTGAGCCATGCCCTCGCCGACCGGGCCAGCCTTTTCGCCGACGACGATTACGCCGAGCTGCAACGCATCGCCGCCTGGGCCCAGGCCACCGCGACCGGCCTGCGTCACGAGTTGCGGCCGCCGCCCCGGGCCGAGGTCTGGGAGGCGGTCAGCGCCGACTCCTCGGCCTGTTCGCGCAAACATTGCGACGGCGAGAAATGCTTCTACCAGCGCGCCCGCGCCCGGCTGCGTTCGGCCCACCTGATCATCGTCAACCACGCACTGCTTTTCGCCCTGATCAACGCCGGCGGCGCACAGGCCCAGTCCGCCACGCGCGACGTGCGCGGCGTGCTTTTTCCCGACGATTTCGTCATCCTCGACGAGGCCCAGACCGTGCCGGAAGTCGCGACGGAAAACTTCGGCCTCAGCCTGAGCAGCTACGGGGTGGAACGGGCGCTGAAATTTCTCTACAACCCAAAAACGCGCCGCGGCCTCCTCCGCAAACACGGCGGCCCGGAGGCGCAGCAGCTCGTGCTCGACGCCCTCGACGCCTCGCGGCAGTTCTTCGATTTTCTCTCCAGCACCCTGCTTGCGAAACAGCCGGTGGTGCGCCTGCGCGAAAAGGACGCGGCCGAGCCGCTGCTCGATGCTCCGCTCGGCGCGCTGCACCGGATCGTGGGCAGGCTCGCCGACAAGCTCGACGACGGCCGCGAACGCGACGAGCTGCTCGAGCAGGCCGCGCGGCTCAAGGGCCTGGCCGCCGGTCTCAACGAATGGCTGACCCTGGCCGATGCCGGCCACGTTTACTGGGCCGAGCGCACCGGCCGGCGCCAGACCGTCGTTTCGCTGCGCAGCGCACCGATCGACGTCGCGCCGGAATTGCGCCGGCATCTCTTCGGCTGCGGCACGAGCGTCGTCTGCACCAGCGCCACGCTGGCGCTGGGCGGAAGCATGGAGGCCTTCGCCCGGCGCATCGGCGCGGACGGAGCGCGGGCCGGCGCGGAAACCTCGCCGTTCGACTTCGAACGCAACATGCGCGTGTATGTCGCCGCCGACGTGCCCCTGCCCTCGCCGCAGGACGCCCGCCTCGCGCTCGACGCGCTGGCGGACTGGATCAAATTCTGCACCCTGCGCGTGCGCGGCGGTTCGCTCGTGCTCTTCACCAGCTACAACGACCTGCGCCAATGCGCGGCGGCCCTGACGGACGATTTCACCGCCGCGAAACGGCCGCTCCTCTTGCAGGGCGACGAACTCTCCCGCACCGAGCTGGCGCGCCGCATGCGGACCGACGGCAATGCCATCCTTTTCGGGACCGACAGCTTCTGGACCGGCGTCGATGTGCCGGGCGATGCGCTCGCCCAGGTTGTCATCACGCGCCTGCCGTTTGACCCGCCGGCGCATCCGATCCTCGAAGCGCGCGCCGAGCACATCCGCGACCTCGGCGGCAATCCCTTCAATGAGCTGACCCTGCCCGATGCCCTGATCAAATTCCGCCAGGGGGTGGGCCGGCTCATCCGCACCGCGGACGACCGCGGCCTGGTGACGATCCTCGATGCGCGCGTGCTGGCCAAAGCCTACGGGCGGTTGTTTCTCGAGAGCCTGCCGACCCCGCACTGGGAAAAACTTACGCGGGAAACGCGGTCGGCACGATTTCTGCCTTTCGCTTGAAGCCATCGTGGTCTAGTTTTTCCTGCTTCATCCATGCAATTGCGCGCCGCCGCCGCCAGCGACATTGGCAAAATCCGCCGACAAAATGAGGACCGGTTTCTCTGCGATGAGAACTCCGGCCTCTTTGCCGTGGCCGATGGCGTGGGCGGACTACCCGGCGGGGCCGACGCCGCTCAGCTCGCGGTGGACACGGTGATGGAGCTGTATCATTCGCTGCCCGAGGGCGAGATTGTCGATCTGATCAAGATCATGCACGAGGCCAACGCCCGAATCTGGACGCTCGGCCAGAACCTCAGCCCGGAACTTGGCATCGCCACCACGCTCACGCTGGGCCTGATCACCGGCGGACAGCTTTATCTCGCGCACGTCGGCGATTCGCGCTGCTACATCTGGGGCAAGGGAAAGCTGGAGCAGCTGACCCTCGACCATTCGCTGGAAAACGAGGCCAAGCTGCGCGGGGCGCAGCGCCTGCTGGCCTATTTCGGCGAATCCAGCCGCGCCGCCCTCACCCGCTGCCTCGGCCAGCCCGAGCCGCCGGAAGTCGACTTCATCGTGCGGCCGCTCGTCGTGGGCGAACGCATTCTTTTTTGCAGCGACGGCGTCAGCCGAGTCATTCCGGAAGCCGATCTCGGCGAAATCCTCGGCGCGACCGACGATCCGTCCGCAGGCATGCAGAAAATCGTCGACACCGCCAACGGCCGCGGCGGACCGGACAACATCACCGGCGTGCTCATCACCGTCGATGACAGCGAATGACTCCGCGCCGCGCTGGTTGCGAGCCAGCCCGACAACGAGCTGTTTCGCTTCAGCCTCGCCCAGGCGCTGGTCGACGGGCATCGCGGCACGGAGGCGGTGCCGCATTTCGAATTTTGCGTGGCGAAAAAACCCGACTGGATGATGCCGCGCATCCTGCTCGGCAAACTCCTGCTCGAACTCGGCCGGCGCGACGACGCCCGGCGCCTGCTCGACGACGCGCTGCGGCTCGCCGTCGCGCAGCAGCACGAGGATCCGGAGCGCGAATTGCGTTCGCTGCTGGCCGAGCTATGATCCGGCAAGGCGGCGTCACATAAACGTCACACGATTGGCACAAGTTTCGTCGTGCGCAGCGCAAAATTTCTACCAAGCTCGCCCATGCGCATCATCCTCACGTCTCACGGCTCGACCGGCGACATTTATCCGGTTATCGCGCTGGCGGTTGCGCTGCAGCGCGCGGGACACCGGGTGCGGTTTGCGACGATCCCGCATTATCAGAGTGAGATCGAGGCGGCGGGCGTGGAGGTGCTGCCACTCTGTCCGAACTGGCAGCAGGCCGATCTCAGCTACTGGATGGGGCGCCTGCAAAAAATCCGGCTGCCGCTCTATCAGCTGCGGGAAATTTATCTCGGCGCGCTGCCCTACATCGCGGAGATGGTCGAGCGCATGGACCGGGCGCTCGACGACACCGACCTGCTCGTCTCCTCGTATCTGTTTCCGATGAACAAAAGCGTGGCCGACCGCAAAGGCGTGCCCTTCGCCACCTTCGCCTTTGCGCACCAGGTCGTGCCCTCGCCGGATTATCCGCCGGAAAACTTCCGGCCGCCGGCGTGGTTGCCACGCCCGCTCCGCCGCCTCTGGAACCGCGCACTCTGGCGGGTGGGCAATGCCGCGGTCGACACCGTCATCAACCGCACCATCGCCGGGCCGCTGCGCGCCGCCGGGCTGCCCAAGGTGCGGAATTTTTTCTCCGAGCCGGCGGACCGCGTGCTCGTGGCCGTGTCGGAAAAACTCATGCGGCCGGAAGGCGCCGAAATTCATCCACGCTTCCGCTTCACGGGCTATTGCCGCTGGCAGGCGCCGGAGGACGCAGCCATCGAGGCGGAGGTGGCGGCCTTCACCGGCGGCGGGCGCGTGCCGGTGCTGACCTTCGGCAGCATGGTCTACGACAACCCGCGCGTGGTCATGCGCCGCTTCGTGAAAAACTGGCCGCGCGGAAAAAAAATCATCCTGCAAAGCGGCTGGGCCGGCTTCGCCGCGCCGGCCGACTGCCCCCACATCAAGGTCATCGGCAAGGTCTCACACGATCAACTTTTCCGGCATGCCTCGATGGTCGTCCACCACGGCGGCGCGGGCACGACCGGCAGCGTCCTTCACGCCGGCGTGCCGCAAATCGTCGTGCCGCACATCGGCGACCAGACCTTTTTCGGCCAGGAGGTCGAACGGCTCGGCTGCGGCCTGCGGCTGGCGAAGAAAGCCTGGCCGCAGCAGCTTTATTTCGCGACCGAGCGCATCACGGCCAGCCCCGCCTATGCGTCGCGCGCCGCCGAGGCGCGGGAGATTTTGCTGAGGGAAAACGGGCCGGCCCGGGCGATCGAGGAGTTGGAGCGCTTCCTGGCCGAAACCCGCGCGGCGGCGAAACCGCCGCTGGCGCTGGCGCCGAATGTGGTGGCGCGCGCCTGAGTCCGGCCGGCGAAAATCAATAGTCCCGCCCCTCGGTCAGGTGCGCGCGCAGGCCATCCCTGGTTTTCATGAAAACCGGCAGCGTTTCGCGCTTGTAGCCGTCGAGCACGCGAAAAACGGCGAAGTGCAGGTGCGGCCCCGAGGTGAACCCGGTCGCGCCGGAAATCGCGATGGGCTGGCCGGCCCGCACGTCGGACCCGAGCGCGACCAGCGCGCCGTTTTTCTTGAGATGGACATATTCGGCATAGGTCCCGTCGCGATGCCGGATGATCACATAGTTGCCGCAATTTCGAAAGGCGGGCGTGGGACCGCCGACATCCGAACCCTGCCTCACGCCCACGACCACGCCGTCGCGCGCCGCGCACACGACCGTCCCGACCGGCATGGCAAAATCATAGGCATATTCGTTCTGGGAGCCGGGATTGTGGCTGAAATCACCCAGGTAGCCCTGCTTCAGCTCGTGCTGCTCCCCGGCCGCATAGGGCAGGAGATAGGCGACCCGCGCGGGCACGCCGCCGCGCGCGCCATACCGCCAGCTATAGTCGCGCGTGTAGTGTGTCGGCTTTTGCGGATCCACGACACGGATCGAGGCCAGCTCGGCGCGGTTTCCGCCTTTCACGTCCACCGTCACCGGCAGGGCGGGCGACGCCTGCAGGTTTTCCAGCTGCAAATCCAAGGTGATCGTAAAATCCAGGAGATTGTCCGACTCCGCGTAGAAGTGGATCACGCCGCCTTGTTTTTCCTCGACGATCCGGACACTGGTGTCATGGCACTCGGCGGCGACCGGCGTCGTCAGGCCTAGAAAGAGAAAAAGCCCGGCCGCAATTTTCATCGGCCAGCGACTGATTCAAAAGGGAGTTTGCGTCAATGCAGAACGGTCCGCGCCGCGGACGGTCGTCATCGGACGCTCACTCGCAGAACAAAACACAAACCGGTTTGCCGATGGTGACGCTATTCTTCGTCAGCGCGAGCCGGCCGGTGGCGGGATCAACGCGGAAGACGACGACGTCGTTGGTGTCGCGATTGGCGCAGAGCAGCCAGTTGCCGTCGGGCGAAAGGGCGAAGTTGCGCGGATGCTTCCCCCCGCAGGGCACGATTTCGACGAGCGCGAGCAGGCCGGTCTGCGCATCGCGCGCGAAGACCGCGATGCTGTCGTGCCCGCGGTTGGAGGCGTAGACAAAGCGGCCGTTGGGATGGATGCGGATCTCGGCGGAAGTATTCAGTTCATGGAAATCCGCCGGCAGCGTCGGGATCGTTTGCTTCAGCGTGAGTGCGCCGCGTGCGGCTGGTCCTGGCGGTCATGGTTGGGTCCGAGCGGACCCGTGGGTTTGAGAAAGGCGCTGCGTTCGCCAAGACCGCCGCCGTCTTTCACCGGCAGCGCGCAAACATACGCCCCGCCATAACTGACGGCGATGACCATGCGGCCCGTGGCATCGACCACGAGATGGGTGGTCGCGCCGTCGCCGGTGGGCTGTTGATTGAGCAGCGTGAGCTTGCCGGCGGCCGCGTCGATGGCATAGGCGCCGACGCCGCCCGTTTTCGGCGCGGCCGGCGGACTTAATTCGCCGCCTGCGTACAGATGCCGCCCGTCCGGATGCAGCGCCAGAAAGGTCGGATTGCGCGCCGCAGCGGCGAGCACGGGAGCCGTGAGCGTTCCGTCCGCCGGATTAAAGCGAAAGGAATAGATGCCCTGACTGGAGCTGTCGTCGGTGTAGGTGCCGATAAAAACCAGCACGGGTGAGGCGGAGGCGGAGATCATGCTGAGCAAAAAAAATGAAACCAAAAGCGATTTTCGGAACATGGCGGGACGGGGTTGGTAATGGCGGGGAACCTGGAGGAGCAAACGCAACCGCCGTCCGGTTGTCCAAGAGATAAGTTAAAATAACATTTTTGCCAGCAGGAGAGGCCCGGCGGCCACGCCTTCCAGAAAGAGCGCTGCCGCAAATCGCTTCTCCCTTCGCGGCGGCGGGTGCAAACCCCGACCGGCCGGCTCAGTGCGAAGGCTTGTCTTTGTCCTGATCGGACGGCGACGATTGATTGGACGGCGACGCGGCGGGCGGCGGCCGGACCGGTGCGATGGCGGGCCGGCCCGGGTTTGAGGGCGGCGACTGATATTTTTCCGGCGGACGGTTGTTGAAATCGTGCGGACCAACGCCCCGGTTATAATTGTTGGGCAAGCCGGCGGGCGGAGGCGGCGGCCCGGGCGCAACGGTGGCCGGCCGGTTTCGGTCCGGAGATGGTGGCGGCGGATGAACCTCCGGGCCGTGCCGGTCCAACGCACGCGGATCCGCTCCGCGGTTGTCAGGCGGCCATGCTTTTTTGTCGTTGTTGTGCGAATGGAAATCGTCGCCCGGCCGATCCGGGATCGTGGGCGTGCCGGGCATGAGCTTCAAGCGGGGAAGAACCGGGCGCGGTTGACCGAAGTGCTGCCGCAGTTCGCGTTCGCGATCCGGATCCGGCCGCCACGGCCGGCCCGCCGCGCCGCCAAAGTGCGGACGGCGCCAATCCCATCCCGGCCGCCAGACGCCGACGCGAATGCCGCGGCCGGCCCAATCGCATTCGTAACCCAGCCATGCGCCCACGCGCCAGCCCACGCCGAAAGTCAGCCACGGCCCCGCATATGCCGGCTGCGCCACATAAACTTCATCCGGATCGTATTCCGGCACGTAAATCACATCCGGCTGGGCGGGCACGATGCAGATGTTACCGTCCTCCACGACGACATCCTGCTGCGGCGTGTCGACCAGCGTGCCCACCGCCCGCGCCTGCGCCCGCAATCGCTGGATGGCCTGCATCATGTCGGCCGGCTGCTGGAGAAAAGCCGCGCCGACGGACTTGGTCCACTCGAGATTCGTGTCCATCCATTTCACCACCTCCGGATAATGCGCGAGCGCCTTCACGCTGTCGTTCCACGGCTGGCTGTCGACCTGCGCCGGATCGCCGTTGGCCTCGAGATAGCGCGCCGCCAGCACCACGTCCGACGGCTCGGTCGATGCCGGCAGGATCAACGCAACGAGCGCGTCCGGATAAAGCGCGATCGGCGCAAGCAGCTTGTCCAGGTCGGCCGGCGCATAAACGGTCTCCGGATTCGGCTCCGTTTGGGCGGAGAGCAAAACGGACAGGCATAGGCTGGATAAAATCGCCAGGCAAATTTTCATGACGGCAAACTTCTTCTAGTTAGACCGCTGTTCCCGCGCAAGGTTTGATGAATTTTAAGGAAACGGGGCGGCAGCCGGCTGCATGAAACCCTTGACGCCCTGGGCGCGCCCGGTAGCGTCCGCTGTCGCGTGCCTGCGCCGGTCTGCTGACACCGCCGGCACGCCGTCGCTGCCAGGGTAGCTCAGTGGTAGAGCAGAGGACTCATAAGCCTTTGGTCGCCGGTTCAATCCCGGCCCCTGGCACCAGCTGGCCCGATCGCGTCTTTGCCACTCTCGCGCCGGCGAATTCACGCTGAGGTTAACAATTTAACTCATGCGAGGATTGCAGGAGGTTGGCGATGGTCGCTGATGGAAGGCCTTAGCCCCGCCGACGCCTTCCACCCCCTGTTCATTCGCTGAAAGGCACCCCTCTCTGCCCGCACAATTCGGCGGCGTTCACCACTTTTCCCTATGACCATGAAACACATCATCCTCGGTGCGCTCTGCCTGAGCGCCCTCGTCCCCACCCTGGCCCTTAAAGCCACCACCGCCGTCCATCTCAGCGATTTCGGCGTGGTCGAAGAGCCGCAAGTCATCTGGCACGTCTCCAGCAAGACTTTCACCAGCGACGGCGGTTTCCAAAACATCACCGAAGTGACTCCCGGCACGTTTCAAATGCTGCTCAACTGGAGCACCTCGCAATGGACCGGCGATCGCTCCACCACCAACAATGACCGCGGCCGGGCCGAGGTGCAGACCCTCGGGCCCTACCAAAAAACGCACGAGACCTCTCTTTATACCACGACCTGGCGCACGAATCCGCAATTCAAGGGCTCCGGCCGTTTCTGCCACATCACGCAATTGAAATCAGTGGATGGCGTGGAAAAGGAATCCGGCGCCCCCATGATCACCACCTCGATCGGCTCCGGCACCAGCTCGGCCGTCGTGCAGTACTGCTCGACCAATTTTTCCCCGGCCAATGTGTTTTCGCCCAAGCCGGTGCGCAGCGTCACCTGGCATCCCAACACCTGGCTGGCTGAGCAAATCAAGGTCACCACCACCGCCGATGGAGAAAAGACCGGACAGGTGGTTGTCTCGCTCAACGGCGACGCCTTCCAGGGCGTGACCAAGGTCGAAGTCTCCCGCCCGCAATCGACCATGTATTATCCAAAATGGGGCCTGTACCGGAAGCAGGAAACCACGTCCGGCTTCAGCCCCAGCGACTACGTGCAGCACTCCAACGTGTCGGCCACCAATCTCAGCGGCCCATCCCAGGCAGCCGCCCCGGTCTTCAGCCCCGCCGCCGGCACCTACGCCAGCGCCCAGACCGTGACCATCTCCTCGTCCACCAGCGGCGCCTCCATCCGCTACACCACCGACGCCAGCACGCCGAGCGAAACGGCGGGGACGCTTTATTCCGGCCCGGTATATGTCAGCTCCAGCCTCACGCTCAAGGCCATCGCTTACGCCAGCGGGTTTGCTGACAGCGATGTCACCTCCGGCGCCTACACGATCAGCGCCGCGCCTCCGCCCACGCTCAACTTCGAGGCCGAAAGCCTGAGCTACACCGGCAGCGGCGCGACCACCTCGGTCCAGACCGACACCAACTCCAGCAGCGGCAAATGGGTCGAACTCGCCGGCAACAGCACCGGCGACAACATCAGCTTCACCGTGCCCAATGTCCCGGCCGGCGCCTACCAGTTGAAGATGGAATGGAAAGGCAACAACAGCCGCGGCATCCTCCAGCTCTCGGTCGACGGCACCAACCTCGGCTCGACCCTGGACCAGTACTCCTCGGGCCAAACCTATCCGACGACCACGTTCGGCAACGTCACCTTCAGCTCCGCCGGCAATCACACCGTCAAGCTGACCGTCACGGGCAGGAACTCCAAATCCAGTTCCTACCAGCTCTCCGCCGACAAGTTCACCTTCGTGGGCCAATAATCAGGTCCTCCCTGTCACCATCCGGGCGGCCTTT
>DATJYF010000131.1:0-4957 GCA_035499715.1 Opitutaceae bacterium | reverse complement strand
TGGCGCGCAGTCACGCCCGCGGGGAACTGGCGCACATCGATGAGCTGGCCGAGATCGAGTCCGTCCCGGCCAACTATCTGGTGCAGATTCTGAGCGAGCTGCGCAACGGCGGCCTGATCGCCAGCCGCCGCGGCAAGCAGGGCGGCTATACGCTCGCGCGCGATCCGCAGGAGATCACGCTTTACGACATCGTAAAGCTGATCGAGGGCGATCTGCTCGAGCTCAGCGGCGACGTGCGGGGCCAGTCCGGCCGGCGCGTGCAGCAAATCTGGCGCGATGTCCGCGCCGCCTTCGAGGCCGAGTGCAAGAGCCATACGCTCGACAAGCTCGTGGTCAAAATTCCCGAAGGCATGTATTACATTTAGCTTGGAGGTTGCGCGCGGAGAGCCGAGAGTCGAGCCAACCCATGCCTTCGCCCGCACTGGAATTACTTCTCGTTTTGCAGGACCGCGACACGCGCCGGGCCGGCTTGGAGGCGCAGTTGACGGCGATTCCGCGCGAAGTCGCGCTGATGGAGCAGAAAATCGCCGCGGAGAAGGCGGCGATCGAGGCCGCGCGCACGGAGTTGAAGGAGCTCGAGTCCAAAAAGAAATTGCTCGAGAACGACATCGCCTCGGCCGAGCAGAAGGTCGCCAAATACCGCTCCCAGCAGCTCGAGGTGCGCAAAAACGACGAATACCGCGCGCTCGGCGCCGAGATCGACACCACGCAAAACGCCATCGGCGTGCTCGAGGAGGACGAGCTCAAGATCATGTTCGCGATCGACGAGGCGAAGAAAAATTTTGCCGCCGGCGAGGCGGAGCGCAGGCAGGCCATCGCCGGCCACGAGGCGCGCATCCGCACGCTGCGCGAGCGCGAGGTCAACCTGCGTGCCGAGCTGCAGGCCGCGCAGGCCGAGGTCGCGCAGGCCCGCGTGCCGGTGGCCGAGCCGCTGCGGCGCGCCTACGACCGACTGGTGCACGAGCACGTGTCGCTGCCGGTGTGCGTGCCCATCCGCGACAACAAGTGCGGCGGCTGCCACATGAAGGTTTCGGCGCAGGTCGAGGCCGACGCGCGCAAGGGCGAGAAAATCACCGCCTGCGAGACCTGCCGCCGCATGGTCTATTGGGATTAGACCGGCGGGGTCCGCGGCTCAAAAGGAATGATTCAGCGCGCGGGGCGCCGGGCTCAGGAAGGAAGCGGGCGCATCGGCCGTTTCCCGCGGGCCGGGCGGCACCGCCGCGGTTTGGCTGCTCACTCTGAACTCCACCGGTCCGGCGGCGAGGGCGGACGCGGCGTCCCGGCCCGGCGCCAGGGCGGCGAGCGCGGCCAGCAGCTTCGGCTGCAACGCATCGAGCAGCGCGTAGCGGAGTTCGTGCTGCCTCCGCCGGCTGGGCTTCAACTCCTGGCGGGAACGCGGCCTCGGCCGCAGCGGCAGCTCCCACCCGCCGCCGGCCAGCCGCCGCCCGTCGCTTTCGCGCCAGAATTCGTCGTAGCAGGCGGCGATGGTGAGGCGCTTGCGCCAGTGCCGCCAGACGTGCTGGCTGTCGCCAACGGCTTGAAGTTGGGTGATCTGCCACGGCGGGGAAAATTGCTGGAGGCACCAGAGTGCGAGCGCCTTCGGGCGCAGGCCGTGCATGTCTTTCGCCGCGATGTGGATGAGGTCGCGCATCCGCGGATCGTTGCCGGCCTGGACACCGCCGATGATGGCGATGGGCCGGCCGGCATTGTTCACGAGGGAAAACGTCAGGCCGGCGAGCGCCAGGCCGGTCTTGACGTCGCGAATCGCCAGCGTGAGCTCGCCTTCCTTTTCGAAGCGATCGTGATAAAACAGGCGCACATCGAGCCGCTGTCCGGAAGGCGAGCCGACGAGGCGCACCAAGCTTACACCTTTGTCAAAAATGGCGGTCCGCGCCTCGGCGGCGAAAAGCCGCGAAAGGGCCTCGTAATGGCCGAAGAGCGCGGCAAAACGCTCGAGCGGCCCCCAGGCGCAGCAGAGGTACGGACGCTGGAGCTTGAGGGCGAGGCGCGGACGCAGCGCCCAGAGCGGCGCGAGATCGGGCTGGACCAGGCGGGCGAGCCACGCGCGGGTGAGCCGTGGCTGGCTCAGCGCACGCAGGAAAAATTTGACGCGTTTGCGCAGATGGCGCGGCGCTTCGGAGGCTTGGGCCTGCGTGGCGGCGGCCCAAAATGAAAGAGCGAAGTGGCGGGATTGGCGGCCGGAAGAATTTGGATCTTCCGGCCCGTCTGCGTCCGCAGCGGCGCAGGGGGCAAGGTGAAGCACGGCGGAGGAAACATAGGCGTTGGAGCTCGGCGTGTCTGTCGGCTCGCGACGATATCGCTTGTCAGGCGAAGCCCTACAAGCGGGCGCTTCCGCCAATCAGCTGCGATTTTGCTGTTCCGTCCAGCGCACGGACTCGCGCACGAGTTCGGCGCCGGTGGCGAGCCCGAGCTTTTCCTTGATGCGGGCGCAGTAGGCCTGGACCGTTTTGATGCTGACGTGCATCTCCGCGGCGATGCGGCGCGTGGTCTGGCCCTCGCCGAGCCGGCGGAAGACATCGAGTTCGCGGTCGCTCAGGAGTTCCACGCTACCGGCGCGCGGAATCTGGGCCTTGCCGACCAGGCGTTCGGTCAGGCGGGCGAGAAGCTGCGCGTTGGCATAAATCCGGCCGGTCAGCACCGTGCGGATGGCCTCGACCACGTGATCGGTGGACTCGCGTTTCATCACGTAACCCCGGGCGCCCGCGCGCAGGGCGCGTTCGGCGTAAAACACTTCCTCGTGCATCGAAAGCACAATGATCTGGGTGCCGGGCAGATGTTCGGTCAGGTCCTTGATCAGGTCCAATCCCGACGAGGTTTTGAGCGAGAGATCGACAATGGCCACATCCGGCGGATCGGCCAGCATCGCCGCGAGCCCGGCGGCGGCGTCCTCAGCCTGGCCGCTGACTTCGAGGTCGGGCTGCTGGCGCAGCGTGGTCGCGAGCCATTCACGCACAAGCGGGTGGTCGTCCACGATGAAAATGCGGATTTTTGCCTGGGTCATGACGACGGGGCGGGCGAGGCCGGTGCAGGCAGGGGCACGCGGCAGCGGACGCGGGTGCCGCCGGCCGGCGCCGGCCCGATCGAAAACTCCCCGCCGACAATTTCGGCGCGATGGGCCATGATGCGCAGCCCCATGCCGGCCGTCGACGCACGGGCGGCCGGCAGGCCGGAGCCGTTGTCTGTGACGGTGAGTTCGATCGCGCCTTGATCGGCCAGGAGGGAAATCTCGACCAGCGAGGGATGCGCGTGGCGCAGCGCGTTGCGGGCTGCTTCCTGTGCGATGTAGAAAAGATGGGAGGAGATGGCGGCATCGAGTCCGGCAAACGGGCCGCGCCAGGTGAAACGGCATTCAACATGGCTTTCATGGCCGAGCATGGCGGCGAGTTCCTCGATCTCGGCGATGAGTTCGCCCGGCTCGATGGCGGCGAGCAGCAGACCACGGGCGATCTCGCGTGTCTGGCTGATCGCTTGCTGCAGCATGCGCACAATGTTTTGTGCGTCGGCGACGGTGGGCTGGCGGGCCTCGGTGAGGCAGGCGGCGAGCAGATTGGCCGCCATGGCCGTGGCCGTGAGATGCTGGCCGAGCCCGTCGTGCAGATCGTGACCGATGGTGCTGCGTTCGCGGCGGCTGATTTCAAAAAGCTGGGCCTGGAGCTCGTCGCGCGCGCGCAGCGCCTGTTCGAGGTCCGCCGTGCGCAAGCGCACGCGCTGATCGAGCTCACGCCAGAGCGAGATCAGGGAATGAAAGACCCAGATCAAGACCAGATAAATTCCCAGGTCGGCCAGCCGGTTGCAGAAGGCCCGGATCGGAAAACGGTAGGGTGCCAGCGCCACGTCGCTCACGGTGCGGGCCACGACGCTGATCACGGCGGTGGCGCAGCCGGCCCGCCAGCCCAGCCAGCCGACGCCGAGCGTGATCGGCACGAGATAGAACAACACCAGCGAGATCCGGATGCCGGTGATGTAATCCAGCCAGCCGATAAGGACGACCATCGCAACAATGATCGCAATGGAGCGCCCGCGATGATGGCCCGGCGTGCCGGCCAGTTGGGTCAGCACCCAAGAAGTGGCCGAGGAGCGCGGCACGGTAGGCGGTGAAATTGGCATCGAAAGCTGGCGGTGCAACCGCGATGAAACGACTGGGCCGCCAGCGTGAAGAAGGGCGGCGCAAGAAGCAACGCCGGCCACGGGCCGCGGCAGCCTTGCTTTTGCCGGCTGGGGACCGTAGATTGACCGCCTTAGTTTTGGGGCCAGGTCGTCGCTCCGAGTTCTTTGCATCCCAAGATGCGGTTGACCGCCGCGTCCGATAAAAATTCGGAGAGGAAAGTCCGGACACCACAGGGCAGGACGCCGCACGAGCCGCCAGGCAAGTGCGGGCGCCGCGTTTCAAAGCGCGGCGACGGAGAGTGTCACAGAAAACAAACCGCCGCGCGGGCAACCGTGCGGCAAGGGTGAAAAGGTGGGGCAAGAGCCCACCGCGCCCCGCCGCAAGGCGGGCGGCACGAAAAACCCCGTCCGGTGCAAGGCAAAATAGGCGGCTGGGCGGCCCGCCCGACAGCCGCGGGTATGCCGCATCACGCCTGCGCTCGCGCGGCCCGCCGCGTGGGCCGGGCGTGGCAGACGCCCGTTTCCGGGCGTTTGAGAGAAATGACGTCCGCCGCGCCGCTGGGCGCGGAACAGAATCCGGCTTACCGGCCCCAAAACTAAGATTTCCCGCGGGCGCTCAAAAGCCCAGCCGCGCGGCGCGGATGCCATGCTCGCCGGCGGCGCGGCATCCGTACCACCTGGCCGGATCTTACATATTGTATGTGACCGTGATGACGGTGGAGGTTATGCTGATCTGGGTGGTCGAGTTGGAGATCGAAATGGTGGTGTAATCTTCGCCGGCCACCGTGTTGATGCTTTTGACATACTTGTCGGTGGTGGTGCCCACGAT
>DATJYF010000130.1:0-4883 GCA_035499715.1 Opitutaceae bacterium | reverse complement strand
AGATCAGTGGGATGATGAGCAGCTTTGCTCTCGGGCTGCCCGCGCTTTCTTCATGCCGTTATCATCCGCCCCACCTATGCCGGAATCCTCCGGCCCGGTCGATGACTTTGTCTCGTTCCAGCAGCTCGTGATTGATGATGCCGGACTTTTTGCGCAGCTGCAAAGCACAGCCTCAACCGAAGCGTTCGTTGCCCTTGCCGTCGAACTCGGCGCAAGTCACGGCCTGACCTTCGACGCCGACCATGTCCACGCCTCGCTGCAGGCCGCCCGCCGCGCCTGGATCGAAAGGAATCTGGCGTGAAAGCCACCGCCGCCATCGATCTTGTGGAGTGGACGCCCATCCACATCGCCTGGCGGCCCGAAGGCGCCCAGGTGGACTGGTGCCGCCTCGGCGACACTCGTTTCACCGAACCTTTCTTCGAGCAGACGATTGCCACCGCGCTCCGCCATCCCGCGCGGCTGCTGTTTCGCCGCCAGACGCCGGCGGCGGTTCTCGAGGCGCTGTCCGACGACCCCGCGGCGCTGCCGCCCCGCGGATTTATTTTTCATCTCTCGCGCTGCGGCTCGACTCTGGCCGCCCAAATGCTGGCCGCGCTGCCGCAAAACCTCGTCATTTCCGAGGCGCCGCCGATCGATCAGCTGCTGAACGCGCAGCGCCGCGATTCCACCCTCACGCACGCGCGGCGTCTCGCGCAATTTCGCGGCCTGATTCGCGCCCTCGGCCGGCCGCGCCGCCGTGATGAGCGCCACCTTTTCATCAAGTTTGACAGCTGGCATGTGCTCGAACTGCCGCTGATTCTGGAGGCGTTTCCCGACGTCCCGTGGATTTTTCTCTACCGCGACCCCGTCGAAATCATGGTGTCGCAGCAACGGCTGCGCGGCACGCAGATGATTCCCGGCATCATCGATCCGCGACTCTTCGATCTCGAACCGGCCGCCGCCATCCACATGTCGCTCGACGAGTATTGCGCGCAGGTGCTCGCACGGATCAGCGTGGCGGCCGCGATGCACGCGCAGATCGGACACGGCCGGCTCGTCAATTTTACGCAACTCCCCGCCGTGCTGTGGGAATCGCTCGGCGGTTTTTTTGGCGTCAAATGGACGCCGGACGACCTCGGGCGGATGCAGCGCGCGTCGCTCGCCAGCGCCAAGAATCCCTCGCTGCCCCACGCCGACGATTGCGCCGCCAAGCAGCACGAAGCCGGCGCGGAAATCCGCCGGCTCGCCGGGGCGCTGCTCCGCGAGCCCCATGAGCGCCTGGAATCGATCCGGCTCGCTCAGGCCGATGAATCTGAGCCCGCCAGCGCTTTCGCCGCATCGGCGAGCAGCAGTTCGCGCAGCCAGTCGTTCACCACGCAGTCGATCACCAGATGAATGCGATCCGTCGTCCCGCGATTGTCCACGCTATGAGGCAGGTTGAAATTGTTGTACCAGCATTCGCCCTCGCGCATCATCACCCGTGCGCCGCCGAGCATGAACACAAGATCGGGATTTGTGCGCACGGGAATGTGGAGGCGGACCTCGCCGTCCTCGAAGCCGAGGTCGAGATCGGTGTGCTCCTTCACGACCGAGCCGGCCTTCAGGCGCAGGAAACGCACCGATTGCTGCGGGCAGGCGAAAAAATCAAGCACTTCGCGCACATACGGGCAGCGGGCGAGCAGCGGCGTGGCGGCGTAGGCGTTTTTTGCCGTGGGATCGGGATAGATGTTGCCAGCGCGGCCGCCGACGGACCGCAGCGGGACCGCGCTCCAGTCACCCTGGTAATAGCCCGTGTTGAAATGCGGCACATATTCGCCGGGCACGATCCAGTCGAGATCCGCCTGCAAACGCGCGGCGTCAAATTTTGGGGTCATCCGGAAGCTCGGCGGCAGCATGGGCACAGTGTCAGAACACGATCGGCTGAAATCGCGCAAATCTTTTGGCAGGAGAGGATGAAAAAAACAGCGCCGGCCGCGGCGCGAGGCGGCCTCTCCTTAGGGGTGCGAGGCCATCTCCACGCGCATTTCATCGCCGCCGGTGGCCACAAATCCGAGCCGGGCATAAAGACGCACCGCCGGATTTGTTTTCAAGACCTGCAGGCGCAGCGGGCGGCCGCTGCCGTGGGCCTCGGCCTGCAACCGGCGGATGACCCCGGTGCCGAGTCCGGCGCCGCGGTGCTCCGGCAAAAATGCGATGTCGACCAGCCGGACTTCATCTCCGGCATAATTCACCGTCAGCGTCCCCACCGGCTGCTCGTTGCGCAGCACGACCGCCTGCAACGCCCCGGGAAATGCCGCCCGATAGGACGCCATTTGGGCGGCAAACTGCATTTTCAAAAAAAATTCCTGCTGCGCGTCGTTCCAACCCCACGCAGCGAGCTCCTCGGCCCGTGTGCCCGCGTAGACGGAAAAGCAAAACGCCGCATCCGCCGCAGCCGCGGGTCGCCAGCTCAGGCGCGGCGCAGAGTCGTCGGACATGGGCATCGCGGCGACTGTTTCAGATTTTTGCTCCAGCCTCAAGAGCCCGCGCCGATAACAATGGCCCCGGGCCGATCATTTTCCGTCCGCCATCACGGAGGGCGAAAAAACCAAAACCACAAAAACCACACACACACATATGGATCCATTTATCGGTGAAATCCGAATGTTTTGCGGCAACTTCGCGCCCAGCGGTTGGGCGCTTTGCAACGGCCAATTGATGTCCATCTCGCAATACCAGGCGCTTTTCGCCATCCTCGGCACGAACTTCGGCGGCAACGGGACAACCACCTTCGGGCTACCCAACCTGCAGGGCCGTGTGCCGATGCATTGGGGCAACGGACAGGGGCTCACGCCGCGCACACTCGGCGAATCTGGCGGCGTGGAGAACGTGGCGCTGACAATCCCGAATATGCCGATGCACAACCACCAGGCGACTTTCACGCCTTCCGGCGGGGGCGCGGCCCAGGTCAACGTCACTGCCACCGTCGGGAACCTTCCATCCGCGGCCGGCAACATGCTCGGTCAATCGTCGGCTACCGGCCCGACGCAGGCACCGATTTATGCACCTCCCACTTCTCCGGTTTCAGGCCAGCTCGCTGGCGTTTCGGGCGGGGGTGGCGGTGGCACGGTCGCCGTCGCAATGACGGGCGGCAGCACGCCGATTAGCATCGTCCAGCCATTTCAGGCGGTGACCTTCATCATCGCCCTCAACGGCGTCTTCCCCTCAAGAAACTGATCCTCATTTCGCGGGTTTTAACCGCCCCGGCGGGCGTCACGCGACGCCCGCCGGGGCATTCGCCAACAACCGGCAATTGCATGATAACAAGCTCGTCCGCTCCGCGCTCATTTTTCGAATAAGTTTTTCTTTCGGCATCGACTATTTGAGCTAATGAGCTTTTTTGAGAACCCCACTTTGGTTGGCCAAGGCATGCCAAAAACCTTCCACTTCATCTCCGGCCTTCCCCGCAGCGGCTCGACCCTGCTCGCCGCCATCCTGCGCCAGAATCCGCGCATCCATGCCGCGATGACCAGTCCTGTCGGCTCGTTGTTTTCCTCGCTCCACGCCACGATGGGGCAGAATAACGAGTTCTCCGAATTCATCGACGAAAAACAGCGCGAGCGGATGCTCCGCGGCTTGTTCGATCTTTATTATCAGGATCACCCGCAGGAGATCATCGTCGACACCAACCGCCTGTGGTGCGCGCGGCTGCCGCTGCTTCTCCGCCTTTTTCCCGATGCCCGGGTCCTCTGCACGGTGCGCAATGTCGCCTGGATCATGGACAGCGTCGAGCGCCTCGTGCGCAAAAACTCCATCAAGCCGTCGCGCCTTTTCAACAATGCGGCCGAGAGCGACACCGTTTATCATCGTGTCGAGACCCTCGCCAGCCGCGACCGTTTCGTGGGCTTTTCCTATTACGCGCTCAAGGAGGCGTTCTACAGCCAGGAGGCCCGCAACATCCTCATCATCGATTACGATCTGCTCGCCCAGGCGCCGGAGAAAGTCCTGCCGCTGGTTTACCAATTTCTCGGCGAGCCGCCGTTCGCCCACGATTTCAACAATCTCGACTATCAGGAGCCCGGCTTCGATGCCCGGCTCGGCATGCACGGCCTCCACGAAATCAAGCGCAAGGTCGCGCTGCGGCCCCGTGCAACCGTCCTCCCGCCCGATCTTTTCAAGCAATACAGCCAGCTCGACTTCTGGAAAAATCGCGAAGGCAGCATCGCTAACGTGATCAACGCCCAACCTTCCTCCGCGTCTCCCGCCGACTCTCTCCATGCCAACGCAAACGCCCACTGACCTCCTGAATTTCCTCCGCAATCGTGCCTTGCCCCAGCGCCTCGTCCGCGCCGGCCTCGCGCTCACGTCGACGATTTACGGGCTGCGGCCGGATTTCTTGATGGCAAATCCCGCGCCACGCGCCGACAGTCCCCAGGGCGGATGGCTGGGTGAGGGCGGGCCGGCTCCGTTCCAACCCGTCACCGGGCCGGAACGTTCGCGCCGCGAATTGTTTTTCATCGACTCCGGCGTGGCCGATCCCGGCGCGTTCTGGTTCGCCGCGCCCCGAAGCGGGACCGTTGTGTGCATCCCGGCCGGCACGGATCCCTGGGCGTTCATGGCGCGCGAAGCTGAACAGTTCCGCGGCCTGGCCGCGATCCATATCGTTTCCCATGGTGCGCCCGGCGCGCTCGTCCTCAATGGCCGGCGTTACACCGCTGCCGACCTCGCCGAGCGCTCCGCCGAGTTGCACCGGCTGGGCTGCGCCCTGACCAAGAACGGCGACATTTTTCTCTACGGTTGCGAAGTCGCGGCCGGCCGCGGCGGCCAGGCGCTGCTCGACACGCTCGCCTCCACCACCGGGGCTGACGTCGCAGCCTCGAGCGATGACACCGGCAGCGCGGCCAGGGGCGGCAACTGGAACCTCG
>DATJYF010000129.1:0-2963 GCA_035499715.1 Opitutaceae bacterium | reverse complement strand
GCCATGGCAAAACCCCATTTATATTTCCGCGAATGCCGGCCAGAACCTGGAAATAGAGTACAAGGGCAAATTTTATTCCAGCCAGTTCACCGGCGCTGGACGGGCCCAGATGGACCCGCCCAGATGAATTGATCTGCTCTCACCGCAGCCCGAGGGGCGCGCCCAGAACCTCCCGCAGCACCAGCGCCCGCTGCAGGCCGGCCGGCGTCCGCAGGTCCGCCAGCAGTTGCGCCCGCCGGTCCGTCGCGCCAGGCGCGGTGTCCGCCATCCGGTAAGCCGCGTCAGCCGTAGCCGCAATTTGCGACACTTCCTCCTGCGCGCGGCGCGCGTCCGCCAGCCGCCGGGCTTCCGCCGCCGCCCGCGCCTCCTGCTCGGTTTGCGCGCGCTGCTGCGCCTGGGCCTCGGCAAATTTTTTGGCCTGCGCCATCTGCCGCGCCAGCTCCTCGAAAATATTCCGGGGCGGCGCTGAGCCCTCCGGCGGCGGCTCGTCGCGCGCCAGCACCGGAGGAGCGGCCGCCGGCGCCGCCGCCTGACCGGCGCGCTCGGCGATCTTGCGGCGGATTTCCTCCTGCACGCGGCGCGTGCGCTCGGAAGTGTCCGCATCGATCACCGTGCGCGTCTGTTGTTGCGCGGCCGCCTTCTTCAGCTTCTGCAGCATGCTCGCCACCACGATGGCGATGAAGATGAAAATCCCGATGTGATCGAACAGCCAGTCCATGTGATTTTATTTTTTCTGGTCGGGATTGGCGATGCTCGACCTCATGTCGGTGTCGGCCTGGATGTTTTGCATCCGGTAGTAATCCATCACGCCCAGCCGGCCGGAGCGGAACGCCTCGGCCATCGCCAGCGGCACCTGCGCCTGCGCCTCGACGACCTTGGCCTGCATCTCCTGGGTCCTCGCCTTCATTTCCTGCTCGAGCGCCACCGCGGCGGCGCGGCGGATTTCCGCCTGCGCCTGGGCGATGCTTTTGTTGGCCTCGGCCTGCGCCTCCTGCAGCTTGGCGCCGATGTTCTCGCCCACGTCCACGTCGGCGATGTCGATGGAAAGGATTTCAAACGCCGAGCCGACGTCGAGACCGCGCGAGAGCACGGTCTTCGAAATGCTGTCCGGCGCCTCCAGCACGTGCTTGTAGTTTTCCGCCGAGCCGATGGTCGAGACGATGCCCTCGCCCACGCGCGCGATGATCGTCTCCTCCTTCGCGCCGCCGACGAAACGCTCGAGATGTGTGCGCACCGTCACGCGCGCCTTCACCTTCACCTGGATGCCGTCCTTGGCCACGCCGTCGATCGTGGTGCGGCCGCTCGCCGGGTTCGGGCAGTCGATCACCTTCGGATCGACCGACGTGCGCACGGCCTCGATCACGGACTTTTCGGAGCCCTTGGTGGCGAGGTCGATGGCGCAGGCGCGGTTCCAGTCCAGCGCCAGGCCGGCCTTCTGCGCCGCGATCAGCGCCTGCACCGTGGACACGACGTTGCCGCCGGCGAGGTACTGCGCGGAAATCTGGTCCGTCGTCAGGCTGATGCCGGATTTGACCGCGTTGATGCGCGCCTCGACCACGAGGCCGTAGGGCACTCCGCCGAAGCGCATGGCGACGAGCTTGAAGATGCCGACGGGCGCGCCGTTGAGGAACGCCTTCACCCAGACGCTGATGAAGGAAAAGACCAGCGCGAGGACGACGACGGCGATGACGGCGCCGATGATGAGCAGAACGGTGATGAAGTTCATGTGTATTCAGGTTTTTGTGACGATGAGGCGGAAATTGTCGAGGCCGGTCACGCGCAGCGGCGTCCCGCGCGGCACGTGGCCGCTCTGGCAGAACGCCTCGTAGCGCCGGCCCTCCACCAGGACATAGCCGCTCGGGGCCAGGGTGGTCAGGGCCTCGGCCGGCTTGCCCACGACCTCGGCGGGATTGGCCAGCGGCGGCTGGCTGGTCGCGTCGGAGGCGGCGTTGATGGAAAGTTTCTGGGCGAAGCGCGTCTTCGGCAGCCAGACCAGCTCGGCGTAAAGGGTGGCGGCCACGGCGACCAGCGCGCTCACGGCCGCGAGCAGCCCGCCACCCGCGCCGTAGTTGACCGAGGCGACAGCCACGCCGCCGACCAGGGTCAGCCCGCCGAGGATGCCGAAGATCGGCCCGGGCGTGAACACCTCGAAAAAGAGAAAGACCAGGGCGAGCAGAAACAGCAGCAGAATCAGGCTCATGCGTCGCTCCTTTCCACAATCAGGCTGAAATCGGAACGTTTGGTCACGACCACGGCGGAGCCGGGATCGATGGCGCCGAGGGCCGCCTGGGCCTCGTAACGCCGGCCGTCGATTTCGATCTGGCCGGCGGGCCGCAGCGCGGTCGCCGCCACGCCGCGCCGGCCGACAAGCGCATCGAGGGCCGCGGCCGCCTCGGGCGCGGCGCCGGCGGTTTGGGCGGCGGAGTTGACGGTGGCGGCGAGGACGAGCCGGTCCCAGACCCAGCCGCGCGGCAGAAACCGCGCCAGCGCCACGGCCAGCACGACGGCGATCAGCATGCCGAGGCCGAGATTGAGCAGCGGGGCAAGAAACACCTCGCCGGAAAAGGTCAGCGGCTGGTTGGGCCAGAGATCGGCCATCGACCAGACGATCGACCCGACCATGAGCAGCAGGCCGACCACGCCGAGAAAGCCCGCGCTGTGGAAAAAGACCAGCTCCAGCGCGAGCAGGATCGCGCCGACGGCGAAAACGAGCAACGGCTCGTGCCCGGAGAATCCGGCGACAAAATGCCCGAGAAACACCAGTGCGATGAGCGCGATGCCGGCGGCGCCAAACACGCCGAAGCCGGGCGTCTTGAATTCGATGAACAGC
Source organism: Opitutaceae bacterium (assembly GCA_035499715.1). Lineage (GTDB taxonomy): Bacteria > Verrucomicrobiota > Verrucomicrobiia > Opitutales > Opitutaceae > DASRHD01. Next base: position 133 of record DATJYF010000129.1, on the reverse strand, counting down.
GCCAGCAGGCCGAGCCCGATGAGCACGGGCGAGAGCTTGTTGAGCCAGACCGCGAGCTGTTCCGACCAGGTGACCTCGAGCCGTGTGATGGCATAGCCGCGGGCGCCGAATTTTTTCGCGAGCAGATCGTCGA
>DATJYF010000128.1:0-3827 GCA_035499715.1 Opitutaceae bacterium | reverse complement strand
GGCGCCGCAGCACATCCGGTGCTGGCTCCGTTCAAGCCTGAAACCGCCAAAGGCTGGGATTACGGCATCAAGGGTTCCTACTTCGATGAGACCTTGAACTTCACGCTCGGCGGTTATTACATCAATCGCTACAATGTCAGCGTGACGGACGACGTCATCGATCCGACCACGGGCAATCACACCATGGTGGCCCGGAGTGACGGCAATCAGGTCGATAAGGGCGCGGAATTCGATCTCAGCTGGCAGCCCAACCCCAACCTCAGCATTACCGCCAGCGCCGCCATCGTGAATGCCAAATACAAGAATTTTGGCGTCGCTTTCCCGGAAGCCATCGGCCGCTCGGTCGCGAATGTCTCGCCGGAAAACGGCAGCATCATCACCAAGTACACCTTCACGACCGGCCCGCTCAAGGGGCTGGATGTGGAAGGCCTTGCCACCTACGTGTCATCCACCCCGACGGAATCGCCGACCGCCGGCGATACCACAACCTTGGTGAACGGCCAGTATGTGGTGACCGCGCATACCGACCAGTATAAGCTGCGCATTCCCTCGTTCACGATCTGGGACTTCGGCCTGCACTATCAGCTGCCCTGGGGCTGGAATCACGTTCAACAAACCATCGGTCTGAACATCATCAACGCGTTCAACAAATATTACCTCAAAACCAGCAAGAACCTGGGCGACACCCGCTCGATCATTATCTCCTACCAAATCGCCCGCTTCTAAATTGATCTGATATCTTTCCCACTGCGCCCGCCGGTCGGAAGACCGGCGGGCTTTTTCTTGAAACAAAGGTCAGGGACTTTCGCTGCCCTCTCTTCGATGGGGATCAAGGAGGCCGTAAGCAGACAGGATATTTTTTGGGTTCATGGGGCACGGAGAGGTTGGAGATTTTCCGTCCGAAGTTTTTGTCACGCCGAAGAGACGGCGGGCAGGGACAACACTTGACCCCATGACCCAGAAATGTTCCGCCCCCGCCCATGGGTTCTTCGCCCCATCCATCAAGCCTCGCGGAACGCCAGCGGCCCCTCAATCTGTTCGTTTTCCCGGTTTCAATCCACTGGCGAGAAGAGTCTCAAAATAGGGTTCGGTGGATTCGCGGGCAACCGGGGTGACCTCGACCTTGGCGAAGCCGGATTTTTTCAAGAATCCGTGCAGGGCGCTTTCCTTGAAGCCGAGCCAGAGGTCGGCGTAGAGCTCGCGCGCTTTTTCAAAGGTGTGCTCGGCGAGGTCGAGCACGAGGAGCTGGCCGCCGGGCTTGAGGATGCGGTGGGCCTCGTCGACGGCCCGCTGCGGATGCTGCGCGTGGTGCAGCGCCTGGCTGAGGATGGCGAGGTCCACGGATTTTTCCGCCAGCGGCACTTTCTCGATGTCGCCGAGCTGGTAAATGAGGTTGTCGAGGCCGTTTTTTTTCGCCAGCTCGGTGCCGACCTCGACCATGCGGGGCGAGTTGTCGATGCACCAGACGCGCTCGGCGCGGCGGGCGAGGAGCTGGGAGATGAGGCCTTCGCCCGCGCCGAGGTCGGCCACGACGATGGGCGGGGTGAGGCGGAGCGCGAGGTGGCCGATGGCCTCCCAGGAGCGGCCGGGGCAGTAATTTTTGCCGAGGCGGCCGGCGATGAGGTTGAAATACTGTTCCTGGGCGCGGCGGCGCTTTTGCAGGACGCGGTCGAGGCTGGCGCGGTCATCGGCCAGCTCCGGCAGATCGGCCACGGACTCGCAGGCCGCGCGCAGGAGCGCGAGGGTGCGCGACGGGAGCGCGGTCCGCAGCGAATAATACGCGCGCTTGCCGTCGCGGCGGTCGGCCACGAGCCCGGCGGAGCGGAGGAGGGCGAGCTGCGAGGAGATGCGCGACTGGGCCATGCCGAGGATTTCCTGCAGCTCGGCGACGGAAAGTTCCTCGCGCAGGAGCAACGCGAGCAGGCGCAGGCGCGTGGAGTCGGAGAGGAGTTTGAGCGTGTCCCAGGAGGCGTTCAACCGGAAGAAGGCTGAGCCGGCACCGGTGCAAAGGCAATGGCAGAGACGGTCACGCTTTCAGCGCGAGCGCGGCGAGCTGCCAGATGCCGAAGAAGGCGATGGCGAGGCCGGCGCCCACGTTGATGGCATGCAGGCCGCCGTCCGGGATTTTTTTCCCGAACCAGTCCGCGCAGCCGCTGAGGAGCAGCCACCACGCCGTCGAGCCGAGGAAGACGCCGAGGACCAGCCAGCTGACCTGGGCTGCGCCGGTGGTGCCGAGGCCGACGCCGAAGCCGGTGAAAATGCCGATGAAGCCGGCGATGGTCATGGGATTGGTCAGGGTGATGGCGATGGTCGAGGCGTAGGCGGCGGGCAGGTTGGGCGCGTGCACGGAGCCGTTTTCGCGCGCAGGGGGCCGGCTGCGGATGGTGGCGAGGCCGATCACGAGCAGGCAAAGCCCGCCTGCGAGCTGGAAGCCGATCTCGTGGTGGCTGAGAAACGAGGTGACGGTGGTGAGGCCGAGCGCGGCCATGAGGCCGAAAATGGCGTCGGCGGTGGCGGCGCCGAGGCCGGTGATAAACCCCGCGACGCGGCCGTCGAGAATGGAGCGGCGGATGCAGAGCAGGCCGACAGGGCCGACCGGCGCGGCCACGGCAAATCCGATGGCGAAGCCTTTGACGATGTGCTCCATGACGGCGCGGATCAGGATCAGGCCGGCCGCATTTCGTCCGCGTCAATTGCGGCCATCGACGTAGCGGCGGATGCCGGTGATGACATAGTCATGCTCGGCGCTGCCGGTCTTCACCTTCACCCGATCACCGGTTTTTTTGGAGAGCAGGGCCTGGCCGAGCGGCGTTTTATAGGAAATGATTTGATTCTCGGGGTTGCTGTCCCACGCACCGAGGAGCGTGTAGCTGGTCGTGCCGCCGGCATCGTCCCGCAGGTCGACGACGCTGCCGACGCTGACCTGGTCGATGGTGGCGTCCTTGAAGTCGGTGACGCGGGCGTGGGCGAGGTCGCGCTCGAGGAGCGTTTTCTGGGCCATGAGGACCTGCTGGTCCTGCTTGGCCATCTTGTACTCGGAGTTTTCCTTGAGGTCGCCGTGCTCGCGGGCGGCGGCGATGGCCTTGGAGTTTTCGGGGATTTTTTTCGAGACGATGGTTTCGTACTCTTCGCGCTTGCGGTCGTAGCTCTCGCGGGAAACGAGCAGCTGCTCGTCCTTGCCCTCGGCATCGGCGGCCACGAGCGACTGGATATTGGGAAAGATTTTGATGAAGCGGGCGAGGAGGGATTTTTTGGTGAGCTCCTCGAAGCCCTGGTTGAGCAGGAGGGTGTTGGCCAGGTCGCGCGCGGTCTCGGGATCGGCGGTGGAGAGCAGGTCGCTGATCAGGTCGGGATCCTCGCTGAGAATTTCGGCCAGCGGAATGCGGCGCGCGCCGGCGGCCTGGAGCGCCTCGTAGTCGATGGCGAAGAAAATGGCACCAAGCAGGCGCGGGGTGATGAGATCGGCCAGGAGTTTGGCGAATTTCTTCGAATGGCGGTTCTTCACGATCCAGAGCAGGACGGGAGCGCGCAGGTTCTGCTCGGTCTGCCAGCGCTTGAGAGCGGCGGCGAGTTCCTCGGCATGGCCTTTTTCGACGAGGAAATTGATGCATTCGGTGGTGAACTTGCCCGAGGACGTCTTGAGCAGGGTGAAGAGGAGGTCGCGCGCCTCGACGGGGTGGGATTCGTTGACGAGCTCGAGGAAACGGCGCTGGAAATGGACGGGAATCTTCTCGGCGATGTCCGGCAGCGCGCGGGTGTTGGCGACGAGCGATGCCTGGGAGGGCTCGAAGGCGTCGGCGCGGCCGAGGGCCTTGGCCAGGTCGTCG
>DATJYF010000127.1:0-5198 GCA_035499715.1 Opitutaceae bacterium | reverse complement strand
GGCCCTTGGCCAGGCTGATCACGAGCTGGAGTTGCCGCGCCAGGCCAAGGCCGTCGCGGACCCGCCGACAGGTTTCGCGCACGGCCTGCGCCGGACAGGCCAGCAGCGCCGCCTCCGCCTCCATCAGCACGGGGGCGAGCTCATGGCCGATCTGCAGGCTCGGCGGCAGCGTCACGCCCGGCAGATAATCGGCATTTTCGTGCGCCGACGACAGGGCCAGCGCCTGCTCGAACCGCCGCGGCACCAGCGTGACCGTGTGGCCGAGCCGGGTCAGATGCAGGGCGAAGGCCGTGCCCCAAGCCCCGGCGCCGATGACTGCGATGTTCATGCGGAAAAAATTCTGCGCCGGCGGCCTGATGGCAAAAACTTTATTCCGGAAATTTCTTCGCGCGCACCGCCGCGGCATAGGCGGCGAAGCCTTTTTTGATCTCGTCGCCGGCATGGGCGAAGGGCCGGGCGAATCCCGGCGCTCGGCCCGGAGCCAGGCCGAGCAGATCGACACAGACCAGAATCTGCCCGTCGCAGTACGGGCCCGAGCCGATGCCGATGGTCGGGATTCGCACCGTCTCGGTGATGGTGCGGGCCAGATTGGGCTCCGTCATCTCGAGCAGGAGCGCGAACGCGCCGGCCTTTTCCAGCGCGAGCGCATCGGCCAGCATCCGCTCGGCCTCCGCCGCCTCGGCGCCGAACCGTTTGTAGCGGCCGAGCGTGCGCACGTGCTGCGGCTTGAGGCCGATGTGGCCCCACACCGGCACGCCGGCCTCGACCAGGCGCGCGATCTGCGGCGCGAGGACCGCCCCGCCCTCGATCTTCACCGCCTCGGCGCCCGCCTCCTGCATCAGCCGCTGGCAGCCCCGCAAGACCCGTTCGAAATCGAAGTGCGCCTCGGCGAACGGCACGTCGGCTGCGAGCAGCGCCTCCGGCTTGGCCCGCGCCACCGCCGCGGTGTGATGCACCATCATGTCGAGCGTCACCGGGAGGGTGTTCTCAAAGCCGAGCAGGTTGTCGCCCACCGAGTCGCCGACCAGGATCACGTCCACGCCGGCCTCGCCCGCGAGGCGCGCGGTGAGGGTGTCGTAAGCGGTGACGGCGACGATGGGCGCCTGACCCTTGAGTTTGCGCAGCGTGTGCGTGGTGGTTTTCACTTCAAAAACGGCGGGATACGCTCGCCCGCCGTCATCTGCTCGAAGGTCTCGCGCGCGTTCACCAGTTCGAACGCGCTGCCCTGCACGAACACCTCGGCGGGAAGCGGGCGCGTGTTGTAGCGGCTGGCCATGACGTAACCGTAGGCGCCCGCGCTCATGATTGCAATGAATTCGCCCTCGCCCAACTCCTGCAGCGAACGGTCATGGGCAAAGCAGTCGCCACTCTCGCAAATCGGGCCGACGATATCGGCAGTGAGCGCGCGGCGTGCGGTGTCGCGGTGCAGCGGCACGATCTCGTGGTAGGCGTCGTACATGGCCGGACGCACGAGGTCGTTCATCGCGGCGTCGACGATGAGAAAATTCTTGTTTACGCCGCGCTTGAGGTGCTCGACGCGGGCGAGCAGCACGCCGGCGTTGCCGACCAGGAAGCGGCCTGGTTCGAGCAGGATCTTCAATCCTAGCGGCTGAAGCAGCGGCAGGAGCGCTGCGCCATAGGCCTCGGGTGTAAGCGGACGCTTTTCCGGCGGCTGGGCGTCCCACCACTCGCGCGCGCCGCTGGCCAGGGCGTCGCGATAAACGATGCCAATGCCACCGCCGATAGAAAAATAGCTGATGTCATGACTGGCCTTCAATTGAGTGGCGAGCGCGCCGACTTTTTCCACCGCCTCGACAAATGGTCCGGCCTGGGTGAGCTGCGAGCCGATGTGCATTTGCACGCCCTTCACTTCGATGTTTTTGAATTTCGCGGCGGCCTCGTAGGCCGCCGCCGCGTGCTTGAGCGGGATGCCAAATTTATTGTAGCCCTTGCCGGTCGTGATTTTGGCGTGCGTATGCGCATCCACGTCGGGATTGATCCGGATGCCGACGGGTGCCTTCATTCCCAGCGTACCGGCCACATGGTTGATGCGCGCCAGCTCAGGCTCGCTTTCCACATGAAAGGCAAAAATGCCGTTTTCCAGCGCAAGCCGGAGTTCGTTCTCCGTCTTGCCGATGCCGGCAAACACACTGGTCTTCACGTCGCTGCCGGCAGCCAGCACCCGGCGGATTTCACCGCCGCTCACAAGGTCGAAAGCCGCGCCGAGGTTTGAAAAATGGCGCAGGACCGCAAGGGCCGAATTGGCCTTGGCAGCGAAGCAGATGCGCAGGTCGAGCCCGGCCAGGCTCTGGGCCAGACGCTGGTAATTATTTGTAATGGTGGCGGCACTATAAACGTAAGTCGGCGTGCCATAGAGTCGTGCAACGGCCGCCAAATCAACCGATTCGCAGTGGAGATGGTGGTCGAGGTAACGGAAGTGATGCATGAGTGGGAAAAAAGGCGTCAAAAACGGCGGTTATAGCCGGATTCACCTTGAAAAAACGACTCTTATTTTCAATTACGTGTAACGTGGTTCGCGTATTCAAAAACCTGTTTCACCGTCCGGCGGTGCGCTTCGGCACCGTCGACAACAGCCGCATCGCGACCACTCCCATTCGCAACTCGCTTTTCATCAGCTTCATCACCGAAACGGGCTGCTACCGGTCGCGCCACCTCGACCGCCACGAGGCGCAGATGCGCCGCCGCAAGCTGGTTCGGGGCGCGCTGCTCGTCGCCCTCGGCGCGGCCAGCGCCTGGGTCATCATCGAAAGCGCCAGGGCGCTGACGATGTTCTGAAACGGCCGCGGGCCGTGGTGGAATTTCTGGCCCTCGCCGGTCCGCTAATTGCGGAAAGTCAATTTCACGCGGCGTGACCAGAATAGATACGGCACCCAAATCAAAAGCCCGAGGATTGATTGAACAACAATCGTCATTTGCCTCACTTGTTCGAACGGATCCTGGATTACCTGCCCCCTCCAAAAATAAAGGGCTACGACGCACACGACTTCACTGGTCATCAATAAAGCCAGCGCCATCGGCAGCGAAACTTTCCGCCGGTAGAACTGGATTACGATCACGCAGGCCCAAGCGAATAAAAAAGCTGCGGCAAAGCCTTCTGCGCACATCAGGGTCACAAACCCGGATATGTATTTTGCGCTCTCGGCGTCAGTCCGCGCGATCCAGGCCGGCCGGTTGCCGATCCACCGGATCATGGGCAAGACCCATCTGGCCAAGAACACCGGTCGCAGCGTCACGCCGATGGCGACCAGAATCAGCCAGCCGGATATTCCCACCAGACTTGGTTGCTCCAGCGCAAGCGGCCGGTCGGCCGAGGCCGGACGTAAATGATAGAGCCAAAGCCCCAGCAGCAGTCCTCCGGCCAAACCCAAAACCATAAATGTGGCGAGCGACCAGACAGCGCCCGACCGGTTCATTTCCGCCGCCAGACGGATGTTTTGGGACAATTGGTAGCCGAGCAAGGAACGGACGTCTGATATTTTTTTGTCCCACTCCTGCATATGGGTCGCGGGGACCGAATCGGTCAGCGTCCGCCAGGTGTAGGATAAATGAACCTGCCTGCCGTCACTGCGCGCGAGGTAGCCGAAACGAAAAGTATCGTCCTCCACCGTTTTTTGCTCGGCATGCACCGGCCAGTTTTTGGGCAGCTGCAGTTCAATTTCTTCCCTGACCGCATAGGGAAAGGGGAGCGCATAAGCGAATGCCCGCTGGGTGGTTTCCGGGCGGGGCAGACGTTCGGAAAGCGCCCACGGAAACAGCTGGGCCACCCGCAAGCGACCTTGCGGGTCAACCGGCCAGAAGTCCGAAATCTCAAAAGTGGACCGGGCGACCAGCTCGTTGCGGCCGCGGTCGTCGGTCCACCTGATGGTATCCAGGCTTCTTATTTTGGGATAAAAACGCGCCAGCAGGCCGGCCCATTGCCTCGTGGTGTGCTCCGGATCTTCAAAGCGGGATAGATAACGATACAAATCGGCCGTTCCATCGTGGTAGGTCGTGGTAATTTCGAGCTTTGCCGGCGCGTCGAAGTTGGTGACCGTAAACTTCTCATGCACGATGACGGAGTCTTCAATCTGAGCCGGCAGATCCACTGGTTTCAGATCATCCGTGTCGGGAGCCAGCACGAGGGCGTAACCGTAGTTTGGCAGAGACCGCTGATCGGCTGCGCCGCCTTGAAAGCTGATGGTGGGATCTAGCCACACCCCATGCCGCGCGGATCCGGGCAGACCCAGCGGCTCCTCCGGCAAAAGGGATTGATCCTTGAATTCAAAAGCGCTGGCGTTGCCAGCATACGGGATGAATCGCCGTCGCTGAGGCAGCCTGGCGTACACAATGGCATGATCAAAGGAAAGCGGCGATGGTTGGAGGCCGCACAGCCTCCGCGTCAGATTGCTGTTGACCAAGGCCACGTGCGCCTCGATCCCGACGCTGCGCAACAGCGTCACCAGCAGAAGAGATTTATCCTTGCAGTCGCCGAAGCGCTGTCGAAGCACCTCGTCGGGCGGCGAGGGTTTGTGCGAACTTTGCCCCAACTCAATCGCCAGATAACGGATCTCGTCCTGCACAAACTGGAGCAGGGCGCACGCTTTCTCTTCGGGAGTTGGCAGCGAGGCGGTAAGAGCTTCCACCCGTTCCTGCAATGCCGGGCTCAACTCAGTAGGGACGGCAAAAAGCCGGTTGCCCCACGCCACGACTTCTTTCCATGAAGCATATTCAGAGACCTGCACAAAGGGAAACTGTATCTCCCACCCGGGAGCGTCTGACAGCGGCTGAATGGCTTTTAGATCAGCGGCCGCCCAGGTGTGCTCGACCATCGCTCCCTCCGAAACCATCCGGTGCTCCGGCCGGAAGTCACCTTGTGTCGTCACCTGAAGAACGCGCTTCTCCGTCGTGAGAATGCGGTAGTAAAGTCGGTCGATCGGAACCGTGGAAGCGCCGGAGAGTATCGTGCTGAAACGGTCGGCAAACACCGGATTTTCTCCGGTGCGGGTAAAAGCGTATTCGACCACATCGCCGACCCGCAGATCCCGCAGGATGACAAGCGCCGTCAACCGGCCATGGTAAGTGAATTGTTCGGCATCATCTTCCTGCCGGAGCACCTGCAAGGCGTCTGGCATCAGGACATCGCGCTCGGTCCCGTCACGCCAGACACGCAAATAATGCCATCGGAGCCGCTGGTAGCT
>DATJYF010000126.1:0-4530 GCA_035499715.1 Opitutaceae bacterium | reverse complement strand
GCTCACGATGGCTTCGCCGCCGTTGAGGATGAACCGCATCGAGGAAAGGTCCCAGCGGCCGCGCGCCACCTCCGCCGCCTGATCGTTGACCAGGCCGAAGGCGAAATTCGGCGCCCAGGTGATCGTGACCCGGTACCGGTTCATATAGTCGAGCCAGGCCAGCGGATTTTGCAGGATGAGCTCGGTCGAGGCCTGGATCTGCGCGCAGGCCAGATAGACATCCCGGACGTGATACATCACCAGGCCGCCGACATGATCCAGCGGCATCCAGTTCATGGATACATCGTCGGCGTCAAATCCGTCCCGCTGCGCGGTGGCGGCGGAGCGGGCCAGGATGTTGCGGTGATGCAGCTGAACCGCCTTGGGCAGGCCGGTGCTGCCGGAGGTGAGTAGCAGCAGGGCCAGATCCTCGGGCCGGTTGGCATGCCAGTCGCGGGCGGGGGTGGCGGCGCGGAGATGGTCGACCGCCTGCACGTGGAAGCCGGCGAGGCCCCGCCGTCGGGCAAAATTTTGCAGGCCGGCCACGAGCGCCGCACCGGCAAGAACGACGGGATGGTCGAGCAGGCCCCAGGCGTTTTCCAGTTTGGCGAGAATGCTGTGCGGCTCGTCGTAGCCAGGCGGAATCGAGATCGGCACGGGCACGAAGCCGCCCAGCATGCAGCCCCAGAAAGCCGGGACGAAATCCTCGTTGAGATGAAGCTGAAAGATGACCCTGTCGCCGGGCTTGAGCCCCAGCTGGCGGAGACCGCCCAGCATGCGCGCCGCTTCGGTCACCAGTTCCGGATAGGTCTGCAGCCGCTCGGTGCCATCGGCGCGGATGTAGCGCACGCCTTTCTGCGGCGAGCGCTCCGCTGCGCGCCGCAGCACGGCGGCAAGACTTGCCAGCAGGGCCGGATCTTCGTTGAGATCCGCGCCACGGGCGAGCGACATCGCCCGCGTAGCTGGTTCAAGAAGCGTTGCCATGATTTAAAGAAGTGCTGAGTTGCGCCGGCCGCCGGGCCCTTTAGCAAGGGGTGTGCCTTGCCGGGGAGCGCCGTGGTGAAGATTGGATGAAAGGCCTGAAACTAGGGTGGATTCTTCAGAGGATTTTTGCGATTTGGGCGATGACGGTGGAATTTTCCTGCACATCGAACGTGACGAAGGCATTGGCGCCGATGAGGCTGCCCGAGCCCACCCGAACCGGACCGACAATCATGGCCCGCGCGCCGATCAAGACGTTGTCGCCCAGCACCGGCAGGCCGGGACCGGCGCCGATGTCGGTTTCGTCACCGCTGCCTCCGCCAATGGCCGCCTGCGCGTAGCACGTGCAGCGATCCCCGAGGTTGCCGAAGATGGTCACGCCCACCGTGTGCGGCATATAAAAACTGCGGCCGATCCGGGTCAGCGGCGGAATGTCGGTGCCCCAGACAATGATGTTTACTGTGAACAACACCCGTGAAAGCACCCGCCAGCCGTGCAAATAAAGATAGCGGCTCAGACGATAAGTGAAAATCGCCTGGATCGAGGGCATGAAGAAAATGCTCACCTTTTTCCCGAAGCCGAGCTTCATGCCGGTGTGCTCGGCAAACCGCTCGATGTCGCTGGCGACAAGACTGCGGAATTCGCGGAAGGTCATGGTGCGGAGACGGCCGCGGCGGGGCCGGAAAAAACGTCCTGATAGAGCCCGCCCATGCGCTGCATGGCGCTTTCCCAGGTGAAGCGCGCGGCGCGGGCCACGCCGCGCTGGGCCAGTTGCGCGCGCAGATCGTCGCGTGTCAGCAGGCGCTGCAACTCGCCGGCCAGCCGCTCGGGCCGGTCCGGCGGGAAAAAAAGCGCGTCATAACCCAGCAATTCGCGGTGTACCGGAATGTCCGAGGCCAGAACCGGAACGGCGCAGGACATCGCCTCGAGCGCAGGCAGATCGAATCCCTCGCCGCGCGACGGCGCGAGAAAGACCCCGGCGTGCTGGAGCAGCGCCACGCATTCCGCGTCGTGAATGAAGCCGGCGAAGCACACGGCGCCGGGTGCCGCCTGCTCCGCCAAGGCGCGCAGGCCGGCGACGTAATCATCCGACCGGCTCATGCCGGCGAGCACCAGCTTGGGTTTTTCCGGCCTGGCGTCCGCGGGAAGACTTTCGCGCAACCGCCCGAACCCGCGGATCGCCACCTCAAGATTTTTTCTCGCCATGAGCGCGCCGAGATAAAGCACGTACGGCCCGTCCAGCCCAAGCCGGCTATGCACGGCGGCGCGCGGCGCTCCGGGCGGCTTCGGCCGGAAAAGCTCCGCCTCGATTCCGTTGGGAATGGCCGCGACTTTTCGCACGACCTCCGGAAAACGATGGCGGATCTCGCCTGCGACCGATTCGCTGACGGTCAGCACCCGGTCCGCCCGGCGCAGCGATCCCGGCGTCAGCCGGCGGACCAATCCGTCGCGGAATCCGCGGTGATCCTGCGGCGCGGTGAGCGGCAGCAGGTCGTGGACGTGCACGACCAGTTTGGCGCACAGGCCGGGCGGCGCCGCCCGCTGCACGTGGAGAAGATCGAGGCGTTCCTGGCGGGCCAGCCAGGGCAGAATCACCGAACGCTGCAACAGCGGGTCGGCCACGGGGAGGCGCCGGTAGCGGACATTGGCGCGCGGCCCGAAGGGCGGCTCATAACGGCGGTTGACGAACACGGTGAAATTTTCCTCCGGCAGAAATTCCGGCAGCAGGCGCACCATGTGGTGGACGACGCGCTCCACCCCGCCCTTGCCCTTGCCCAGGATGTGGGCGTCAATTCCGATGCGCATGGCTGTCCCCCGGAAGCGTGTGGGCCAAGCCGACGAAATCGGCAAGGCAGTGCAGGTCCGCCCGGAAAGCGAGGCGGGTGGCGGCGCCGCCGGCGAGAGCGGCGGCACCGCGCAGAACGGCGCGTAGCAGAAGTCCCAATACGTAGCTTCCCCGCGTCAGCAGGCGGCCGATCGGTCCCATCGAGGCGTCGAGCAGCTTCACAAAATTGCGCTGCTGCAGGACGCGGTTGCGCAGCATCTGCGCGTCGGTCCGGGTGCTGCCGCCGCACAGGTGCTTGATCGCGTGGGCGTTGATCCGCCAGGTCTCCCAGCCGAGCGCGGCGCAACGCCGGCACAGGTCGACATCCTCGGCGTACATGAAGATCGCCGGGTCGAAGCCGCCGCTTTGCGCGTAGGCTTCGCGGCGGATGGCCATGCAGACGCCGGAGACCCAGCCGACGCGGGCTTCGCGGCCCCAGTCGGCCTCGACGTAAAGCCCGGCAAAAAACCGCGCGCGCGGAAACAGCCGGCAGAGCAGCAGATTCTGGTTCATCATCACGTGCGCGGTCGGCAGCATGCCGCGTGTCTTGGGCTGGCGCGTGCCGTCCATCAAGATCACGTCGGGCCCGGCGATTCCGGCCCGCGGGTGCTTCTGGAGAAAGCGCACGAGGGCCGCGCCCGTGTCCTCGAGCAGGAGCGCGTCGCTGTTGAACAGCATGACGAAAGGGGCGCGGCTGCGGGCAAAGCCGAGATTGTTGGCCCGGCCAAAGCCGAGGTTTTCCGGGCTCTCCACCAGCGTGACCGCGGGATATTTTTCGCGCACCATCGCCGCGCTGCCGTCGCCGGAGGCGTTGTCGACGACGATGACCTCGAAGGCCAGCCCGGCCGTATGCCGGTGGATCGAGGCCAGGCACGCGTCGAGCAGCTCCCGCGTGTTGTAGCTGACGATGATGAAGGCGAGTTGCGGCGGGATGGACATGGGGCTAGATCGGCTCGGTTGTTTCGCCGGGACCGGTGAAGTGAAAGCTGTAGGCCGGCAGGCTTTCGGTCACCACCGCGCCCGCGCCGATAAAGGTGTCATGGCCGATCGTGAGATTGCCGACGATGCGCGCGCCGCAGCCGACCACGGTATTGTCTTCGACCACGACCAGATCGTCAGGCTGTTCATCCACCCGGGGGCCGGTCGCAATCGTGTTGTGGTGCACGAGTGTCACGTTGTTGCCGAGACGGGCCTTGTCGCCGATGTAGATGCCGTTGGCGTGGTAGAGGATGAAGTGCTCGCCGATGACCGCCTGCGAACTGATGTCGGCGGTGAAAAGCACGGTGTTCCACCAGTGCAGCGCGCCGGCCGCCCACCTCCAGCCGCAGGCATGAAACCCGTGCTGGAGCCGATAGATGGCCACCGACAGGGCCGCGGGATTAAAGAGCAGCTTGAGATAGGACACGGCATTATAGCTTTTGTGTTCGAGCCGGCAGCGCTCCCGGGTATCCTCAGCGATGAGGCGCAGGCTGTGCTTGAGCGTCATGGATAATCAAGCCGCCTTTCGTCGGATGGTTTTTCCCAGCACGATCGAGTCGGCCGGAAGCGATTCCGTGATCACGGTGTTGGGCCCGATCCAGGTATTGGCCCCGATGGTCAGATTGCCGATCATGCGCACGCCGGCGCTGACGACGACGCCATCCCCGAGCACAATGCGGTCGTTGATCAGATCCAGGCCGATCCGGGGTCCGAGCGAGGTCGTGATCTGGTGGGCGAAGACACAGTTGCGCCCGATCCTGGTGTGC
>DATJYF010000125.1:0-4422 GCA_035499715.1 Opitutaceae bacterium | reverse complement strand
GCCGCCGCGCTCGCCTCGGGGAAGTCGACGCTGATCAACGCCGCCAGCGAACCGCACGTCCAGGATCTCTGCGCCGCGCTCGCCGCCATGGGCGCCAAAATCGACGGCATCGGCACCAGCCGCCTCGAAATCACGGGCGTGAAAAAACTCCACGGCGCCACCATCACCATCGGCACCGATTACCACGAGGTCGTCACCTTCCTCGCCCTCGGCGCCATCACCGGCGGTGAGATCCGGGTGAAAAAATCGCTCCCGCAGCACTTCGACCTCATCATCCGCGCCTTCCAAAAGCTCGGCGTCACGGTTGAACACGAGGGCACGACCGCGCTCGTCCGACGCAAGCAAAAGCTGGCGATCGAGCAGCCGGTCACGACCAATCTTCTGCCGAAAATCGAGGGTGCGCCCTGGCCGTATTTCTCCGTCGATCTCCTCCCGCTCATGATCGCGCTCAGCACCCGCGCCGACGGCACGATCCATTTCTGGAACAAGGTCTACGAAAACGGCTTTTCCTGGATGCCCGAGCTGGCGAAGTTCGGCGCGCACGTTGTCGTGCTCGACCCGCACCGCATCGTCGTCTTCGGCCACAAGCCGCTCCGTCCCGCCGTGGTCGACTCGCCCTACGTCATCCGTGCCGCCGTCGCGCTCACCATGGTCGCCGCGTCGATCCCCGGCCGCAGCGTCGTGCGCAACGCCGAGATCATCAAGCGCGCCCACCCGCGCTTCGTCGAAAACCTCCGTTCGCTCGGCGCCGAACTCGAATGGAAGTGATTTTTAACCACGGAGACACGGAGGGCACAAAGACCGGCCGCGAAAGAAAATTTTGGCTCTCCGTGCCCTCTGTGTCCCTGTGGTTCAATTTATAATCCATGCCCTCTCCTGATCCCGCCAAAGGCCTCGGCTATATCTCGAGCACGCTCGCCGCCCCGGTTTCGCCGGCCGAGGCCGCGCTGCGCCCGCTCTCGTTTGCCGACTTCGCGGGCCAGCCCAAAACCGTCGCCCGTCTCAAGATCATGGTCGGCGCCGCGAAAAAGCGCGGCGACGCGCTCAACCATATTCTCCTTTCCGGCCCGCCCGGCCTGGGCAAGACCACCCTCGCCTTCATCCTCGGACACGAACTCGGCCGCAATGTCCGCGTCACCTCCGGCCCGGTGATCGAGAAAGCCGGCGATCTCGCCGGCCTGCTCACCAATCTCGAGGAAGGCGACCTGCTCTTCATCGACGAAATCCACCGCATCCCAAAAACCGTCGAGGAATACCTTTATTCGGCAATGGAGGACTTCCGCCTCGACATCATGATCGACCAGGGGCCGAACGCCCGCAGCGTGCGCCTTTCCATCCCGAAATTCACGCTCGTCGGCGCCACCACCCGCTCCGGCCTGCTCACCGCGCCGCTCCGCTCGCGTTTCACCCTCCAGACCCGCCTCGATTACTACGATGCCGCCACGCTTCTCGGCATTGTCCGCCGCACCTGCGGGCTGCTCAAGATCGGGCTCGATGACGACGGCGCGCAGGAGATCGCCGCCCGCGCCCGCGGCACGCCGCGCATCGCCAACAACCTCGTCAACTTCGTCCGCGATTACGCGCAGGAAAAGGCCCGGGGCAAAATCACCCGGCCCGTCGCCGCCGCCGCGCTCGAAATGCTCGAGATCGACGCGCGCGGACTCGATGAAATGGACAAACGCCTCCTCCGCGTCCTGGCCGAAAACTACGGTGGCGGCCCCGCCGGCGTGAACACCCTTGCGGTCGCGGTCGGCGAGGAACCCGACACGCTCGAGGAAGTGCACGAACCGTTTTTGATTTTGGAGGGGTATGTCCAGCGCACGCCGCAGGGCCGTGTGCTCACGCCCAAAGGCTACGCCGCGCTCGGCCTGAAAGCGAAAGACGGCACGCAGGGCTCGCTGCTGTAAGATGCCAGTATCGGATTGCAAAGGCTGAATTGGGACCATTTTTTGCGAAAAAACCATGAGCTTCCCGAAAACAACCGAACGTTTTGTCGCATACTTCGACATCATGGGATTCAAAGATCTTATCTATCGGCATGATCATTCCGTCGTATCAAATCTACTAGACCGTGTATCAGCCAATGTAGCTGACATAAAAGAATGGGAGGGCGAGCTTTTAGAAAAACGCAGCAAAATAAAAAAAAGGAACATACATAAGGGAATCGTATTGCCTGTCATGTTCTCAGATTCAGTCATTTTTATCTCTCGAAGCAACAGCGTTTGGGATGCACGTAAGACAATCTATGTCGCATCTTATTTCCTGTATAATATGTTTAGCACCTGTGTTCCAGTCAGAGGAGCTATTGCATACGGCATTTTTACAGCCGATTTTAAGGCGTCAAAATTTTTCGGACGACCGCTTGTAGACGCATATATTCTATCGGAAGAAACAAATTTCTATGGCGCAGTTTTACATCACAGCATTGAAGATCGCTTGCATGTGTGTAATGAGATTACACCTGAGAATATTATTAAACGCATGCCCGTGCCCATGAAGGCGGGTTTAGTTACCCATTCATTTGTCGACTGGCGCTCATGGCTAGATGATAGCATAAACTTCCATTCTATCATGGAGCCTTTTTACCGGAGTGTATCAGGAAGTACGCGCCGATATGTAGATAATACTCTATCGATTTATGGCGAAGAGCCCTGATCAGCCGCCGCCGCCATGAAACCCGTCGCGACCTACTGCCGGTGGAAATTTCTGCCCGAGGCCGTGCTGAGAATTCCGGTCGGGCTGCTTTTGCTCTTCGTCGCCTTTTATGTCGCCCCGCTCATGGTCGCGGATGAGGTCGCAACAAACTGAAAATTCGGCTTATCATTGAGCCGTTTTCAGGGGCAGGGAGCGGTGATTTTACCGTGTCGGTGCGAACCGGCGGCCCGGCGGCGTGTCTTTCGCGGGGTCGATAGCGCCTTTCGCATCCGCTTTTCCGGCGGGCGGATGTCCAACCCACCCGTCTCATGTCCGAAATCAATTTCGAGTCCACCCTGCCGCGCATCGGCCTGGTTTCCACCCACGGCTACGTCGCGGCCGAGCCGCCGCTCGGCGCGGCCGACACCGGCGGGCAGGTCGTTTACGTCCTCGAACTTTCCAAAAAGCTCGCCCAGCTCGGCTTCGAGGTGGACATCTGGACCCGCCGTTTCGAGGACCAGCCCGAATTCGACGTGATCAACGACCAGGTGCGGATCATCCGTGTGCCCTGCGGCGGAAAAAAATTCATCGGCAAGGAATATCTCTACCATCACCTCGCCGAATGGGCGGAGCACGCGCTGCGCTTCGTCGAAAAGCGCGGCCTCAAGTACCAGTTCTTCGACAGCCACTACTGGGACGCCGGCTATGCGACCCTGCGCCTCGCCGATGCGCTCGACGCACCGCACGTGCACACGCCGCACTCGCTCGGCCTGTGGAAAAAGAAGCTGATGGAGCAGGATTTTCCCGACGACGCGGCGAACTTCGAAAAAAAATACAACTTCACCGAGCGCATCCGCCACGAAACACAGCTTTTCCGGGACTGCGACGCAGTCATCGCCACCACGCCGCCGCAGCTCGACATGATCGTGAACGACTACGGCGCGCCGGCCGAGCAGGCGCACATGATCCCGCCCGGCTATGACGACAACCGCTTTTATCCCGTCAGCGTTTCCTCGCAGCAGCCGATCCGCCAGCGCCTTGGCTTCGAGGGCAAGGTCGTGCTCGCCCTCGGCCGGCTGGCCCGCAACAAGGGCTACGACCTGCTGATCGACGCCTTCACCCTCGTTGCCGCGCGCATTCCCGATGCCGTGCTGCACCTCGCCGTCGGCGGCACCCAGCTGAAGGCCGACGAGCAGAAACTGTTCGGCGAATTGCAGGCCCGGGCCGCCGAGGCCGGCCTGACCGGCAGGGTCAAATTCGGCGGCTACGTGGCCGACGCCGACCTCGCCGATTACTACCGTGCCGCCGACGTCTTCGTCCTCAGCAGCCGCTACGAGCCGTTCGGCATGACCGCGATCGAGGCCATGGCCTGTGGCACGCCGACCGTTGTCACCACGCACGGCGGGCTTTACCGCGCCATCACCTTCGGCCGCCATGCGCTCTACGCGGATCCCTTTGACCGCGAGGATCTGGGCATCGCGGTGGTGAAGGTGCTGAAGCATCCGCGGCTGGCCACCCGGCTCTCGCGCATGGGCGCGCACAAGGCGCGCAGCCTGTTCACCTGGACGGGCATCGCGCAGCAGCTGATCAGCCTGGTCGAGGAGCGCGCCGCCGCCGTGGCCTTCACCGACACCGAATGGGACGAGCCGTGGAACGACGGGGATTGAACCGCTGACCAAGACCGCATGGCCGTGAATCCGACCATCCGCCTTTTCTGCTCCGATCTCGACGGCACGCTGGTCGGCAACCCCGAGTCCTCACAGCGTTTCAAGACCGCGTGGGAAAAAA
>DATJYF010000124.1:0-5560 GCA_035499715.1 Opitutaceae bacterium | reverse complement strand
TTGCCTATGAAGCCGGCATGATCGACAGCACGGTGACCAGCGGTGTTTATACCATCAACACCGGCGGTGGCACGGCGGTTTCGTTCGAAGCCGAAAACCTGAGCTACACCGGCAGTGGCGCGACCACCAGCGTGCAGACCGACACCAACACGAGCGGCGGCAAGTGGGTCGAACTCGCCGGGAACAGCGTGGGCGACTCCATTAGTTTTGCCATTCCCAGCCTCCCGGCTGGAACTTACGATCTGCAGATGGCTTGGAAGGGCAACAATAACCGTGGTATTGGTCAGCTCTCGATCGATGGCACCAATCTTGGGCCGACCTTCGATCAATACTCATCAGGCCAGACCTATCATACCACGAGCTTTGGGCCGTTCACCTTTACCACGAGCGGCACGCACACGGTGAAGGTGACGGTGACGGGCAAGAACCCGGCTTCAAGCGGCTATTATATTTCCGTCGACAAGTTCGTATTTACGCCCCAAGGCGGCAGCCAGACGGTTGCCGCGCCGACCTTCAGTCCGCCGGCCGGCACGTATGCCGAGCCGATCGAGGTGACCATCAGTTGCTCGACCCCCGGCGCCATCATCCGTTACACGACCGACGGCAGCGCGCCGAGCGAGACCAACGGCACGATCTACAACAACACTATGGTGGCGGTCGATAGTACAACCACGCTCGAGGCCATCGCCTATGAAACCGGCTTCACGGACAGCGCGGTGGCCAGCGCGGCCTACACGATCGGCAGTGGCACTGGAACAACGGTTTCATTCGAGGCCGAAAGCCTGAGCTACACCGGCAGCGGCGCCACCACCTCGGTTCAGACTGACAAGAATTCCAGCGGCGGCAAGTGGGTCGAACTCGCCGGCAACAGCGTGGGTGACTCCATTACCTTCACCACCGGTAACGTTTCAGCCGGCACCTACCAGGTGCAGATGGAATGGAAGGGCAACACGACCCGCGGCATCCTCCAGCTCGCGGTCGATGGCGCCAACCTCGGCTCCACGCTCGATCAATACGCCTCGGGTCAGACTTATCCGACGACCAACTTCGGCACGGTCACCTTCAGCGCGGCCGGCTCCCATACGGTGAAGCTGACGGTGACGGGCAAGAACTCGAAATCCAGTTCTTACCAGCTCTCCGCCGATAAGTTCACCTTCCTCGCGCAGTGATGGAAGTCCGATCTCGGCGCGCGGGATTTTTCCCGCGCGCCGGAAAGCGAACGGTAATTTCGCCCCTGGCGCTCCGGCCGTCAGGGGCTTTTTCTGGCCAGTTCCAGCGCCCGGGTGGTGGTGTAATATTTGGCCAGCATACCCGGCTCCTCCCAGTCGGGCAGGCGGCCGGCGGCGAGGTATTGCAGGAAACGTTCGGTCACCTGCGCGAAATGCGCCTCATGGCCGACGTCGTACGTGGGCGGGATCGCCGCCTGCCAGGAGCCGTTGGACAATGGCTTCAGCTCCACGCCGGGATATTTCAACCGGATTTGCGCGAGGCCGGCGGCCAGCGCCTTGGCAAAGGCGGCCGGATCGGTCCCGGCGGCCGGTTTAAGATAAAGCGTCGGCTTATAGCCTTGCTCGGCGTGCTGGAGAATTGTCAAAATGCACTTGGTGCCGCGCAGGACGGAAAAATGCGTGTCGCCGGAGCCGTCCGGCGCCTTGTAAACCCATTTTTCCGTCACTTTGGCGTGGATGCCCTTGATCGTGTAATTGATTTCGCCATTGGCGTAATCGCTCAGCACGGAATTCTGCACGCTGCCTTTCAAAAAATCCGGAAACCTGTCGAGTCCGGTCACGGTGTTGAATTCCGCGGCGGTCAGAAGGGTGGGCCAGTGCCGGGCGGAAAGAACCTGGATGTCCTTGGCGTAATCGAGCGCCTGCTCCGGAAAGCATTCCCATTGCACGAGGTCGACGAGGTGGGTGCCGACGTCGACCAGGCCTTCGCCTTGCTGCCGGACATCGAAAAACCACGCCGGGCGCTTCAGCGCCGAGCCCGAGACGAACTTGTAGTAATAATGGACGCTTTCCATTTCCACCGCCGGATGGTCGGCGGTGCCGGTTTCGAGCCGGCCGAAGACATCCGGCAGCAGGGAAAACTCCCGCTGCAAAATCGTCGTGATTTCGGAGCGCTCGGTCATGATGTCGTAAAGAATGACTCCCTTTGCGTGCGCCGCGGCGAAGGCGTCTTTCAACTGGACGAAGCCGGCCGCGTCGATCGCCATCGGCTTGTCGGCGAGGACGTTCAGGCCGGCGTCGATGCAACCCTTGATGTATTCCGCCTTGCGCAGATTGTTGCCCGAAATCGCCACGACGTTGCCGGGCTTTTCGCGCAGCATGCGCTCGAAATAATCCGGGCCGGTGTAGACCGCCTCACGCCAGTCCGTCGGATTTTCGGCGCGGTGGTTGTAGCCGCTGACCCGCTTGAGATGATCGAGCACGTCGTCGCTGTCCGGCGCATAAACATAAACCGTGCGGTCGATCTCCGGGTACATGGTCTTCTGCAGCAGGCCGGCGTGGAAATGTCCGGGATCCAGCGTTATCAATCTCACGGATGGGACGGCGGCGAAAGTCGGGGCCGCGGCGGAAGGGATGGCGATGGTCATGGCAAGCAACAAAAGAAAGACGGACGGGTTTTTCATTCGGCACAAAAAATTGTGCAGTTTGCCGAAAAAAGCAGCCTTTATCACCTCTTCCCCCGCGCTGGGGCAAATCTCCGCGATGTTTGGTTAATGCTTGTTGCCGGCATCCCCTGGGTGAATTGAAATTTTTCCATGTCGAAAAAAAGCCGAGCCCGAATGGCTGCCAAAGCGGCGGCCGGCGCCGCTCCGTCTTCCAGCCGGAATATTTTCCCGGCGCGCGGGAGCGCCTTCCTGGCGGCCGGCCTGATCGCGCTCGCCGCCCTCGCGGCCTATTTGAACAGTTTTTCGGGTCCGTTCATCTTGGACGATCAGATCGCGATCACTGACAATCCAACCATAAGGCACTTCGGGAGCGTGGTGGCGCCGCCGGCCGCGGCAACCACCGGCGGCCGGCCGTTGCTCAATCTCACCTTCGCTTTGAACTGCGCCTTAGGCGGGGATGAGGTCTGGGGTTACCATGCGTTCAATCTGTTCGTTCACATCCTAGCCGGCTGGACGCTGTTCGCGATCCTGCGGCGGACGTTTTTGCAGCCGCTCCTGCGACTGCGCCTGGGGCCGGACGCGGTGCCGCTGGCGCTGGCCGCGACCCTCGTCTGGATCGTCCATCCGCTTCAAACCGAAGCGGTGACTTATGTTTCGCAGCGGGCCGAATCCCTCATGGGGCTTTTCTATTTGCTGACGCTGTACGGCTTCATTCGCAGCGCGTCATCGGCCGCGCCGGGACGCTGGCAGATCCTTTCCTTCGGGGCGTGCCTGCTTGGCGCGCTGACCAAAGAGATCATCGTCACCGCGCCGTTGCTGGTCTTGTGCTATGATCGGACGTTTGTCGGCGGCTCGTTTCGCGAAGCCTGGCTTCATCGCTGGCGTTACTACCTTGGCTTGGCGGGCACGTGGCTGCCACTCGCCTGGTCGCTGGCGAGCGTGCACCAGCGCCATGTCGGATTTGACCAAGGAGTGACGTCGTGGAGCTACGCGCTGACCTCTTGCCGGTCGGTCACGCTCTATCTCGAGCGGGCCTTCTGGCCGCATCCGCTGGTGCTTTATTACGGCCCCGGGGTCATTCGGCACGCGGTCGAGGCCGTGCCTTACGCGCTGATTCTGGTGGTGCTGCTGGCGGGCCTGGCGATCGCCTGGCGTCGTTGGCCGGCCATCGGTTTCGCCGGAGCTTGGTTCTTTGCGATTCTTGCTCCCACCTCCAGCGTGGTTCCGGTCACTTTGCAGCCGACGGGCGAGCACCGCATGTACTTGCCGCTCGCCGCCGTGGTTGTTTTGGCCGCCGCGGGTCTCTATGAGTGGCTGGGGCGGCGCAGCCTGGCAGTGTGGGCGGTGATGGCCGTGGGGCTCGGTGGGTTGACTTTTCGGCGCAATCAAGACTATCGCAGCGAACTCGCCATTTGGAGCGACACCGTGGCCAAACGGCCGGAGAATGCGATGGCCCACAGCAATCTCGGAACGGTCCTGGACACGATGCCCGGCCGACTGCCCGACGCCATTGCCGAATATGAGGCTGCGCTGCGGATCGATCCCGATCTGGCCGAAACCCACTACAATCTGGGCCTGGCCCTGGCGAAGAGTCCCGGCCGTCAGGCCGAGGCCGAAGCCGAATTCAAAGCGGCGCTGCGAAAAAACCCCAACCTGGCCGAAGCACATTACAGTCTGGGCAACGTCCTGCTCGCCTCGAAAGACCGCTGGCCGGAGGCGATTGCGGAGTATCAGGCCGCCCTGCGGCTCAATCCGCGTGATGCCGCGGCGCACGTCAATCTGGGTTGCGCGCTGGCCAAGGATCCCTCACGTCTGCCGGAAGCGATCGCGGAATATGAGGCGGCACTGAAAATCAAGCCGGATTCGGTCGAGGCGCATTGTAATCTGGGCGCCGCGCTGTTGCAGCTGCCGGACCGCTTGCCCGACGCGATTGCCGAGTACGAAACGGCCGTGCGGATCAATCCGGCCAATGCCGCCATTCACTACGATCTGGCCAACGCCTTGGCCAAAGCCCCCCGCCGGGTGTCCGAGGCGATTGCTGAATATGAAGCCACGTTGCGGATCGATCCAAATTTTGAAGCGGCCCATACCAACCTTGGGATCATTCTGGCGAACATCCCCGGCCGGCTGCCCGAGGCGATCGGTCATTTTGAAGCGGCCGTGAAACTCAATCCCGATTCTCCCCAGGCACGCGAAAATCTGAGCATTGCTCGTCAGACACTGGAAAAATCCAAAGGCAACCAACGCTAACGGCAGGTGCCGGAGAGATCGCCACCGGAAACCGCCGCAGAACAAAGGGGGAGGGATTCGACTCCGGCTTTACCTCGGAGCCAAGTCGCAAGATAAAGCGGACTTAGAGTTCATTTCAAAACCACCTGTCTGGACGGTGAGAGGTCAGCTTGATATAAGCAGACATGGCGGAACTACTCTCGGACGAGTTGTGGGCGATCATCGCGCCGCATCTGCCGAAGCGGAGGCGGCGAGAGAAGAGCCGAGGCGGGTTTGTGGTTGGCAATTTAGAACGTGAAAACGAAAAGCAGACAAATATGCTGACGTGAAACAAAACCTATTCGCGGGCAGCCTGATGGCAGTCTCGGTTACTCAGCGCGGGAGCGTGTACGGCGAAAAGCTATCGGCACTAGCGAGAGAATTACCTTCGTCTCTAGAATGCTGTGAGGCTAAATGAATCAACTCGGGCCTGGCCGCTGTCGATGCGCAGCTCGACATCGTGTTTGCCTTGGGCAATCGCGAACGTTCCGGCTCGGATTTGCTTGTAAGTGTTTAGGTCGCCCGTGGCAGGCAGGGTAAATTGCTTCACGACATTGCCGTCGATGAGCAGGCTGCCAGTTGCATTGCTCGTTGCGCTGTAAGTTATGCCTGTGGAGTAAGAAGATGAAGAGAGCAACCCGATACCAACGTATTCCACCCACTCGCTGGTCTGCAGGT
>DATJYF010000123.1:0-2841 GCA_035499715.1 Opitutaceae bacterium | reverse complement strand
CCGGGCTCAGCGCTTGCGGCGGGCGCGCGCGGCGGAAGGCCGGGCTTTCGCTTTCGGGCGGCGCGCGGCGGCCGGAGCCGGTTTGGCGGTTTTGCGGCCGGCGCGGCGGCGGGCGGCCGGCGCAACCGTCGCGAGTTTTCCGGTTTTCAAGTCCACCGACACCGCATCCAGGTCCGCCACGGTTCCGTTGCTCGCCGGGGAGCGGAACGTGACCGTCAGCGTCTTCGCATCGCAGGTGATGAGGAGATAGCCGAACTTGATGATGGGATCGACCTCCATCGTGTAGTCGCCCACCGTGAACGGCGCCGGTTTCACCTTCTGCTGCGGCGGTGTCGCGGCAAAACCGCCGCTGCCGGAGATGATGTAAGGGATCTGCTGCCCGGTTTGAGTCACGCGCCGCGTGAAGCGTTGATAGAGGTGCGCATGGCCCGACAGGATCAAATCGGGATAAAAATTCGCGGCCTTGAAAGCGTTGTCGAGGTCCGCTTCCAGGCCGGATGAACCGCCATGATGAGCATCTGCCGAAAGCGGCGGATGGTGCATGGCGAGAACGACCGCCCGTTGGCCGGCCTGACGCTGCGGCTTCAAACGCTCCAGCTCACTTTTGAGGAAACCCAGCTGGACGTCGGCGATGGGAAATTTGCCTTTTTGCGATGAAATCACGCCCGGCCCTTCCAGAACGTTGCTGTAGAGCCCAATGATCGAGACAAAGGGCGCGTCCAGCGTAAAGTAGACTCCCGGCTGGGTCATGGCGCTGCGGACCATTCCGCCGGCGTCGGGCGAGGGCCCGACGGAGGTGGCGCAGAAATTGTTCAGGAAGGCCTGCAGGGTGGGAACTTGCGGCGCGCTGGAGTTCGGGCCGAAGACCGAGCCGTCGTGATTGCCGGGGATGGCGAAGATCGGCCGGTCGTAGGCGCGGTAGGGCTCATAAAACTGGTCGTAGTAATACTGGGCCTCGCCGAAATTATAGATGATGTCGCCGAGATGGAAAAAGAACGACGGGGGCAGCGACCCGGCCAGGTCGGCGACCATCGCGTCGGCCACGTTGGCCTGATTGGCCAGCGCCTGCGCGACCGTTTGCTGATAGTTGACCTTGGCGGCGCCCGTGTCGCCCACCGCGTGGAAGCTGATTTTTCCCGCCTGCTGGATGGCGGCGACCAGGTCGGTGCCGATAAAGTCGTCGAGGATCATTTGCAGCGGAACATCCGGCGTCGGCGGCGGAATGGGCTGCACTTGATTTTGGTGAAGCAGGTAGTACGGCGAATTGTAGTACGCGGCGCTGGTGTTATCGACGCGGAAGGCGGTCTCGTCACCTCCCGGCTGTGGTTCGGCGTACAGGCGTCCGCCGGGACCGACAAGTTTTTCATTCGCTGACATGGTTTCCCTTTCGGTTTTGAGGTTGGACCCGAAGCCGGAGGCAGGGTGAAGTGCAAAAATTATTTCAAAATAATGCCATGCCCAAGACATAAATGTTACATTCAAGTAACATCATTTCCGCGGGCACCGCCGAACGCTTAAGTTTCTCGCCCGGGCGTCGTTCTTCAGTTTATAGGAAGAATGTCTTTCCATGGCATTTTTCCAGCTACAATCGTGTAACAATAATCATGAAATCAATCGCCTTCTGCCTTTCCCTTTCGGTCTTCGGACTGGTTGCCTCGGTCCTGCCGCTCCGCGCGCAGCTGCTCAACGACGCCTCTGAAACCCAGCTCGTGACCTGGATCAACCAGGGCCCGCTCACCTTCACTCACGATTTCACCAAGGTTGCCGGCGACGGCCAGAATGCCTTGGACTTCCATGCCGCGTCAGATGAAAAAGGACCAACCGTCTCGCTCTTCGACGTCACGCCGTTTGATACGGCCGACGATCAGTTCGATCTGCCTGACCAAGTCATCGCCGGCGGCATTCCGGCGAGTTGGTATTCAACGAACACCTGGAATATCATTTCGGATCCGATCAATCAAAGCGCCATGCTTTTCAACCTGACGGACGGCTTCGTCGAGCACGAAAACGTCTCCACTTTCAGCGGCATGTTCCAGTCCTTAAACAGCCCGCTGTTCGGCCCCACCTTCGGCCTGGGTGACCTCGTCACCGACTTTGATCTGGAGCACGGCATCGCGATTCACAGTTCGTACGGAGGAATATCTCCTTATGCTCCGAATATACTCGGCGTCGTGGGCCTCAGTGCCAGCGACCTTTTCAAGGTCAACCGCCTCGAGGTCTACAGCGTCGCCCTCAATCCGTCGACGGGCGACATTCCCGAGCCTGCAGGCTATGGCCTCTGCGTGGCGGTCGCCGCGGCCGCGGTCGTGCTGCTGCGCCACCGAAAAAGCCGGACGGCCCTGGCCACCCTTCACGCCGTGTGATTGAAAGCGCCGGTGAGCCGCGAACGCCCGGCGCAATTTATCCCCGGTTTTTCAGAGGCCGAGCAGGCTGCCGTTGTGCTTGAGCCAGCGCTCGGCCTCACGCCACCACGGGCACGCGTCCGCCACCCGCGCCCAAAAACGATCGCTGTGGTTCATTTCGTGCCGCAGGTGCACCAGTTCGTGGTGGATGACATAGTCGCGCACGCTGTCCGGCGTCTGCACCAGCCGCCAGTTGAGCGAGATCGTGCCGTTGGCCGAGCACGAGCCCCAGCGCGAGCGCTGGTTGCGCACCGTCACCTGCGTCACCCCGACGCCCGTGACCGCCGACAGCTCCCAGGTCCGCGCCGGCAGCTCGATCCTCGCCCGCCGCGCGAAATGCGCCTCGAGCGCCGGCCGCAGGTCGCCCTCCAGCCGGGGCACGCGGAAAACCTCCGCACCCAGGCCCACCTGCGGACGCCCGTCCATCATGGCGGCATGA
>DATJYF010000122.1:0-3067 GCA_035499715.1 Opitutaceae bacterium | reverse complement strand
GGTCTTGACCCACGGCTTGGAGCGCAGCCCGCGAGCCACGGCGTTGCGCGCGAGCAGGCCCGCGCCGAGCATCACCGACGGGTTCGAGGTGTTCGTGCAGCTCGTGATCGCCGCGATGAGCACCGCGCCGTGGCCGATGGTCACGTCGGCAGGCTTGTAGAAGCTCGATTCCAAATCCTCGGCAACGTCCGGCGTCGGGCGGTTGCTGATCATCTCGACGGAATTCATCGCTTCGCCGGGCGCAACCGCCGGCATCGTGTGCTCGTGCTTGCCGATGTTTCCGCCGTTGATGTGAACAGGCACCTTCTTCGTCGCGAGTTCCTCGGCGCTTTTGCCGAAGCCGCCTTCGGGCACCGGCTTCGCAAACAGCGTCTCGAACGTCGTGCCGAGATCGGTGAGCAAAATACGATCCTGCGGGCGCTTCGGCCCCGCGACACCGGGCTGCACCGTGGAGATGTCCAGTTCCAGATCCACGCTGTATTCGATTGCGCCTTTTTCCGGGATGCCCCACAGGCCCTGCGCCTTGTAGTAATTCTCGTAGGCCTTCACCAGCTCCTCGCTGCGGCCCGTGCCGCGCAGATACGCCGTCGTCTCCTCGTCAATGCCGAAGAAGCCCATCGTCGCGCCGTATTCCGGCGCCATGTTTGCGATGGTCGCGCGATCCACCACCGGCAGCGACTTCGCGCCGGGGCCGTAAAATTCCACGAACTTGCCGACGACCTTCGCCTTGCGCAGCATCTCGGTCACTTTCAGCACGAGGTCGGTCGCCGTCACGCCTTCGCTCAGCGAGCCGGTGAGGTAAACGCCCACGACTTCCGGCGTGAGGAAATACACGGGCTGGCCGAGCATGCCGGCCTCGGCCTCAATGCCGCCGACGCCCCAGCCGACCACGCCGAGACCGTTGATCATCGTCGTGTGCGAATCCGTTCCCACGAGCGTGTCGGGATAATAAACGCCGTCCTTTTCCAGCACGCCCTTCGCGAGATACTCCAGGTTCACCTGGTGAACGATGCCGATGCCCGGCGGCACCACGCCGAAGGTCTTGAACGCCTGCTGGCCCCACTTGAGGAGCTGGTAGCGCTCCCGGTTGCGCTTGAATTCGAGGTCGAGATTCATCTGCAACGCCTGCGAGGAGCCGAAGAAATCCACCTGCACCGAGTGGTCCACCACCAGATCCACCGGCACCAGCGGCTCGATCATCATCGGGTTTTTGCCGAGGCGCGAAACGGTCGAGCGCATCGCCGCGAGGTCCACCAGCAGCGGCACGCCCGTGAAATCCTGCAACACCACGCGCGCCACCACGAACGGGATTTCCACCGGCTCCGGCTTCTTCGCATTCCAGTTCGCCAGCGTCTTCACGTCCTGCTCGGCCACCTTTTTGCCGTCGCAATTGCGCAGCACGCTTTCGAGCACGATGCGGATGGAGATGGGCAGCTTCGAGACCGGACCCACGCCCGCCTTCTCCAGTGCCGGCAGCGAAAAAAGGCTGCCCTGTTTGCCGTTGCCGAGATCAAATGCCGTCTTGGTCGAGAATGGATCGCTCATAGATGTTTTGGTGATGTTTTGGCGTTGATAATCCCCAGCGCCGCGCACCGCAAGCATGCACTGCGCATCGGCGCAATTTTCCCAATTATTTCCAGCAGCCCGCGGTTTTTCGTGCGTCTTGAATGATTAATACCGTGGTCTCCGGCGGCGCAGCAGCGCGAATGCACCCGCGCCGAGAAGCGCAATCGAACCCGGCTCCGGCGCGGCGGTGGCGACGGTCAGCTTGCCGAAGAGGCCGTCCTGCTCGGCGTTCGGGCCGGCGGTGAAGTAGAGCGAGCTGGCGTCGCCGAGGCTGACGCCGTTGCCGAAGGTGAGGCCCCAGATGCCGTCAATGGAGATGACGTTGCCATCCGCGTCCTTCAAGTCGTCTATGAAATTGCCGGTCGCGGGGTCGAACGCCGCAATGGTGCCGTCGCCGAAGTTGCCCACCAGCAGATCGCCGCTGTACTGGCCAAAGGTGCCGGGCGCTACGGCCACGCCCCACGGCTCGTCGAGGACGCCTTCGGGGGTGTTCGCCCCGTCGTGGAAGTCCAGGGCGAGGCTGCCGTCTTCATTGTACTCGACGATGTGCCCCAGCCCCGCGCCTTCGAGCTGCTCCTGGCCTTCGTCGCCGGATGGATTGAACGCTGCGTAGGTCACATAGAGGTGGCTGCCGATGTCCGTGACATTGAACACGTGGAGGCCGCCGACATCGGCCGGGGTGGCGAAGTGGAAGGATGAGGTGACGTCCTGCCAGGTGTTGTTAAAAACCTCGATGGCGTTGTTGCGCTGGTCGGCGGCGAAAAGAAGGTTGCCGGTCCCGCCCGCGCCGTTGGCGGCGTAGGCGGCGCTGGTGTAGGCGTTCTGCGTCATCGCGACGCCGGTGTAAACGGCGTTCGCCGCGAGGCCGGCGCTGCTGAAGTCACCGGTCTTGGAGTAATCCACCTTCACCGGCGCGCTGGTCATGGCCGTGGCGGTGTTGGAGCGCCAGGCGTTGATCGCTCCGTCCTCGGTGACAAAGACGAACTTCGCGGAGCCGCTGGTGCCGCCGGGAATCGGAACCGGGGTGCCGCTGGAAAGGTTGTCCGCTGGCCCGGAGACGGCGAACTCGACGGGCTGCCCGGCGATGTCGCTCGCGGAGTTGTAAACCTGGCCGGTGACGAAGGCGTAGCCGTGGTCGGTGAACTGCGGGGTATCCAGCGAAACGGAGGTCAGCCCGTCCTGGTGCAGCGGAATTCCATTCACGTCGCCGATATATTCGGAGGACGTTCCGCCGACGGCATTGGCGATCCAGATGTGGCCGCCAGCACCCGGCGGACGCAGGGCGATGCCCCAGGCGTCGGTCATGTTTGGGTCAATGATCTGCGGATTGTAGCTGGCAAGATTGGAAACAAGGTTCGTCTGTTCGTAGGCGTCCTGTGCGAAGGCGGGCAGGACTCCGCCGGCAACGAGAATGAAGATGGTTGTGATAAATGGAGTGCGCATGGTTTTGATTTGTTTTTTTATGGGCTGGAAGGGCGTCGAATTCCCCGCCACCGGCTCT